>JBEKYD010000228.1:0-12577 GCA_049511335.1 Bryobacteraceae bacterium | reverse complement strand
CTGGCGCTCATTGCTGGCCGAGGTGATTTGCGTGTAGCCGTTCAGCGACGTGATGACGCCGTTCACGAAGGTGGCCGAACTGACCGTAGCGCCGGGGTTACCGAACTGCGGTGTGTTGGTCAGATTGAACGATTCGGCGCGGAATTGCAGCATGAACCTTTCGGTCAGGCGGAAGTTGCGGAACAGGCTGGCATTCACGTTGAACACGCCGGGGCCGCGCACAATATCCCGGCCGCTGTTACCGAAATTGACGGTGGTGACGGGCGCGAACGCCGCCGGGTTGAAGTACGAACCACCCTGGGCGCCGATGCCGTGGCCGCCCAGAATGGCCACCGACGAAGCGACCTGGTTGGCGGTTTGCGTGTTGCCCGGCGCATTCACCGACGTGCCCGACGAGGCGACGGTGAAAGGCGTTCCGCTGTACCGGCTCAAGATGCCGTTCAATTGCCACCCGCCGGCGATGGCCGCCGCTACGCCGTGGTTGGCCAGCGACGTTCCGCGGCCGAACGGCAGCTTGTAGTCCCAGTAACCCTGGAAATTGTGAGTGCGGTCGAAGCCAGCCAGGGCGTAGTTGCGAATGTACATGGGAACCCAGGCCCAGGTCAGGCCCGAGTCGTCGTTGTCGCCATAGTCCATGGCTTTGGAAAACGTGTAAGTGATTCCAAATAACCCGGCCTTTCCCAGGCGGCGCGTCAGTTGGGATTGCCAGGATTCGTATTTTGCGTTGTTGAACGGCGTGCTTTCGGTAATGGCGGTGGTTTGTCCGGTGAGGGGATAGTATGCCTGCCCGGCCACGCCGCCGCCGGGGCCGGCGGCGTTGATGTTGATGTCGGCGGTGTGGCGCACGGCGAGCGAGCTCACCCAGGCACTCTGGAGGGTGAAAAATCCAAAGTCGTGCTGGAGCGTCACGTTGAACGATTCGATATATCCGCGGCGGTAGTTGGCGGGGTAAGTGGTGGTGGTGATGGCAGTCGGGAGGGGAAAGCTGCCCTGCGATAGCGTCGGACCTACGATGGGCGGGATGCCGGTTACCAGCGAGCCGGCCGGCGCGTAGGAGCTAGCACCGGCGACAGACTCGCCGATGGTAGCCGGGTAAGCGTCGCGCATGGCCCGATAGCTGTTGGGATCGACGCTCATGCCGTAGCCTAAGCGAAGCACGGTTTTGTCGTTAAAGCGATAGGCGATTCCGATGCGGGGAGCTACATTGCCATTGCCCACGTTGACGCCGCAATCCTTGGGGTTGCCATTGACATTGCCGAGACAGACGATGCCCGTCACCGGGTTGTAAATATCGGCGCCGTAATGGTCGCGCGTGGCCAGCGGATAGAGCTCGTAGCGCATTCCGTAGCTGATGGTCAGTTTCCGGCTTACTTGCCACTGATCGCGGGCATAGAAGGCGTAGGTCGTCTCGCGGACCGTGGCGGGGTTGATGTATTCCGTGGAAGTGCCCAGCGTCTGGGGCAGGCCGAGCAGAAAATCCGCCCACGCGTTGTAGTTGTTCGAAGCCGGGCCTCCATTGAGCGAGGTGATGCCGCCGGTAAAGGTGAACCCGCCGCGGGGGCCGAACGAGGTCTGGGGCTGGAAATGGTTGATCGCAAAGCGCTGATACTCGGCGCCGAAACGCACCGAATGGGACCCTTTGATCCAACTCAGGTTGAGCGAGGCGTTGTACTCGTTGTCGCGGAACAGGAACGGGTTGGAGGCGTTGGAATTGCCGAAAGAAGAGAAGCCGGTGACTCCGAAATTTGGATAACCGCCATCCAGATAGTAGGTTCCGTTGGCGCCGGGAATACCGAGGGCAGTCAACCCATAGTTCGTACCGATATCCACGTTTTCGGCACCCAGCCGCAGTCTGGTATACCCAATGCTTCCGTCCGCCACCAGCGTGGGAGAGAACGTGTGCGTGGCGCCCACGCCCGTGCTCTGGACGCGGCCGGTAGCCGTCCCCGGCTGGCCGCCGTCGAGCGTGTTGCCCTCGGCCGGTCCCAGTCCGGGGGGATCGAAGATATGGCTGGGCGAAATTCCGTAGCGGACGAACACGGTGTTGTTCTCGTTGGGATTCCAGTTCACTTTGGTGTCGATGTTGTGGTGCGTGGAGGAATAATCACCGCTGCCGAAGTAGTCGTTGGTGGGGGTGGCGGAAGCCGATACCTGGTTTGGTTCGGGCATCAAAGCGATCATCTTCTGCGAAGCGGAAGCGAAGCGCGCGGAGGGAATCGCGTTGTTCGGGAATGGCGTGCGCCCGGTGCCGTTGCTAGCTCCCGTATTGGGATCGTAGATGTTGGTGCCGGTGGCGGAAAAGTTGCCTTGCCGGAGCGGATCGGTGGCGACGCTCTCGAAGGCGGAAACGTTGGCCCGTTTGTCGGTTTCTTCCCAATCGGCGAAGAAAAAGAGCTTGTTCTTCCGGATCGGGCCGCCGAAGTTGCCGCCGAACTGGTTGATGATGTTCTTGGGATTGGTGGCGCCGTAATAGAAGTAATTTCTGGCCTTCAGGGCGCTGATGGTATTGAATTCCCAAGCCGTGCCATGGAACTGGTTGGCGCCGGACTTGATGGTCACGTTCACCACCGAACCGCCCGCCAAGCCCTGCTCGGCGTCGAAGCTGGCGGTCACTACGTTGACCGTCCCGATGGCCTCCATCGCCGGAATATAAGCGGCGATCTCCGGCAGCCACGGGTACAGATCGCTGACGCCATCGATGCGGGTGTTGTTGTTGTTATAGGAGGCGCCATTCACGTTGACGCCCAGGGCGGCCTGCGGGTTGCCCGCTTCGGAGTGTTCGGAGGCCGGCGGCGTCACGCCCGGGATGATCAGATAAACGCTCTGGAAGTTCCGGATGGCGTTACTGTTCATGGGAAGCTCGGTGATCTCGGTGGGCCGGATCTCGGCGCTGACGTCGGCGCGATCGGTCTGCAGCGCGGCCGCGGTGGCATCCACGGTGACGGTTTGACTGACCTGCGCCAACTGCATCTGGGTGTCGACGCGGCGGACGGTATTGGCATCCACGGTGACGCCCTGCTCGATGACCGTTCCGAAGGATGCAGCCGTGATGGTCACCTTATAAACGCCTTGTTGCAGATCGCTGATCAGGTATCCGCCGCGGTCGTCGGTGGTGGCAGTCCTGGCTACCCCGGTGGCGACGTTGAGGGCCTCCACCTTGGCGTTCGGCACCGAACCTCCGCTGGCGTCGACCACGTTACCGGTGAGAGACCCGTAAAGAACCTGCGCATTCGAACGCGGTACGCAGAGCAGCAGAGCGGCCAGAGCAAGGGTGCAGCAACCCAGGCCGTTCAAACGATTTAGCATCAATCCAGCAATTCCCAAAGCGACCTCCCGTTCCTCTCGATAGTGAGGCTCCGGCTTAGAGATGCCCAACTTCCGCCTTTTGTTTGCGGATCGTGCAATTTAATAATATTTGGAGAGAATTGCTTGTGATATTCTTGCAATGACCTGGGCGAGCCGTCGCGGATCGCTTAATTTAGCGGATATCGTTTGCACCGCCAACAAATGGCGCGGAAACGGTATCTACTTTAACGGACCACATTGTTAGGAGGCAAAGTCAGGTTCAAACGCCGAATCGAGCCTCGTCGCTCAACATGCCGGCTGAATCAGCGTCCCGCAACCACGAGGTGATTGAACGATTCCTGGGTGCGCCGAGTGAAGACTCCTTTAGCAGTCTGTTCCATTTGGTTGCGCCCTGGATGGTGGGGTATTTTCGCGCCCGGGGGTGCGACGTGGAAATGGCCAAGGACTTGACACAGGAAGTGATGTTGAGTGTATACAAGGCGAGTCACGCGCTTCGCAGCCGGGATCGGTTTCGGCCCTGGCTGTACCGAATCGCGCAAAATGTTTTGCTGCGGCACTTCAGGGATGAGAGCCGCCGCGTCCCCACGGTCAGGCTCAATGCGGAAGCGGAGGAGGCGTGCGGGCGGCCCCAGAACCCCTATTTGCGCTCTCAGTTTTCGGAATGGATGGCGAGTTTGAATCCGGACGAACGGCAGATCATGTTATTGCGGTATGTCGATGAATTGGAACATCATGAGATTGCGGCGGTGTTAGAGATTCCCATCGGCACCGTGCAGTGGAAAATTTTTCATTCGAAGAAGAAACTGGCGGCACGCTTTGCCACGGAAGCGACCTGAGCCATGCACCACGATATTTCAGAACAAGAGTGGCTGGATTATGTAAGCGGCGTGCTGGCTCCGGCCAGGGCGGCGTTCATTCGATCGCACGCGGCGACGTGCGTCAAATGCGCCCGCACGCTCGGCAGCTTTGCCGAGTGGCACGACCTGATGATGCAAGAAGGTTCACGACTGCGGAGTGCGCTCGAACTGCCATCCGACGAGATGGAGAGCTTTATCGCCGACTCGGTGGAGGCGATTTGTGCCGGCGAAAGGCCTGGAAGCCGGAGCTGGAGCTGGAGCGTGGCTGAAGGCTTATTTTTCATGCGGGTGCTCATGGAGCCGATCTGCGGCGCGGGAACTGCGCGAGCCAGTATCAAGCTGGCGGTTGAGCGATCCACCACGCGTTCCGAAGGCGGGTTGTGCCGGCGGAACTGGCAGCTTTTTGTGGCCAATTTGAGCGAAGTGGTGGCGTCGATCTGTGGCCTGGCGGCCGGCAGCCTGGTCAAGCACGCGGGTGCCAGCCTGGCAATCGCAGGAGCCTAGGTGCGCAAGGTTGATGGCACTACGGCGATGGTATGGGCGGCGCTGATCCTCTCGGCCCTGGCGGGGGGCGTCTCCAAAGCGCTGGAATTCGCGCAACCGGGCGCCTCGTTGACGCGTTTCGCCAGTGCAAGTTACGAACCGCTTTACATTCTTGCCAACGCGATTGCGCTGTATTTTTGCCGGCGGATCTCGCGCGACCATCAGAAAGGCTCCAGGATGCGCCTAGCGTGGTTGTTGATGGCCGCCAGTTGTGCCATGGCGCTGGTGCGCCATGGCTTCGAGTGGACCACGTTTCTGATGGGATGGCACCAGACCGCCCGGCTGGTCAGTGTGGTCAGTCTCCGGCAGATTCCCACAGTGCTGGCGATGGTATTGCTGACCGCCGGTTTGATCGCCATGTGGTCTTCGTTGGCGGCAATTGGCCTGGGGACGGGGTTTCGCCCGAGGGACCTGGTGCTTCCGCTGGTCATTCTGGCACTGATGGCGGCAGTGCTGCCTTATCGCGGGGAGTTGTCGGACCACCGCTCGGTTTATCCCTTGATGCGATATTTGCAATGGTCGAGCCCGGTGGTGCTGGCAGTGCCCGCCTTGATTAGCCTCGGTTTGCAACGGATTAGCCAGGAGATGGGTAGAAGCCAATTCGCGGATTTTCTCCGTTACCTGGCCTGGTCCCTGTTGTTGCGCTTGGCCTCTCTGCTGGCGACCTTCACACCGGTCCTCAAAAGCGTATCCGTGCTGGCGGTGGCGGGGACGGCGGCTTTCTGGGCCGCGCCGTGGCTGTTTGTGCTCGCCGTGGAGCAGCGGTGGCGGATCACAAAATCGGTAAGTGAGTTGACGGAAGTGTACGTGCGGAATCCGCAAGAGGCTTTCGCGATGTCGGTGTCCAATCCCCATCTTTTCCACGCCGAACCGCCGGATCCCAGAAAATAGGTATTCACTATGGCCGGCCCTCAGGCATTCTTCCAATATTACCCTAAGTGCTTTTTTATCTTTGATTTATACCATCCGTAAGGAACCGTGTCGATGTGTAAAGCCCGGAACGTTCGGTTTGGGGCCTACATCTAAGTAGGTGGAAGGAGTTCCCGATGAAGATGAACTGGACGAATTGGCGAACTTCCGGCCGCATGGTGGGTCTGACAGCCCTGAGCGCGCTCATTCTGATGGCGCAGACAGGGCCGGTTGTTACAGCTCAGACGGGACCGGGCGCGACAGCGCAAACGGGGCCCGCTACCAGGGCGCAGACGCGGCCGGTCGCACAGCCCGGTGCGCTCAATTACGTGGAGGGTTTGGTGACCCTGAACGGGCAGCCGGTGACGCGAGGGAACATCGGCAGGGCCGAACTGGGACGAGGCCAAGTGCTGGCCACGACCGACGGCAGGGCGGAAGTTCTGTTGACGCCAGGCGTGTTTCTTCGCCTGGATCACAATAGCGCGGTGCGTATGGTTTCCACCGATCTTGTCGATTCGGTGATCGAGGTGATGAACGGCCGGGCCATGCTGGAGGCCGATTGGGTGCCGAAAGAAACCCGGCTGGAAGTCGATACCAAGGGCGCACAAGTGGTGCTCGACAAGAAGGGTCTTTATGAAGTGGACGCCGACAAAGCGGCGGTCACGACCTACGACGGCAAGGCCATTGTAAAGGTGGCGGGCCGCCATACGGACTTGAACAAAGACGAATGCGTAGCGCTCGAGAATAACCCCAAGCTACACACGAGCTGGGTGCATCGAGATTCGACGGATTCTCTCTACGCGTGGAGCAGAGTCCGTTCCGAGTATATGTCCGAAATGAGCGCCGAATCGGCTCGAAACATGGTGCTGGCTGGATCGTCTTGGTATGGTCCGGGCTGGTTCTGGAATCCGTGGCATAACGGCTGGGCGTTCTTGCCGCGCGGTGGGTTTCTTTGGTCGCCGATGTATTGGGGCGGATACTATGGATACGGCTTCGGCGGCTTGTACGGCGGTTACCGCGGTATTTACGGCTACCACGGCGGTTATGGTGGCTACCGTGGCGGTTACGGTGGTTTCAACGGTGGCTACGGTGGCGGCTTCCATGGTGGCATAGGAGGCTTCCAGGGCGGTGGCGGCGGTGGGCGCCGGTAACTAAGTACACTATTTCATAAGTTCACTAACGTATTCCCGGGCAACCGCTCCCTGACGGTCGCGGCTCGGAAACGCGCGAAACCGAGCCGCGACCGTTAGGGAGCGGTTGCTGAATATGTGACCCTAATTGTGAAACTGAGCACTTAGCAGTCTCGCTCTTACCTGGAGGATGAGGTCCTTGGCCCAGGCGATGCGCGACCAGGGGGCCGCGCGCGGACGAGGGGCGGACCCCGCCAGGATGAAAATGTGTGTCGCGTTGGACTGAGAGGCTGTGCCATGTCACGTCAGGCCAAGCTCTCGATGATCCTCTTGAAAGCCACCATGCCGGGGTCGTCGCGGCCCAGGCCCTTGTCTCCGAAGATGCGCGCGCGGCCCTGGCGAAAGGGCCGATCGCGAAACTCGGCCATACTCGCGTCCACCGCCTGGCCTGCCGCCGTCACGAGCGCCCGAGGCTCGTCGAGCCCTTCGGTGGCACGACGCGCCGCTTCCAACGCATCCAAAACCGTCTTATCGCCGAGCATCCCTTTGCCGCGGTCCGACATTGCTTTGAGCGCGGCGGCAACGAGCGAAGAAATCTCCGTCCATGGCACGGCACTCCGCCCGCGGGTGGCCTTGGCCGCCGCCATCAGACCGGTGGCCAACAAGGTGCCATAGGTTGAGCCTGTGACCCGCGTGAAGGCTTGGGCGCACTGGAACAGCGCCACGCCGACATCGTCGGGGAGATTCGGCCGATCGTCCAGGAGGCGCTGGGCGGCGCGAGAGAGGGTAACGCCCAGGTCACCGTCTCCGAGCGCTCCGTCGAGCTCGTTCAGCTCGCCGGCCGCGGCGTCCATCTTCTCCTTCAAGCGGCCGATGGCCCACCGAATGGAGTCCGTCGTCATGGTCGCGGCCATGTCAGATCCTCAGGAACGGGCAATCGCAGGGCGCCGTCAGCAGGGCCTCCAACTCGGTGTCGAGTTTGCAGAAGGTCAGCGACATGCCGGCCATTTCCATGGAGGTGGCATAGCGCCCCACCAGCGGCGCCACGATGGCGACGCCCTTGGCGCCCAGTTCGCGCGCCACGTAGCGGTAGCAGATGTAGAGCTCCTCGAGCGGTGTCGCTCCCAGGCTGTTCACCAGCACCGAGACTCGGTCCCCGGCGCCGAGCGGCATGTCGGCCAGCAACATTTCCAGCATTTCCGCAGTGATTTCGTCGGCCGTGCGCAGCGCGCCCCGGCGCACACCCGGCTCGCCGTGTATGCCCATCCCGATCTCCATTTCGCCTTCCCCGATGCTGAATGTGGGGCGCCCGGCCGCGGGGACGGTGCAAGGCGTGAGCGCCACTCCCACCGACCGGCAACGGTCCGCGGCTTTCTGCGCGGCGGCGGTGACCTCTTCGAGGGAGGCCATGGCAGCGGCCTTCGCGCCGGCGATCTTAAAGCAGTAGACCATGCCCGCCACACCACGGCGCTTCGAGCGCTCCGCGGGGCCGGCGCTGGCCACGTCGTCGGCCACCAGCACGGTGGTGGTCCGAATGCCTTCGAACTCCACCATTTCCCCGGCCATATCGAAGTTCATCACGTCGCCGCCGTAATTGCCGTAAAGACGCAGTACGCCGGCCCCACCGTCGGCCACGCGGATCGCATCGGCCATCGGTTCGGCGCCGGGCGAGGCGAATACTTCGCCGATGGCGCAGGCATCCAGCAACCCCGGTCCCAGATAGCCGGTGAAGACCGGCAGGTGCCCCGAGCCGCCGCCGGTCACGATCCCTACCTTTCCCGCGATCGGCGCGTCCGGCCTGGCCAGCACGCGGCCTTCCGCGCCGCTCCTCTGGAAATACCGGGGATGGGCGGCGCACAATCCTTCCAGCATCTCGATCACATAGTTTTCAGGTCGATTCAGAATCTTCTTCACAGAAAACATTCTACGGCCATAACTGGGCAAGGGCTTCGCCCTTGATATTCCTGCGGGATATGGAAGTCAGGAGTCAGGAGTCGAGGAAGTCGGAATGGCGCTGTGCGCCACGAGGGGATTTGTGCATTGTTGTGCGTGGTGAAGATTTCCGAGGCTACGGATGTCAGGCTGCGCCGGGGAGGGGGTTGTTCCGGCTGCCGCTGCCGCAGGGATTGGCCTCGGGCTGAGCGGTTTCAGGGCCGGGGGGATCGCCGGTTTTGTGCATTTTTGTGCGTTTGGCGGCGAATTTTGCCGTTTCCGGGGTGGGGGCGGTTCCTCTTTCGACGATGAACCTGGCGGCTTTGAACTGGACGCTGGGGGGAGCTTCGGTGTCGCGGAGGATGTCGCCGAGGGTTTGGTAGGCGAGGCTGACCAGGGTGACGGCTTCCTCGTGGAGGATCCAATCGCGGTCGGCGAAGGCTTGCTGGAGGGCGGCTTCGAAATGGGGAAGCTCGCGGCGCCAGGCAAGAACGTCCTTGCGGAGAACGTTGGCAATGGCGATGGCGCCATGGATGGTGCCACCGGAGGAGATCACGTTTATGACCTCCTGCTGTTCGGGGGTGAGCTCGATTTCGGTCATAAGGAGCTCGTTCCGGCCTCAGCATCTCCCGGACGCCTTCGACAACCTTCGAGAAACCGGGCAACACGGCACCGCTAAACGATGCTGAACACATCCGCGTTCTGCTCGGACTTTAAACAGGCGTAGGGGTCGTGATGCAGACCGCCCGCGGGAAGCCATTCCCAAAGCGGCCCCAACCCCTTTCGCATCATGTCGACGTAGAACTCGGGAAGTTCGCCGGTCTGCTGCTCGAAATAGGGCAGGAATTGCAGGTCGGTGTCCAGCCGCTTACGAATTTCCGTATGGTATCCGATTCTTCCAAACCCTTCCGTCGAAACCGCACGCACGAGATTCATCCACCGCGAGTTCCATCCCTCGGTGGCCAGCAAGCGGCGAGAAATAGCGCGCGTGGAGAAAGAATACCTGGTCAGATCGACTACCCTGTCATAGAAGTCATGCCAGGAGTAATGCAAGGGCTTCACGTTCATGGCCTGGTTATTGTTCAGGAAGTAGAACGGGAAAGGCAGCACGCGGTCTTCGCGCTGATAATTCAGATTGAGCGCCGCGGCCCGGCCAAACGCCGTGAGCAGCGAATAGGCGGGGAACGCGCCTGGCGCCAAGTCCAGGAATCGTTTGGTCAGTTCAAAGGGCTCCGCCCCTTCGTCGGAATCGAGTCCCATGACGAAGTTGGTTTGTATGTAGGGTATGTACTTGAGAATCAAATTCACGTGTTCGGCTACCTGGCGAACTTTATCCATCCCCTGCAGCGCGCCCGTTTTCGACTTGCCGCCCAATTCGAACCACGACTCGATTCCGGGCAAGACGGCTTGGAATCCATTGACCTTGAGACGCTTCAGGTGCGGTTCCGAGAGCAGAGACAAACTGCTTTCAGCGGCGAAGTCGATGCTGCCCGGAGGCACGGCGTCCTCGATCATATCCAGGTAGTCGTCGAATCGGACGCCGAAATTGGGATCGTGCCAGGCTACCAGCGGCCGCTTGAACTTCGTCAGCAGGAACCGCAGATCCTCGCGGAGAACGTCGAAATCCATGGGCCGATAGGGCACCGCAGCATCGATGCAGAAGCTGCAAGTATACGGACACCCGAGGCTGCCAAGCATGGGGACCATCTTAATGAACGGCGCCTTCTTGAGAGTCGGTTCGATGAACTGCCAGCGTTCGCGTACCCCTGGAAGGGTCCTCGGCTGCTGTTTAGCGCCCATCTGCACACCGTCTGGCCGATGTTGCGAGCAATCTTGCAAGACGTCGCGGAGCGTCTCCCGGTCCGTAAAGCCGAGGACGTAGTCGAAGTACCGGGCGGCATCCTCCGGGTAGCACCTGGCGTGGGGCCCTCCGATTGCGGTAATGGCCCCTTTCGCGCGGAAGAGGTGACTCAGAGCGTACGCTGTGTGCGCCGCCTCCGTGAAGGCGCCGATGAAGACCAGGTCGACGTTGTCCGGTAACTCCTTCAGCAGATCTTCAAAACCGGTGAAGCAAACGAAGGAGACGTCATGGCCCTCCTCTCTGCACCAGACGCCAATCGCCTGGGGCATGATGCTGGCGAGATTGGCATTCATGACGCGAGCGTACAAAGCTCGGGTCGGGCCCCTGGACACGATGTCTATGATCCCGATGCGCAGTTTTCCCATGGGTGACTTAGAGAACGATCCGTCGCGTGGGCAGATTCCCCTCTTGGCATCCCAGTATACACCCGGTCCACTTGGACCCATTTATCCAGGATTTTCCAGGATTTTCGATTCGTGGAAGTGGACGCCCAAACTCTCCGCAAGTCCGGATCTGGGAGAATGATGCCCTGTAACCAGGCTCAGCCGATTTCTATCGACAACAGCCCTTCCGTCCAACCACCGGATAAATGATCGCTTTCTTTGGCACACTGTTGAAGTAATTTGCGAGCCTCGGTAGACCATCTGGCTTTTTGGATCCCCAGGTGGGCGGAGTAGCGCGGCGATTTCCGCGCTTCCGGTCCGTGGGATGATCCGGGTTGGCGGAAAGGGGCAGGCAAAGGCCTACTTTACGAGTGCTGCGCGGGTATGGCCGGCCGCCGGGTGGGGGGATCGTGGCGCCACAAACGTGTCGGTATGAGTCCCGACACGGCGGGCACGAGTGCCGGCACGAGTGCCCGCGCCACGAGGCTGTGCGCCTAAGCGAAGTCGTGCCTTGCCGGGTAGTCGACGATGATGACCTTGCCGTCAGTGAGAGCTTTAACCGAGTGGCGGACGTTGCCCGGGACGATCGCAACCACGCCTGCTCCGGCGATCTGGGACACGCCGTCGATGGTTATTTCAAGTTCGCCCTGGATCACCTCATAGACTTCTTCCTCAGGATGGAAGTGTTCGTGAATCGAGGAAGCGCGCACGAAGTCGTAGTGCGCGAATGTCATATTCTGCGAATGGAAATATCGTCCGTGCCAGCCGGGCTTGCGCTCAATTACGGGAAGGGTGTTTGTATCCAGGAAGGGCATGGTTTCTCCCCCGGTCAAGATATTCGCATACACACGCTTCCCAATCAAGTTGGGGAGGGGACGTTTTTCGCGGTCTGTCAGGCCGTGGCCAGGCCAGCCGCTCGACAGACGACAAAAAACGATCGTCTGTCCCACTTGGCTTCCCCGCGCCGATTCCCCGTGAGTCTGCCGGGTTAGGGACAATGCCGTTCACTTTGGCCGTGCCGCAGGTCGCCAGTAGGAGGCGCGCGGACAAGCCGGCCCGACGACTGGAAAGAAAAGCCGAGAAGAATCTCGGCTCAGCAGGCTTGACAGCCCGCGCCACGACAAAACCCTCAGCGGGTAACCGATTCGCCGGTCTGCGCCGCGGCGGTCTTGGATAGCACCGGCACTTTGGCATCCGGTTGGAGCGGGGGTTTGCGAGTATGCCAATCGGTGGCCTCTTGGTAGGCATGGGCGAGGGCAAGCACGTTGACCTCGGCCAAGTTGGGGCCGCTGATCTGCAGTCCGATGGGTAAGCCGGCCTTGGAGAAGCCGCAGGGCACGGTGACGGTCGGCAGGCCGTAATCGTCGAGCGATCGGGTGTTGCCCGGTTTGGGGTTGCGGGGACGGAAGTTGGCGACGCGTTCCAGTTCTTCCTCGATGGTCCACGGCAACTCGCGAATGGTGGGCGTAATCAACAAATCGACATTCTGCTTTTGGAAGACTGTGCCGTCGACAGTGCGCCGGACCAGGCGCAGATTGCGCCATTCGCGGATGTAGTCCACGGCGCGGCCGCCGGCGCCTGCCGTCCCGGGTTCGGCCACGGCGAACTCGCTGCCCAGAATCTCGCGAAAGACCGCGCCTTCGCTCGATGCGCCGG
>JBEKYD010000227.1:0-12640 GCA_049511335.1 Bryobacteraceae bacterium | reverse complement strand
GATCTTGTTTCTCTTCGCGGTAGCCGTGCGCGTGCCGCTGGAGCAACTCGCCGACCCCACCGACACGTCCTACGTGCCCCGTCCGGAATGGTATTTTCTGTTCCTGTTTCAGACGCTGAAGCTGTTCAACGGGCCGCTCGAAGTGTTCGGCAGCGCGGTGCTGCCGGGCCTGGCGGTGACGGCGCTGATTCTGGTTCCATTTCTCGATCGCGGCAAGATGGTGAAAGTGACCCGCCGCAGCGTGGCTATTGCCGTGGTCGCGCTGGCCGCCATCGGCTGGACCGGGCTCACGGCCGCCGCCGTTGCGACCACCCCCAAAGTCGCGGGCATCGCGCAGGTGGATTATGCGGCGCCCACCGCCTGGATCCAACTCTCGCCCGAGGAACTGGCCGGCGTCGCCTATTTTCGCCAGGAAAACTGCGTGAGCTGTCACGCCTTCGGCAAGACTTCGGACGGACCGGATCTGAGCCGCGGCTCGATTCATCGCGATGCCGCCTGGATGATCCGGCACTTCAAGGACCCGGCCGGCGTGCGCCCGGGCAGTTCGATGCCCGCCGCCGCGCTCAGCGACGCCCAATTGAATTCGCTGGCCGCGTTTCTGCTCAAGTTGAATCCGGACAACGCCACCGCCCTCGCCGATGCGCCGGAATTCGCCACCCAGGGCGCGCTGGTCTACCAGTCCCACCAATGCGGCGCGTGCCACCGGGTGAATGGCGTGGGCATGCAGGTCGGTCCGCCGCTGAATGGCCTGTCCACGCGTCAGACCCGCAGTTGGGTCATCGACCATTTCGCCAACCCGCAAAAACTGTCGCCCGGATCCCCCATGCCGCCCTACCGTTTCTCGCCCAAGGATTTGGACAACCTCATGTCGTACCTGTTCTCGCTGCCCGTCACCGGCTAAAGCCTGTGGAAGCCGCGCGCTACAATCCAAGGCAAACATCATGCGCATGCATTTGCTTTCCCTCGCCGCAGTCGCCGCACTCTCCACCAGCCTGTTCGCTCAGGCGCCTGTCTGGCAGCCCGCACCCGGTCTCACTACTCTCGCCCTCTGGCCGCACGGAGCGCCCGGCGCCCAAGCCAATCTCGGTCCCGAGATCGACACCACCACTGAAAAGGACCGCCCCGTGGCTGGCAAGCCCATCGTCCGCCTCGGCAATGTTTCCACGCCGGCCCTCACCGTCTATCCGGCCAAGGGCCACAACTCCCGCGCAGCCGTTCTGGTGTTTCCCGGCGGCGCTTACCGCATCCTGGCGATCGATCTCGAAGGCGCCGAAGTCTGCGATTGGCTGAACTCCGCCGGCATCGACTGCGTCCTGGTCAAATACCGCGTGCCCGATTCCGGGCCGTATCCCAAATCCTCCGCCGCGCTTCAGGATGCCCAGCGCGCCCTCGGCCTCGTCCGCTCCCGTGCCGCCGAGTGGCACATCGATCCGCATCGTATCGGCGTGCTCGGTTTCTCCGCCGGGGCTCACCTTGCAGCCGCCCTGAGCACCCACTTCGAGCGGCGCCTATACGACCCCGTCGACGCGGCTGACCCAATAAGCTGCCGGCCCGATTTCGCCGTCATCGTCTATCCCGGCTACCTCGCCATCGCCGAACAAGGCTTCGCACCCAATGCCGAAATCCATCCCACCGACCAGACTCCGCCCTCCTTCATTCTTCAGGCCGAAGACGACCCGGTGCACGTCGAAAACGCTACCGTTTACTTTCTGGCCCTGAAGAACGCCAAGGTCCCGGCCGAGCTGCACATCTACGCCGAGGGCGGCCACGGCTACGGCCTCCGCCGCACTGAGCTGCCCATCACCGCCTGGCCGCACCTGGTAGAGACCTGGCTGCACACCATCCACGTACTCACACCCGTGGAGTAGACCTTCGGCCTGCACTCCGGAAAGTGAGGTCATCATGACAAAATCCAAAACCCACCGCTACGCCGTCACCGTCACCTGGACCGGCAACACCGGCTCCGGGACGTCCGATTACCGCAGCTATGAGCGCCGGCACGAAATCTCAGCCGGAAACGAGAAGCCTATCATACCGGGCTCATCCGATCCGGCATTTCGCGGCGATCCGTCGCGCTGGAACCCGGAAGAATTGCTGGTCGCGTCAATCTCCGCCTGCCACAAGCTTTGGTATCTCCACTTATGCGCGGAAGCCGGCATCGTCGTGGTGAACTATGTCGATCGAGCCGAGGGAGTCATGCAGGAAGATCCGGATGGCTCCGGTCATTTCGAGCGCGTCGTTCTGCGCCCCGAAGTCACCCTGGCCCCCGGCTCCGATGTTGCGAAAGCCCGCGAATTGCACGCGCCGGCTCATGCCAAATGTTTCATCGCCAATTCCGTCAACTTCCCCGTGACGCATGAACCGGATGTGAGGATATCCGCATGAAAGCCATCGTCTATTCCCACTACGGTTCGCCCGATGTTCTCCAGTGTGAAGAGATCGAAAAGCCGGCCGCTGGGGACGATGAGGTTTTGATAAAAGTCCACGCCGCTTCCGTGAATCCACTTGACTGGCACTTCATGAGAGGCAGGCCGTACCTCCTGCGCATCATGGCCGGTCTGCGCAAGCCAAAGATGACACGACTGGGCGTTGACGTGGCCGGCCAGGTTGAGGCGGTTGGCAGGAACGTAACCCAGTTCAAACCGGGCGACGAGGTGTTCGGCAACTGCCGTGGCGCCTTTGCGGAGTATGTGTGTACTTCCGAGCGGGCATTGGTCGTGAAGCCGCATAACGTGACGTTTGAGCAAGCGGCTTCCGTACCTGTGGCGGGATTCACCGCATTGCAGGGTCTTCGCGACAAGGGACAGATCCAGCCGGGGCAGAAGGTCTTGATTAACGGTGCGGCGGGAGGCGTGGGTACGTTCGCCGTGCAGATCGCCAAGTCGTACGGCGCGGATGTGACCGGCGTATGCAGTACGAGAAATGTGGAAATGGTCCGGTCCATCGGCGCGGATCGGGTCATTGATTACACCCAAGAGGATTTCACCAGGAGTGAGCAACGTTACGACTTGATTTTTGACTCCGTTGGGAATCGTTCGTTGTTCGCATTGAGGCGCGTCTTAAATCCCAAGGGGATATACGTCGTGGTCGGAGGACCGGACGGCCGGTGGATCGGCCCTTTGGCTGGTCTGATCAAAACGCTTGTGTTGTCACCGTTCGTGAGCCAGAAGCTAGTCATGTTTCTGGCGAGAGGGGGTAAAGAGGCCCTGACCGTCATGCGCGACCTCATGGAGTCCGGAAAGGTAACACCGGTCGTCGACAAGCGTTACAGCTTGAGCGAAGTCCCCGAGGCAATCCGGTATCTGGAACAAGGACACGCGCGAGGCAAAGTAGTAATTACGCTGGAGTAACAACAACGCCGGCATCCGGCGGTGCAATCCTTCACCGAAAGTACAAGCACCTCGCGGCCCTATGGGCGTTTATGCGTGTATGGGAAGCAATCGACAGGGAGCGTTAACCGGGCGCCGATAGACGGCGCGTTTGCGCCGTTGTCGGGCCGGAGGTACTCTGGAGAGGATGGCAGAAGCCCTCAGTAGCGAGCCGTTTCCGCTCGAAACGAGCGCAGATGGTGTAATCCGCGTACATGGGACGCGCATCACGCTGGACACGGTTTGGGCTGCGTTCAACGAGGGAGCGACTGCCGAGGAGATCGCCCAACAATATCCGACGCTGTCGTTGGCCGACACCTATCAGGCGATTGGATATTGTTTGCGCCACCCCGCCATATTGGACCAGTATCTGGCGAAGCGAGGCGAGGCCGCCGAGGCGATCAGGGGGTCGAATGAATCCCGGTGGCGGCCGGAGGGGATTCGCGCCCGATTGTTGGAACGGCGGCAGCGGTAGCCGTGTTGCGCTGGCTGGCCGACGAGAATTTCAACAATGACATCCTTCGTGCGTTGTTCCGCGCAAGCCGCGACCTCGATATTGTGCGAGCCCAGGATGTCGGACTGACGGGTACTGGCGACGAAACGCTTCTGGCGTGGGCAGCAGGTCAGAAACGGGTTCTTCTAACTCATGACGTCTCGACGATTACAGCCCATGCCTATCGCCGGGTCATGAAAGGCGAGCCCATGCCGGGCGTCTTCGAGGTAAGCCGCCGCATTCCGATTCGGGCCGCCGTTGAGGACATAATCCTGCTGTCGGAATGCAGCAACTCCGATGAGTGGGAAGGCCAAGTCCGGTACCTTCCACTGCGGTAGCGGGACCGGACGAAGGAAGGGCGTTGATGGTACTAATGGAGCAAGCTTCCCAGATCCCGACTTTTTGGGCCCCGGCGGCCTGAGTCCCACCGGTTTCCGAGTTGCGCCGCATCCATCCGCTGCCAGGCTTGTTGCATCAGGCCCATGGAAGTATCTACCGGCCTCCAATGGCTGAGATCCTGCACCGGGCTACTCGCGGCTGTTGTGCAATTTTGTGCAAATTTTCAGGTTTTTCGACGGCTGGTTTTCTTAGCGGCTTAGCCCTGAGCTGGTTTATCCTTTTCGGCTCGGGGCTCTTTGTGGAGTTCGGCGATTTCGCGAGCGAGGTCCGGGGGCAGTTCTGACAGGACGATCGGCTTGGCCGGCTGGAAGCGCGGCGGGGCGATGGCGGTTTGGACGATGAAGGTGGCGGCTTTGAGACGCACCGAGGGGGAAGCTTTGGGATCGTCGAGCAGGTCGCTGAGGGTTTGGAAGGCACGGTCGGCGAGGGCCAGGGCTTTTTCGCGGAGCTGGATGGCGCGGACGTAGTGGGTGTCGAGCAGAGCGCGTTGAAACGCGATCTCATTGCGGCGCCACAGGTCGATCATCATGGGATTGACGCCGGCCAACTCGGCGGCCTTTTCGGGGGAGTAGCCAGCGCTCAAAGCGGCAATGACGGTGGCCTGGCGATCGTCTAAAGCGAAATCTGTCATATCGAATCGAACCTAACCTCGACTTCACGATAGCGCGGGAGGGTGGAGAGACCGGGGTGCGAGAAAGAGAGGGAAGTCTGTAGCGCGGTGAAAGGAAAGGGGTAAGACGGGTCGAAAAATACTTCAAAAGTTTGTGACCGGCAAAACGGGGGAGCGATGTTTAGGATGGAACAGGCGGCGGGGAGCGGAGCGGCGCGAGCGCAAGGTTCCGGCTGGAGCCAGTTCGCTTGGAAAGAGCCGCTTCCTGGTTGGAGTCATGGCATGGGTACTTCGGGGACCGGGCTTTGCGAAACACTCGCAAAAAGCGCACGGACCAGCGAGGACTCGCTTGCCGCGGACCTTGCCGATGGCAGGACGGTCGGGCAGATATTGTGGCGCGGGCACTCCTGCCTGCAGCGCCCCGACTCATCGGGGCGCGTTCCGCGCGGTTTCGCGGGTCTGGGACGGACTGTTCGTGGCGCGGAAGCGTGCCGGGATGAGTCCCGGCACGGCCGGCAGGAGTGCCCGCGCCACTTGCCAGGGAGTCCTGTGAGATATGCGAGCTAACTACTTTCCGGCGCAAAATGTGCGTTTTTCAGTTGAAAACCGCTCCCTAACGGTCGCGGCTCGGAAAGGTGTCGTTGATAGCACGGGACTTGCTATCCGAGCCGCGATGGTCTGCCTCGCAATGCGGGGCCGCAACCAAAAGGGGGGCACGAGTGCCACTTTGGGCGGGCCGCCTGAAAGGGGGCTGCAGCCAATATTGGCTGCCCCACAGCCAGCCAGGCAGGCGCCAGGGAGAAAGTCTGGTGCAGGGCAGACCACAGAAAACGGTATCGCCAAAAAGTTCTCGCGGATCTAACGTGCCCTTCCTCGGGAACGATAAGGCTGATCTGACGCGACAAAGACGAAAAATGCACAAAGCAGCAACTCGGTGTGGGCGAGAAAGACTTCGAATAGAGGCGGCAACCGTGCAGACGTTCGTGTATCCGGCAAGGTTTGAGCGTGGGGAGAAACCCGGCGTCCTGGCGGTCACGTTCCGGGATGTTCCGATGCAATCACACAGGGAAAGGGGGAGAAGGACGCAGTCTGGAATCGTCTCAACACCGCGACCATCGCGCGTTCGCGACTGCGGCTGGAGGAGCGGTCTCGATTGCCAGGGTGCGGCCCGAATCCGACGCCGCACCCGCTCGCTCATTCGTGGTACCAAGAGTACGCTGGCGGTAGTTAACTAAATGTAGTTGCCCTTTGGGACTTGCCACAAACAGCGGGTGACTGATGTACTAGATGGGGCAGAGAGTCTCGCCCAATCTCTGCAGAGGTGCGATATGTCCTCCACTGCTACTCTTCCGCAAACGTTGGCTCAGCGTTTGGCTGAGGGACAAGTAACCGTTCCAGCGTCGCTTGGAATCGGAACGCAGTTGGCCGAGGCATTGCGCAGGTTGCACGACGGGGGACAGATCCACGGAGCGGTGTCGCCCACAAGCGTGATTCTGGCCGCGGACGGCGTTGAGCTGACGCCCGCGATCCCTTGCGAAGAGCCGACGCCGTACACCGCGCCGGAAGTGGTTGCCGGGAAAACCCCCGGCGTGGCCAGCGACATTTTCTCCTATGGCGCCGTGCTGTATGAATTGTTGACGGGGCGGCGCGTCTTCGATGGCGCCGGCTCCGCCGCCATTGCCGCAGCCGTAACGCAAGCCCAGCCCGCGCCCACCGGCAACCCGGCGGTGGATCGCCTGCTGGCGGCCTGCCTGGCCAAGGATCCCGCGGCCCGGCCGGGCCGCATGCAGAAGGTCGTCCTCGATCTAAAGGTTTTGAGCATGACCGCGGAGCTTGCGAAACAGCGAAGCTCACGGAACGATACGGTGCCGCCGCCTTCCCTGCGATCGGAAATGGCGGACTTGGAAGCACGCCTGAATCAGCGTCTGGAGAGCGATCGCCAGGATGTGGCCCGGTTACATCGCGAGACTGCCGGCGCCCTGTCCGAGCTGCGCGCCGAGCTGGGCGGGATTGCCGGCCAACTGAGCGCGCAACAAGAGCAATTGACGCGCTTCCAGCGGGAAGCCGATGCCGCCCGCGAAAACCTGATCGGCCACATACAGCAGCACCTGGATGCCAGCGCCGAACACATCCAGGACCTGAAACAGAACCTGGCCGCCGGCCAGGCCCGCGTCGAGAAACTGGAGGAATCCGCGCTGAACCGGGGACATCTCGATCAGATCGGGCTGAACCTGGAGGCTCAAGCTGCGCGCATGCAAGAGGTCGAGGCCGCCATCACCGCCACGCACGGCGTGATCGAGCATCTCGATCGCACCGCCGCCAATCGCGACGAAGTAGATCAGATCGCGCAAATCGTGGAGACCGAACGGGACCGCACCGCGAATATGGTAGCGATACTGACCGGCCTTATGAGCGACTTCGAGCAGCACAAAAAGTCGGCCGTCAGCCACGAACAGTTGGCACAGCTTGCGCGCCAGGTGGAGGCGCAATCCGCGCGCATCGACGGCGTCGAAAAGGCCGGCGGGGCCAACCCCCAGGGCGAGGCTCCCGATGTCAATGAGCGCATTGCGGAGCTCCACAAGCTCATATCCGACAATGCGCAAAACCTCGAAAGCGCCATCAAGCAGCAGGCCGGATCCGTTCAATCGCTGCGTGGTGCCATAGCCCAGACCGACGACACTGTGGAGCGCGTGATCGAGGCGTTGGAGTCGCTGCAAGAGAGCATTATCGAGCACAACACAAACGGTAGGGACGGTTAATACTCCCGCGGCGGGACCGGCATTGGATGCTCCGATTCCCGGCTATGCCCGGACCTTCATGGCTTCAGGGTCCCAATCGCACACGCGCTTCTCGAAGTAGCTGGTATTGGCCAGCAATGCCGGCCCGGCGGCGCGGAATCCGAACACGGCATCCTCCACGGGTTTCTGGCGGTTGCGGACGGCCTCGTAAAACACGCGATGGTGCTCGCGGTGTGCGTCGTATCCCGGCTCCGGCGTGAATTCCTCCGGTTCGATTTTATTCGCGGGGGTGTTCTGGGCCGGAAATTGCGCGCGATAGCGCCGCAGGAACTCCTCCTGGACGGTCTTCGGGAACGTGCCGATGCTGTAGCCCGGCTCGCGCTCGGGCGGGGCTTTTTCCAAAAGCAGGGAGCTCATGCTGGTGGTGATCACACCGTCCGTCCCCATGAAACGGAACCCGAAACGCTCGTCCGGAACGCCGCTCTTCAGATTTACGCGCAACGACATGGTGAACTCCGGATGGGCCGGCTGTTGGGCATAGTCGAGCATCGCCAGCATCACGTCCGGGACGTCGCGGCCGTCGTTCCAATACCGCAGCCCGCCGGTACTGAGGATACGTTCGGGGCCGGTCGAGCCGGTCACCAGATGCAACCCGCTCAGCAGGTGAACGAATAAGTCACCGGCAACACCCGTGCCGTAGTCCCGATAGTTGCGCCACCGGAACAGCCGGATGGCGTCGAACGGCCGTTTCGGCGCTCTGCCGAGAAAGCGGCCCCAATCCACGGTGGCGGGCGATGCGTCCGGCGGAATCGAATACTGCCACGCTCCCAAAGCCGTATTCCGGTCCAGCCAGGCCTCGACCATGGTCAGACGGCCAATGGCGCCCGACTGCACCAGGTCTCTGGCCTTCCGATAGACAGCCGATGTGACGTACTGGCTACCGACCTGGAAGATGCGGCCGGTGCGCTTCTCGGCCGCGATCACCGTTTGGCCCTCCGCTACCGACTGCACCATCGGCTTCTCGCAATAGACATCCTTACCCGCCTCCATGGCTGCGATCGAGAGTGTGGCATGCCAGTGATCCGGCGTGGCGACGATCACTGCGTCGATGTCCTTGCGGACCAGCACCTCGCGATAGTCGCGCGTGGTGAAGATCCGGTCGCCGTGCAGCTCGCGAGCGCGCGTCAGCCGCCCGTCGTAAACGTCGCAGACAGCCGCGAGCTCCACGCCCGGCACGGACAGAGCGTAACGCGTGTCGCCCATCCCCATGCCGCCGAATCCGATGGTCGCGATGCGGATGCGATCGTTGGGTGAGAAGCTTTGGCCGGCGCCGGCGAATCCCGCCGCGGCTAGAATTGCCGGACCGGTCTGAAGAAAGTGCCTTCTGGTGGGCATAGCAGGCCCATTCTAACGCCTGTGGGACGACGGAGCGGTTGTCGTGCCTAAACTGCGAAATCCCCAGATCGGTTATTCGGCCCTGCCGCTACTGCCTGCCGCCCAGCAGCGGAAGCACGGTCCTTTCGATGGAAGGCACGAATTCCAGGATCGCGCCGCGACTGCGCAGTTTCGCTGTCAAGGCCGCCGTGTCGATGTCCTGAACCGCCTTTCCGCTTTCGATGGCCAGCACGGCAGCCACACCCGCGGCCTGCCCCAGGATCATATATTGCGGTTCCATCCGTACCGAAGAGTAGGCCACGTGGCTGGCCGAGAACGCCACGGGCACCAGCAGGTTCCGCGCCTCGCTTCGCTTGGGCAGCATGATCCGGTACGGAATCTGATACGGCTCGACCGGCACTTCGATATCGCCCTCGTTGCGGACAAACCCTTCCGGTGTCACGATGCGCTCCACGTTATGGGAGTCGCTGTTGTAGGACCCCATGCCGACCGGATCGGGTTTGGCGATGCTGGTTTCGAGATCCTGCTGGGTCATGACGAAATCGCCCACCATGCGCCGCGCCTCGCGGATATAGAGTTGGTAGGGCCAGTTGCCGTTGTCGGTAAACTCGTCCTTGCAGAGTCCCCAGAGATTCATCTCCTTCCGGGTGGCGGCGGGAACCCGCGGATCGTTTGCCAGGAAGTACAGCAAGCCGGCGGTATAGCTCTTGTGAGCTTGCCGGATTTGCTCGCGCCGATCATAGGAGGCCTCCGGGTAATCCCAGCTCCCGCCCAGATAGTCGGTGGAAAAAGCGCCATTGTTGTTCACGTCCGCCTTGTGGTTCTCGATGCGATCGATGCTCAGCAGGGTATCGAGCCGGGGCGGAGCGCCTTCGGCCTCCATCCGCGCTTTCAAAAGCCGTGCCAGCAGCTCGTAGCGCGTCGCGTCGTAGCCTGCCGGCTTGGGAAAGCGGACCTGGTTCGGTGGGTCGTCCGAGAAGCACATGCGGAAGTTATACGCCTGCACTTTCTTATCGGCGCTGCCCGGCTTGCCCGGCGGGCGGTCATAGATCTCCGGGAGCAGATTGCCGGCCGCGTCGCGCGCGCCCACGTTCACCGTGAATTGGTGTTTGGGAGTCTCGCCGCGGACCCCCGCCAGCAACTCGCCGTATCGATCGCTTCCCTCCCGCCCCCAGGTGTAGGAAACACCGGACTGCGCCATCAGATCGCCCTCGTAGCTGCTGTCGACGAATATCTTTGCCGCCAACGAGGATCCGTCCTCCATGGCGATCTCGCGAATCGCGAGGCCGTTTCTCCTCACCCCGTTCTTCTCGCGCAGCCGGTGCTCGAGCAGGACGGTGACGTCCGCTTCCGCCAGCATCTGGCGGAAGATCTCCTCGGCAACGTGCGGTTCGTGGACCCACGCGATTTCCTGCCCATAGCGCGACATGCGGTAATACCGTCCCACCCGCCAATAGAACTCCAGAGCGTCTCCGCCGATGACCTCTTTCTTGCCGAAATCCGTCCAGCTCAATCCGCCTGAGACCATGCCGCCCAGGTGCTGGGAGGGTTCCACGAGCGCGACCTTCAAGCCTTCCCGCGCGGCACTAACCGCTGCGATCACGCCCCCGGCGGTCCCGCCGTAGACTACGACATCGAACTCCGCGGCCCGCAGCGCAAGTCCAAGAAGCGGCACGATAGCGGCAATCCGCACGACCTGTTTGACCATGATGCGATTTTCTTATATCGCACTTCTTTCTGGAAGCGGCCGGACGAGCCAAAGGAGTAGAGATATCCTGATGTAGAGACTGAAACCATGTCCGGCCATTCGATTTGCCAACTTCTTTTCGTGGGAGGACTGGCGGCCGCCGCGCCGCAAGCAGCGCTCGCCCAACTTTCGGCGCCAGCCACCTGGGCCACACACGCCGCCAATGAGTACCAGGTCTTTCCCAACGTCACCTATCTCACCGCCAACAATTACGACGACAAGCTCGATATCTACAAACGCCGCGACGCCACCGGGCCGCAGCCCACGCTGATCTGGATTCACGGTGGAGGCTGGGTGGGCGGCGCCAAGGAATCGTCCGTGATGTCGCTGATGCCGTGGTTCGAGATGGGCTGGAACGTGGTCAATGTGGAATACCGTTTGGCTCACGTTTCGCTTGCGCCCGCCGCCGTGGAGGACTGCCTGTGCGCTCTGCGCTGGGTGGCGGCCCAGGCGAAAACGTACGACTTCGACACCAGCCGTCTGGTGGTCAGCGGGGACTCGGCCGGCGGCCATCTCGCGCTGACCACCGGCATGATTCCCGAAAGCGCCGGGCTCGACCGCGAATGCCCCGGAGCGCCGCTGCCTAAGGTGGCGGCCATCGTCAACTGGTACGGCATCACGGATGTGGGCGACCTCCTGGACGGCCCCAACCGAAAGACATACGCCGTGGCCTGGATGGGAAGCATGCCGGATCGCGACGAAATCGCCAAGCGGGTTTCGCCGCTTACTTACGTTCGGCCCGGGCTGCCGCCGATTCTGACTATCCAGGGCGACGCCGACCCGACCGTGCCGTACTCCCACGGCGTGCGCCTGCGGGAAGCGCTTCAGAAGGCGGATGTCCCGAACCAATTGCTAACCATTCCCGGCGGCAAGCATGGCAACTTTACGCCGGAGGAGCGCACCGAGATTTACTTGACCATTCGTGAATTTCTGGATAAGAACGGTATTGCTTTGAAGTGAGCCGAGTTGGAATGCGCGGCTCGCCGTTCAGGTTACCCGGATGCCATTTTCGCCGATGATTGTGAATACGGACAAGAGATTGGTGACCCCAAGAACCTGCCGAATCCGCTTGCCAATGTTGATCAGCTCTAAGTCGCAGCCTGCCGACCTGGCGGAAACGTACAGACGAACTACGGTGCCGAGGCCCATGCTATCCATGTGGGTCAGATCCGTCAAGTCCAGCATGTCCGTCTTGCCGTGGAATAGGACATAACGCCGTAAACGCCGATCGCCGCTATCAGCAAAGCCAGGCCGCCGAAGCACGCCGAGAGATCCGCCGTCAGGCGCTGCACGATGGTGCCTCGGTCGAGCTGTTGGTTGAGCGTGCGGACGTTCAGCACCGGAACCGACGAGTCTACCCCGGCGATCGCGCGCCGCACCGTTTCTATCAACTTTACCGGGTCGCCAACGGCGCTCAGCACCAAGGCCGGCTCGGTCAATGCGCCGATGGGATGCGCGTAATCGCCGTAGAAGCGCGGATGGATTTTGCCGCGCAACTGGTGCTCCCGTACGTCGGCCACTACGCCGACGATTTCGAATGTCGTCACAGTGGTTGGATAGAGGTCTGTCAGGTGATGACCGAGCGGACTCGCGTCGCCAAAGAAGTACTTCGCAAATGTCTGGTTGACCACGCATACAGGTTGCCCGGTCGCCATGTCGGTTTCATCGATCGCTCGCCCACGCACGAGCGAAACGCCGACGGTGCGGAGATACCCGGGGCCAATGGCCGAAAGGTTCATGCTGCAATTCCGCGCCGAATCGTTCAATTTGACCAACACACCGCAGTTCGGTAACCCCGGCGCTACGGTCAGTTCGGCCACCTTCGTGAACGGCGTCATCACGTCGCTGAACGGCTACACGCAAATCACCTCGGCCAGCAATGAGCGCCAG
>JBEKYD010000226.1:0-12791 GCA_049511335.1 Bryobacteraceae bacterium | reverse complement strand
TATGACCGCGATTCCCAGCACCGTAAACGCGATCTGGAACGGGTACAGCCTTCGCTATTCCGACTGCAAGGATGCGATTTGGAACGTCAGGCCCGACGTGTTGCTGTTCCAGCCGAAGCCGTAATGGTAGGGGCCGTGAGCCGGCCGCCATTGCGGACGAGCAAGTACACGGTTTTGCAATCACGGTGACCTATTCAGCAACCGCTCGGTTGAAGACGCTCTCACTGCCAGAAAAATGGCCGGCGACATCAGGAGTTCACCTCGGAAATCACGCCTCGGTTACGCTTCCATGCCCATTTGCGTCAGGCGGTAGCGGAGGGCGTTGCGGGTGAGGCCTAGCAGGCGGGCGGCCTGGCTTTTGTTGCCGTCGGCGCGGCGCAGGGCTTCCTTCAGGATTTCCTGTTCGTATTGGTCGAGCGTCAAACCTTCCGGCAGGAAGTGCGAGTCGTGGTTGGCGCGCGGGCGGGGCGCCGACTCGAGGCGAATGTCGGCGGCGTCGAGGGTAGTCCCGGTACACATCACCAGACCGCGCTCGATTACGTTCTCCAGTTCGCGGACGTTGCCCGGCCAGTGGTAGGCAACCAGCTTTTCCATCCCCGCTTCGGTGATGGATTCCACGCGCGAGCCGGAATCGGGCGCCAGCTTGTGGATGAAGTGGTTGGCGAGGAAGGGAATGTCGTGCTTGCGGTCGCGCAGCGGAGGAATGTTGATCGGCACCACGTTCAGGCGGTAATACAGATCTTCGCGGAAGGTGCCCTGTTCGAGAGCGGCGCGCAGGTCCTGATTGGTGGCGGCGATGACGCGCACGTCGATGTGACGGGTGGTGTTGCTGCCCAGCCGCTCGAATTCGCGCTCCTGAAGGATGCGCAGCAGCTTCACCTGAATGGGGGCGGGGACGTCGCCGATTTCGTCCAGAAATACCGTGCCGGTATCGGCTTGTTCGAACTTGCCCGGTTTGGAGGTGTTGGCGCCGGTGAAGGCGCCCTTCTCGTAGCCGAACAGCTCGCTTTCCATCAGGTTTTCGGGGAGGGCGGTGCAGTTGATCTTGACCAGGGGACGATCGCGGCGCGGGGAGTGGAAGTGAATGGCGCGGGCGATGAGGTCCTTGCCGACGCCGCTCTCGCCCGCCAGCAGAACGGTGGCGCGGGTGGGAGCGACGCGCTCGATGGTTTCGAAAATCTCCTGCATGCCGGGACTGCGGCCGATGATGTTGTCGAACTCGTAGCGCCGCCCCAGCTCGGCCTTCAACTGGCGGTTTTCGTCGCGCAGGGCGCGAACTTCGAGGGCCTTGGCGACAACTTGCTGCAGATGGTCGTAACCGAAGGGCTTGAGCAGGAAATCGGTCGCGCCCGCCTTCATGGCTTCCACGGCGGTTTCCACGCTGCCGAAAGCGGTCATCATGATCACCGGCACGTGGGCGTTCTGCAGGCGGATGCGCGAGAGAAACTCCAGGCCGTCCATGTTGGGCAGTTTGAGGTCGGTCAAGACCAGGTCGGCGCGATCGACAATTTTGATGCCCTCTTCGGCCGAGCCGGCCAGATCCACTTCATAACCGGCGGAGGCGAGCTGCAACTGGATGACGCGGCGGAGCTTCTCTTCGTCTTCGACAACCAAGATGCGTTTTTTCATCGAGCAGTGGGTTTCATCGAACGTGTCTTATTGATTCGCGGCCGGCCGCTCCATCGGCAGCAGCACGTGGAATACGCTGCCTTTGCCCGCTTCGCTCTCCACGGTTATTTTACCGCCGTGTTCATCCACGATTTTGGATACGATGGCCAAGCCCAAACCGACTCCGCTGGGCTTGGTGGTGAAGAATGGATTAAAAATAGTATTGCGGTTTTCGGAGGCGATTCCAGAGCCGCGGTCGATCACCGCCACTTCGGCGATGCCGCCGGCGGCGCGCGTTTTCACCGTCACCGTGCCACCTGGCGGCGAGGCCTGCGCGGCGTTGAGCACCAGGTTGTAGAACACCCGCTCCAGCAGTTCGGCATCGAAGGGAAAGGCCGGCATATCGAGCTGATAGTTGCGATAGATGGAAACGCCGGGGGCTTCGCGTTCGGCCAAGGCGATGGCGCGGTCGAGGGTCTGGGAAAGGTCGCCGGTTTCGAGGCGCAGCGCGATGGGGCGGGCGAACTGCAGAAAGCGGGTGATCAGGGAATTGGCGCGCGCCGTTTCGGTGACGATGAACCCGGCCATTTCGCGGGCCACTTCGTTTTCCGCGGCGACGGCCCGCTCCAGCATTTCGGCCGAACCGCGGATGGTTCCCATGGGATTGCGCAGCTCGTGAGCCAGGCCGGCCGAGAGGTGCCCGAGGGCGGCCAGCCGTTCCGAGCGGCGGATGGCCTCTTCGGCTTCGCGAAGCTGGCGGTTGGCGTCGGCCAGTTGCTCGGCGGTACGGCGGTAGTTCTCCCTCTGAGCGCGCAGATCTTCGGCCAGAGCGTTGGTCAGAATGCCCACGATGATCAGGAACACGGTGCGCACGAGGAGCGCGTAGACACTTTCCGCATCCAGGTAATATTTGGGGTCGAGGATCAAAATATAGGAAAGGTAGGCCCCCGAGGCCACCACCGCCACGGCCAGGGTTGCGACGAGTCCCAGCGCGGTGGCGGCCGAAATCACGGGCAGCGCCATGACGATCCAATAACTGCTGTCCAGGCTGCCGGTGTGGCCGATCAGCAGGTAGCCGAGCGCGATTTTCACCAGCAGGGCGGCGGCCAGACCGCGGCCGGAATTCAGAGCCGGAATTCGGGGTTCGGCGACCTGTACGGCCGCCAGGGCAAGAAACGCCGCCAGCGGCTTGATTTCCCAAGCATTGAAGATCAGCGCACCGGCCAGTAAGGCCCAGACCACCAGGTCGTGCGGCCGGATCCACCGGCTTATCGCAGGCGCGTCTACGCGTGTCATCTTAGTCGGGATTATGCCACAATAGGTGGTAAGGTCTCATGCCCAACACCAGTATTGTGGCCCGGGAGCCGTCAGCCGACCCGGAAATCCCCACATCCCCCACGCCCGGCGAATCGTTCGCCGATATATTGAGCCAGTACGAGCACTCGCATTCCCATAAGGCCGAATCGGGCGGCAGCGGGTTCGAAGGCACGGTTGTTTCCGTGATGGATACATCGGTGTTGGTGGACATCGGACTCAAGATCGAAGGCATCATTCCGCTCGAGGAATTCACCAAGGCCGGCGAGACGGTCCAGCCCGGCGATAGGGTGGCCGTTTCGAACAAGGGGCGCGGCCCGGAGGGATATTACGAGCTGAGCAAGCTCCGGGTGGAGCGGCCGAAGGATTGGTCGTCGCTCGAGAAGGCGTTCGCCGATAAGACCGCCATCGCGGGCATGGTAACGGCCGCAGTGAAGGGCGGCTTGAGCGTGGACGTGGGC
This sequence comes from Bryobacteraceae bacterium, assembly GCA_049511335.1. Taxonomy (GTDB): domain Bacteria; phylum Acidobacteriota; class Terriglobia; order Bryobacterales; family Bryobacteraceae; genus JBEKYD01. Next base: position 9,408 of record JBEKYD010000226.1, on the reverse strand, counting down.
GTGCGCGCGTTCATGCCCGCATCGCGCAGCGGGGCGCGGGACGCGGCTGAAATGGAGAAGCTGGTGGGGCAGGAAATCCGCTGCCGCGTCATCAAGCTGGAAGTGGCCGAAGAAGACGTGGTGGTGGACCGCAGGGCGGTGCTGGAAGACGAGGAGCGCGCCGCGAAAGACCGCCGCTACGGCGAAATCAAGGAAGGCGAAACGGTGACCGGCGCCGTGCGGAGCCTGACCGAATACGGCGCGTTCGTGGATATCGGCGGCATCGACGCGCTGCTGCACGTGGCCGATATTTCCTGGGCGCGCATTGCCAAGCCCGCCGACGTGCTTTCGGTGGGGCAGCAGGTGGAAGCGCGGGTGCTCAAAGTCGACACCGCCCGGAAACGCATTTCCATCGGATTGAAGCAGCTTCTGCCGCACCCCTGGGAGTTGGTGGGCGAAAAGTACAAGACCGGCGACCGGGTGCAGGGCACGGTCACGCGCGTGGCCGATTTCGGAGCTTTCGTCGAGATCGAGAAGGGCGTGGAGGGATTGATTCACCTGTCCGAAATGTCCTGGTCGAAGAAGGTGCGCAAGCCATCCGACGTGGTGAAGCCTGGCGACCAGGTGGACGTGGTGGTGCTGGGCGTGAACCAGGCGGAACGGCGGATTTCCCTGGGTCTGAAACAGGCTCTAGGCGACCCCTGGGCCGAAGCGCCGCAGAAATTTCCGGTGGGCGCCGTGGTGGAAGGGCCGGTCACCAGCATTCAGAAGTTCGGCGCCTTCGTGCAGTTGGCCGATGGCGTGGAAGGCATGATCCACGTCGGCGACATCAGCGCGGAGAAACGCATCAACCATCCTCAGGAGGAGCTCAAAATGGGCCAGGTGGTGAAGGCCCAGGTGCTCGAACTGGACGTTGCCAAGCGCCGCCTGCGGCTGGGAATGAAGCAGCTTGTGCCCACCAGCCTGGACGAATATATCGCCGAGCACAAGGTGGGCGACGCCGTTACCGGCCGGGTTTTGGAAGCTTCCGGCAGCCGCGCGCGCATCGAGCTGGGCGAGGGCGTGATCGCTATTTGCCGTCTGAAGAGCGAAGGCGCGGAAGGCGGCGCCAAGCGCACGGAAAGCAAAGCCGACGTGTCGTCGCTAAGCGAAATGCTGGCGGCCAAGTGGAAAAGCGGATCGGCGGCGGGTATCGATAATCCCGAAGCCGTGCGCGCCGGCCAGGTGCGCAGCTTCAAGATCGCTTTGCTGGACCCGGCGGCGAAGAAGATCGAAGTGGAGCCGGCGTAGGGGCGCCGCCTGGCGCGGCGTCCTGTCGCATATCCGCGAGTCGGGCGTTACTAGCGGTGTGGTGGGTAAGGCAGTTTCCGGTAACCCCACATATCGGGAGCCTATCGCAACCACTGCGGGCGACACCGACCGGAACACCTGCCCAGCTAGGTTTGCGGCGGGCGGTTTCCGGCTAAGCAGAGATCACGGTTCAAGGGACCTCAATTACAGGTTTCGTAGGTCCACAAGTCCAGCCTTCGGCTCCCCTATGTGGGCCGCTCAGAACCCGGACTTTGCGAAACGTCGGCGTCGATAGAGGTTGGTCATAGCACTTGGCCGCTGACGTCTCAAGATCAGCTAAGTACGTTCCGGTCGAGAGCGAGACTGCTGGCTCCTGCGCGAGCGCTTTCAGGAATTCCTTCCGCCCAATGGTGTATCGCTCTGGGTACGCCCACATGTCCTTCACGCGTTGAAGTCCTTCCGCCTCGGAATGCGGTTGTTTCCAGAACGCGTCAACCACGCTGTCACGATTTCCCTGCTCCAGGATGAGGCGGCGAGCCTCGGGAGTATCCCGAATGATACGAAGCTCCGAAATGGTAGAACAGTTGGCGGTAAAGAAATGGCACGCTGAGGTCAACGGGACGAGCCCTACCACCGACAGGGCAGCTACCGTTCCAAACCGAGACCGGCGTCGCGCTCGTGCTTCGTCCGAGTTCGCGGGCTCCCGTGCCACAAGTCCATGCTAACGCCAACACCGATTTAATCGAAATGGTTGTAAGAACCGGCTTTGTGGAAACTACACCGGATTGGTCCGGTTTGGGCGATCATTTTCCCCAAAGCTTACCTAACGTCCGCAATGGTCTTGTGGCAGCATAAAAGTGGTGGAATCGAGAGGTGCACGGCATGATCACTCTCCGGCCAACGAACCTGCACTGGATAGACTCGATAAACGATGCCGCAGACCTCTGCGCACACTCCGGCGTGGACTTTCGTATCGGGGATTCGATCCTGGTGAAACCAGGTGATGGCGACTGGACCGTCAGCGCCGCTGCTCTTTACCTGCTGCGGACCCTATCCCAGCCCCACACGAAGCAGCAGCCCATGACGGAATACCTGTTCCCATGCTGCGGCAACGGCATCTTCGAGATTGAAGGCCAGGATGATGTTCAGATTGTCGGCTGTAACTCGGGAATCGATTTCGAAATCGCGCGAATTGATGACGCGGTGATCTTGACCGCTGACGATGGGACCCAGCACAGGATCGCGTTCTCTGACTGGAAGAAGGCCGTGTGTGAGTTTTCCGATTCGGTTCAAGCATTTTACGCAGCATCCTCGCCGAAAGAACCAGAAGACGCGTGGGAGCAGAGGAGCTTTCGCAAGTTCCTGTCGGAATGGTCGCGCCGCAGATCGCTCGCGGAAGCAGGTTGAAGAACGGCGTCCTTTCCGATAACGGCAGAAACACGGGCATACCGGAAAGTGTGTTGCCACGGTCTCCAAACTCTCGCGAACGGTCCAGCATTCCACAAGAGTTTATTGTCGCCTTCGCCTAGAGACGATCATTGGGAACAGGTTTGGCGACCTTCCGAACCTTAGTCGAAAAGGTATCGTTCACAGGTTGCGACGCGACGCCGGGCGGCGGGAGCGATGTTTCTGGATGATTCCGGCAAGAGCGCGCAACGCCTCATTGGCCTCTTCTGAACTTGGGAACGTAGCGGCCACATCGGGTTCCAGAACTACTACAGCGCTTCCCGCGGCATACCGCGACGCGTACTTGTTGGGCGCAGCGCGGCTGAAATCATACTCCGGAAGAATCTCGTCGGCATCGCCCCGGCCTGCGGCCTTGCGTTTAATTGATGACCTCTTCATACTCTTTTCGCTCACGCCGTGTAGCACGTCTCGCACTGATGAGTCGAACGGCATCGCCCCGGTCCACGTACATGACTGCAAGCAAGCGCTTGGCTTGCGAGAGGCCCAGCAGCACCGATCGCTCTTCCGCGAACGAGTGACGCGGATCCGGCGTGATGCGGCCCAGCGGATCGCCGAAGACCGTCGCCGCGTCCTCGAACGAGACCTCGTGTTTGGCCAAGTTTGCCGCCGCTTTTTGCGGGTCCCACTCGAACTCCAACCTTCATTATACCTGTGGCTTGCCCTGTAGTCACTGTGCGACTACAATGAAGGAGCAAAGAATCGGGCTTCGGGAAAGGATTGCCATGGGTACTGCCGACACCTATGTTCGCGCTCGCATCGATAGCGCCACCAAGGAACGTGCCGCCGATGCTCTGGCGGCAATGGGGCTGTCCATTTCGGACGCTATCCGCCTGCTGATGTTGCGTATCGCCGATGAGAGTCGTTTGCCCTTCGAGGTGAAGGTGCCAAACGCGACGACCCGCAAGGCAATTGCCGAGCTTGAAGCGGGGAAAGGCAAGCGCTTCGCCAGTACGGATGCACTGATAGCGGACCTGACTCCTTCTACTCAAAGGCAACGCCGTGTGAGGGCTAAGACGTAAGGGACTGTCAGGAAATACTCGCTCCGATCGCGGGCAACCGCTCCCTCACGGTCGCGGCTCTGACTCGCGGCATTGCGCACTGTCTGGTTGGGTCGCCGCCGCGGTCGAAAAGTGAGGCAGCGGTTGGATCGCTCCCTCCCCTACAGCGGCAGCCTCAGCCGCGCTACGCAGCCGGGCGCGCCGGCGCGGTTTTCCAGGATCAAGGCGCCGCCGTGGCTTTCGGCGATTTTGCGGCTCAGCACCAAGCCGATGCCGCTGCCGCCGGGTTTGGTGGTGAAGAACGGGACGAAGAGGTTGGCTGTGCCGGCCAGGCCCGGTCCATCGTCGATCACCCGGATCTCCAGCATCGAGCCATCGCGCCGCCAACCGATGCCGACTGCTCCTCCGGTCGAAAGCGACGCATCGGCGGCATTGCGCAAAAGGTTGATCAGCACCTGGTCCAACTGGTCCGGATCGGCTTGCACGGTCATCTGGGCGCCGGCTTGCACGGTCACCGGTAGCCGGGTTTCCAAACGCGCGGCTCTCTCCACCGCTTCCGCCACGTTCAAGGGCTGGAGGGTAGGGCGGGGGAGCCGCGCCAGCCGCGCATAGGCGCCGATGAAGCGGCTCAAGCTGTCGGACCGCGAAGTAATCACACCCAGCCCGCGCCGCATGTCGTCGCGCCAATCCTCCGCCATGGTTTCCCGCGCCAGCATGCTTTCGAGCGACCCGGCAATGGATTTGATCGGCGCCAGCGAGTTGTTCAGCTCATGGCCGAGCACCCGCACCAGCCGCTGCCAAGCTTCCAGTTCCTGTTCGCTCAGGGCTTTGGTCAAGTCGCTGATCACGACCAGCTCCAGCGGCAGGCCACGCTCGCGTACGCGCGTGCGGCGAACGCCCCAGCGTCCCGCGCCGCCGGGAAACACAGCTTCGAAGGTGGTCTCTTTCGGTCCGTTCAGACAGGCATCGAGGCCGAGTTCCCTGGCGCTACGGCCCAGCAGTTCCTCCGGGCCGGCATCGAGCAGCCGCTCGCCGGCGCGATTGGCCAGGCGCAGCCGCTCGAGTTCGTCGAAGGCGAAGACCGCTACGTCGATTTCGCGCATCACGGTGCGCAGCAGGGTAGTGGCTTCCATGGCGCCCAGGCGCTGCTCGCGAAGCGTGCTTCCCAGGCTATTCACCTCGCGCATCACTTCGCCGAGCGCATCGTTGGGCCGCGCCGAACGGCCGCGCACCGAAAAATCGCCCTCCCGCAAGGCGGCCAGCAGATTGGATACGGTTTGCAGCGGAAAAACCACGCGCTCGCGCAAGGCAAATGCCACGCCGATCCACACGGCGGCGATGAGCACGGTCAGCACCCAGGGTTTTCCCCCCACGTCCAGAAACCGCAGCCATTTGCCGCCCTGAACGTCCGACCACAGCAGCACCAAGGCGCACAGCGAGCCCGGCAATCCGGCCAGAATGGCCAGCAGGACAATGCGGTCCTGGAAACTCAACTTCTCGGTCTTGATCTGACGGGCCATGGTTGGCGCTGCCGCCGGCTCCACTCCGCTCATGACAATCCGTAGCGCTGCAAACGGCGGTAGAGCGCGCTGCGGCTCACGCCGAGAGCCTCGGCGGCGTGGCTCACATTGCCGTTGAACCGTGCCAGCGCCTTCTTGATGAGCAGCGCTTCCACATCCTCCAGGCTCATCTCTTCCAGGCGCGGCGGCCCTTCGCGTCCGGTGCGCAAGCCCAGGTCGACGGCGCGGATAGTCTCCCCTTGCGCCATCAGCACGGCGCGTTCCACGGCGTGGTCGAGCTCGCGCACATTCCCCGGCCAAGTATGCGCCAGCAGGGCCCGCAGGGCGTTTTCCTCGAAGGCGCCGATAGCCTTGCGGTAATGGCGCGTGTGCTGCGCCAGAAAGTGGGCGGCCAGCAGGGGAATATCTTCGCGGCGGTCGCGCAGCGGCGGCAGGTGCACTTCGATGGTGTTGAGCCGGAAAAGCAGATCCTGACGGAAGCGGCCCTGCTCCACGGCCGCGTTCAAGTCCGCATTGGTGGCGGAGAACACGCGCACGTCCACGCGGCGATTTTTCGACGAACCGACCCGTTCGAACTCGCCGGTTTCCAGTGACCGCAACAGCTTGGCCTGCAGCGCCAACGTCACGTTAGCGATCTCATCCAGGAAAAGCGTGCCGCCATCGGCCATCTCGAAACGCCCCACCCGGTCGGTCTTGGCATCGGTGAACGCGCCCTTGACGTGACCAAACAGCTCGCTTTCGAAGATTCCCTCCGCCAGGCCGCCGGTGTTCACGGTCACCAACGGCCGGTTGGCGCGCAGGGAAGCCTTGTGCAGAGTTTGGGCCACCAGTCCCTTGCCCGTGCCGTTTTCGCCGGTGATGAGCACATTGGCGTCGGAGGGGCCCACGCGGGCAATTACCTCGAGCACCGGACGCATGGCCGCCGATTGCGCCACCAGCTCCGGAAAGCGTTCCGCCCGCAGGACCCGATTTTCGGCTTCCAGCCGCTGCCCCGTCCGCAACGCGCGTCCCAGCTCGATCTGGGTCCGCAAAATGGTGGCCAGGCGCGCATTTTCCCAGGGCTTCTGGATAAAATCGCGGGCCCCGCGCCGCATGGCTTCCACCGCCAGCTCCACCGACCCCCAAGCGGTCATCACGATTACCGGCAAGGTGGAATCCAGGTTTTGAATCCGCTCCAGCAGATCGAGCCCCTCCTTGCCGGAGGTGGTGTCGCGGGTGTAGTTCAGGTCGATCAGCACCGCGTCGAAATCGCGCGATTCAATGGCGGCCAGCGCCGCCGCCGGCGAGGTGGCCGTTTCCGCGCGGTACCCCTCCCCTTTGATGAGAAGGCGTAACGCCTCCAGAACGTCCGGCTGATCGTCGGCGACCAGGATGGACGGCGTGCTGGGACCAGTGCTTTTCATTGCCTATCAGTCTATTGTTAGCGCAAACCGGCGCGTCGTAGCGAGATCGTGAGCCCGCAAGCTTTCAGCGATCGGCCTTCAGCGATCGGCCTATTAGCCGTTTGGCCGCTCTCCTCCAAAAGCTGGACGCCGGCCGCCGATCGCTGAGAGCTCCCGCCGTCAAGTATCCTGGCTATGATTATGTCCCGACCCACCTCGATCGTCACCGGCGGCAGCCGCGGCATTGGCCGCGCGATTGCCGTGGATCTCTCCCGTACGCACGACGTCATCGCCACCTATCGGAGCCGCGCCGATGAAGCCGAGCGGCTGCGCGCCGAAACCGGTTGCAGCGTTTTCCGCTGCGATCTTGCCAGCCGCGCCGATCGGGAGGCGCTGGTCGCCTTCGCCCGCGAGCGATTCCCCCGGCTCGATCTGCTGGTCAACAACGCCGGGATGGGTCCTCGCGAGCGCCGCGATCTGCTCGACGCCACCGAGGAGAGCTTCGATGAGCTGATCGCCGTCAATCTCAAGGGGCCGCACTTCCTCACCCAGCAGGCCGCCCGCTGGATGATGGAGCATTCCACCGGCCGCATCGTATTCGTCACCTCCATCTCCGCCTATACCGCCTCCGTCAATCGCGGCGAATACTGCGTCTCCAAGGCCGGCCTCAGCATGTCCGCCGCTCTGTACGCCGCGCGCCTGGCGGCCTCGGGCATCGGGGTCTTCGAGGTGCGCCCCGGTATCATCCGCACCGATATGATCGCCAAAGTGGAAAAAGCCTATGAAGAGAAGATTGCCGCCGGCTTGCTTCCCCAGAAACGCATGGGTGAGCCCGCCGACGTGGCCCGCGCCATCCGCGCCATCGCCGAGGGCCTGCTCGACTACACGGCGGGGCAGGTCCTCAACGTCGACGGCGGTTTTCACCTGCGGACGTTGTAAGGCGTGCCGATGGACCGCTATCGCCACCGAGCTCGTGAGCGTTTACTGAATTAGTAAGCTGTCCGGACCCTGTACCCCAGCAGTTCTATGCATCGACACCCCGTCCCGACTGGAGCGACGGTTCCCAGACGCAAGCGCGTTTCTCGATACTAATCCGCGAATCCCAAGCCAACCTCAGGCAGATGAACGGCTTGGGCGTTTAGCAACCATGTGGATTGTTTCCGAGTACCCGAAAACCGTCCGGAACGGACACATCGGTAAACGCTGGGCGACTCGATACGAGCCTTTGACGGAACCGATTGAGTCTCGACAGCGACGTGCAGGCGGTCACCACGGCGATTCGAGCTCTCACGCCACGCGAACTTCGAGTTGCACCCAGGCTGCTAAGATCATATCGGGAGGTCGAACGCAAGCGTGTCCCCGGCGATGAGCTCGCCTGGCACTAAACCGTATGCGGCGAAACTCGTCTGGAAATTGTTGATCAGACTGTTATGGTGTTTTGCGCTGGTTGGCACCGTCACTTACGCCTTGTTCTTCCTGCTGCACGTCAACGCTCTGGTCGCCGGTTTCTCGTATTTGCTGGTCGTGCTTGTCGTGGCAGCCCACTGGGGTTTGCTGGAATCGACGATGACGTCGCTCGCCGCGACGCTCTGTCTGAATTTCTTCTTTCTTCCTCCGATTTTAACGCTCACCATTGCGGATCCACAGAATTGGGTGGCCTTGTTCGTATTTTTGGTGACGTCTATTACTGCCACTCACCTCTCGTCGCGTGCTCGCCAACGTGCCATTGAAGCTCAGGCCCGCCAGGTAGAAGTGCAGCGGCTGTACGAGCTTAGCCAATCGCTCCTGGTGCTGGACAGCGGTCGCGCGATCGGCGTGCAGATTGCCGAGAAGGTGAAGCAGCGCTTTGGCTTTTTCGCCGTCGCATTCTGCAGTGGATGGGACGAGCAAATTGACTTTGCCGGGCAGGTGGACGCCAGATTGGAATCGAACATTCTTCGCGACATCGCTTCCTGTGAAGACTGTCGCTATATTTGGAGAAAGAAGGACGCGTCCGGTGATGAAATTGTCACAGCTCCCGTTAGTTTGGGAGGAAGAGTCATAGGCAGCCTCGGCGCGATCGGCCCCTCTGTGTCGGAGCCGGCTTGGCAAGCGATTGCTAATCTCGCCGGCATCACTGTGGAACGCGTCAGAACTCAGGCGGCCGCAAGCCGCATGGAAGCAGCCAAGCAAAATGAGGCTCTCAAGAGTTTGCTCCTTGACGCTCTTGCGCACGACTTCGTGACGCCTCTCACATCCATTAAGGGCGCGATTACCACTGTCCGCTCGGAATACCCGCACGCGCCGGATGAGGATGACCTTTTAGCGGTCGTCGAAGAGGAATCCGACAAGTTGACTGGGATGGTAAACGAAACAATCGACATGGCGCAGATCGAGAGCGGCACGGTCCACGTTCGCCGTCGGCCATTCACAGTGGCCGATCTAGTCCATCTCAGCCTGAATCGCATGTCAAGTCTTCTTGATGGTACGCCCACGGAATTTCACGTATCGGAGGGCATATCACCAATCAGCGCAGACCCCGATCTGGCGAGCCTTGCCTTGAGGCAGTTGATTGGCAATGCTATTACCTGGATCCGGCGCATTCCGGGCGGGGGTTTTGGTCGCAGTGCTGGGTTGACAGGGCGTTCGGCAGCTTCCTGACGTTTCGGGTTAACCTAACTTTTGGTGAGGTAATCCCGAAATGCGCCATTCACCTCGAAATTTGCGGCTCGCCTGTGATCACAAGGGGCTCACGCATTTCGGCGGCATCTACTTCTTTCGTGAATTTCTACG
>JBEKYD010000225.1:0-12896 GCA_049511335.1 Bryobacteraceae bacterium | reverse complement strand
AAAATGTTTCAGAACCGGATGGCACTAACTACAGGTCGTGCGGAACCCGCGACTGGCTCAAGGTCGGCGTTCCGTCCTGTGCCATTGCACACGCCAGACCTCCCGTGGAAATCGAGGCTAGCTGTCGTGCAAATGCAACTCCGGGACCATATTAACGCTGACTTAGAAGTCGAAAGGGGTGTACGTGACGTGGTGCGACCTCTTCGAACGCGATTAGAGCTTAGCGAGTCACAACAGTTGATTTGGAATTCGCTTGTATTGGCCCAAAGTCAACAGAATGCAATATTCCGTACATCACTGCAGCTTCACTGTGGTCGGTCTTTCCTAGGTCGGGCCGCGTCAAGGATTCGTCGAATAGTGGATGAGGACATGCCGAAGAAACTCGCCAGCCGTTATGAAGATAAGGCCTAGTAATCCTCTCGATGCCGGAGGTAGTCTTGTTTTTGGTGTACGTAGGGGGCGCTCTGGACAGTCTGACGCGTCTAGACTGTCCCACCCGGCCGGTTTTCGGAGCAACCGTGGCGCGGGCGTCCACACCTGCAGGGCCGAGATTCCGAGCTCGTGATGCCGTGGGATTTTGAGTGAGCCGGGTTGCGACGCCGCGAGCGAGCAGCCGGGTTTTTCGCCCGGCTGGACCGGGCCCAAAGGGCACCCGTAATGGGTTTCGCAGGTTGCCAACGGTTGGTAACCTGCCCCGCAACGCGGCAAAGCCGCAAACAAAGGGAGGGTGGGGGTCACTGGGAGCGAGCCGCCGGAGTAGGAGGCTGCAGCCAGATCGCTGCTCCGCAGCGAGGTAGGGCAGACCACCAAAAACGATGGTCTGCCCCACGGTCAAATCGTTGCGGCGGGCGAGGAATTCAATTGATAGTAGTACAGCGCAGCAGAGCCGCAACCAAAGCGCGAGTGTCATCTGGGGCGAGCGCCCGAAAGGCGGCCGCAGCCAGCCAGACAGGCGCCAGGGAGAAAGTCTGGTGAAGGGCAGAACACGCGGTGCAGAATGCCCCGGGGGCCTCAGGAGTTCCGAGATTCCTCTCGGCCTTCACAAAGTCGGCTCGAAAGCCGACTCTGCAAGCCTGGAGGCTCGCGCCACGGGGGCGTTGCCTGCAGAGCCCCTAAATCGGGGCCATGATCGGCGGCGGGGGAGACGAACGCTTCGGGGCCGACGTGGGGTTCTGGATGAAGCGTGCCAGGTCGCGCTCGATTTGGCGCAGATGCGCGTCGGTGACCGGGTCTGGGTCCTTGCGCTCGGCCACTTTGGCGCGCAGGGAGGTAACCTCCGCCATCACCACCGCTTTCACGTCGGGGGTTGACTCGGCATTCGCGCCCAAAATCATGAGCGAATCGACGAACACGCGCTGGGTCTGCCGCTGGAGGGATTTTGCGGCTCCTTCGGCGGGGGCGTCCCACACACGCTTCGAAACCGCCTCGATCAGCTCGGGCAGCGTCAACGCGCCCTGCTGGCGATCGGCGAAGCTGATCAGGCGCGCGGCTGTTTCAGGCTCGAAAAGCTGATCCATCACCATGCCGGCGATGGTGCGCGCGGCCGTGAGTTGATCGAACGCATACCCGGTGGGCATCTCGAAATTCTCGAGATCGGGGCCGGGGCCGCGGCGCTGCGGGAGGTCGCTCGCGACCGTGAGGCTCGCCAGAATGCGTTCGGGAATCGCCAGATTGGGAGGGTCCAGGGTATCGAGCAGCAGGCCGAGAAGTTCGCGCTGCTTGGCCGCCGGTACGATTTCGGTGGGCGGGATGGAGTCGCCTTTCACCGCGAAGTTGTGATACATGCCGCCGATATAACGAGTGGCCGCGTCGATCGCCCAGCGATGATGCAGGTACACCATCCACAGGCGCATGCCGCGCAGGTTGCCGTAAGGCTCGCCCGGCTGGAGCACCGCCGGTCCGTATTTATCCATCAGCACTTTTCGCTGCGCGATGGTCTGCCGCAGATACTCGGCCGGATCGGCGAGATCGTCGTAACGGTTCCAGCGCGGATCGGTGGAGGGGGTGAAGATCAGCCCCTGTTTGCGCATGTCCTGAACGATTCCCTCCAGCCCGGCCGCCTCCTTGTCGCGCGGAAACTCGGTGTAAGCGTAGCGCACCATGATGGTGTCATAGGCTCCGATCTGTTTCTGATACGCGTCGGTCAGATCGATCTTGCCGTTGACCAGCTTGATGCGCGGCGAGGGATATTCCATTACCGAAGCGCGATCGTTCATGCTCGAATTCCAGTTGTGGCTGAACCCCAGCGAATGGCCGACTTCATGCGCGGTGAGCAGGGCTTGCCGCAGCAGCACAAGCTGCTGCTCGCTGTCGGGCGAGGAATAGGGAGCGTCGGGGAGGAAGAACCGGTCGTTCTGCCCGCCGGAGCCGCCGGTGGGCATGTAGCTCTGCCAGTATTTGCTGACGGTGCGGACGCGATCCGATTCCAGGCGTACGCGCGCGGCCAGAATCTCGCCGGTGCGCGGATCGGTCAGCCCGCCGCCGGTGGAGTATCCGCGCTCATCGCGATCCACCCAGTAAATCTGGTTGTAGCGCACGTCCATCGGATCCATGCCCGGCGGCATGTCGCGAATCTGCAGGGCGTTTTTGAAGCCGGCCGCCTCGAAAGATTTGTTCCACCACAGGAATCCATCCTTCATGGCCGAACGCGTCGGCTCGGGAATGGCCGGGTCGAGGTAGTACACGATGGGCTGCTTCGGCTCGCTCAGCGCGGCGCCGGGATTTTTCTTTTCCAGGCGATGGCGGCGAATCCATTCCATCTCGTTTCCGACCGCGGGCGGCTGCGAGTAATCGGCGAACCGGATGCTGCCGACGCCGACGCGGATATCGGCTTTGCGCGGCGTGTAACCGGTGGGTGGCTCGACGAAGCTGTAGTGCAGGCGCCCGCTGAGCACGCGCGCGTCGGGCGTGGTGCGCGCGCCGCCAGTGAGCGCCTGGTAGGTGACCGTCACCTCGACCTCGGAATTCTTGGGGAACGCCTTGGTGCGCGGCAAATAGATCGCGCTGCGAGCCGGATCGAACTGCCAGGAGACGCCAGGCGCGAGTTCCACCACGCCGCCGGGCAGCCCACCGCCGCGTCCGCCGCGTCCCCCGCCGGCGAAGCCGACAGCGTCGCGCATCACCAGCGGCATCGCATCGACGATCACCTTGCCGCCGTCGGTCTTGAGCACCGGCAGGCTGGCCAGGATCGAATCCGGGAACGATTCCTCAACGCCCTGTTCCAGGCCGGGTCCGCCGTTGCCGGCGCGGAAGCGCGTGTTTCTCTGCACCACCAGCACCTTCGGACCGGCGTGCTGGAACTGGATCACGCCGCCTTCTCCGCCTCCGGACCATTCGAAGCCGACACTGCCGGATCCGCTGCCTTTGGCGACCTCGGTGTAATAAAGAACGTCCTTGTCGAACTCGGAAAGTTCGAAGTAGAGCTTGCCCTGGGTGGCGTCCCAGAGCAGGGGGATGAACCCTTCCCGGCGGTCCATGGTCTGCGCGGACAAGCCGCCCTGTATCAGAAGCGCGGCGACGAGACACCGCGTGAAGATCTGTTTCATATCAGGTCCTCCGTGCGATCGGTTCCCAGAAGCTTGGACGGCCACGGCGTAGTTTGCCGGAATCTGGAGTCGAGCGTTACAGTTTCACGAATTATACTACGTGGATGCTGGGAGCCCGGGTGAAGCTGTAGACGGGCTGGCGGCCTGGTGGGGCAGGCGAGATCACCGGACCTCGATGCCCAACTGCGGGCGCACAAAACTACTTGCCGCCGACACGGCTGTCCCGGCCGGCAAATGCGTCGATATTGAACCAGACGACGTGCTTCTCAACGCCCTTCTCGGCCTTCGGATCCTGAACCTCCCACCTTTCGTATTGACGCGGACCCCCGGCAACAACCGCACTGGAAACGACAGCGGGCCCCGAGTATTCCAAGCCTAGCGAGGCCATCACAGCATACTCTTCTCGTCTACTAATTACCTCGAGCGCAGTTTCCTCGGTTTTTCCATCGCCAGCATCGAGGATCGATCGCAGGAGCCCGGTGGCAACATCGATGTGGAACTTCGCCTTCTCCATCTCGTGGAGCTGGGTGTACACACCGGCGCAGCTTGCGTGGGCTTCGAGGTTTGCAAAGCCTCGTTCAATCAGCGATTCGGAGAGTTCCGCAACCCTCTTACTCTGGCCCGCCGTGGCCGCGTGGTTTACCGCCAGATGGTCCTCGACAGTTCCCGCCGGGTCGCAGTGGTTCGATTTGACGCACGCGAACCGCAGCGTGCGAAAGTCGATGAGCATATCGCCGCCCTTCACGAGCGCTACAAGGTCCCGGTACGTGGCATCGGCTTTTTCCGGGCTCATCGCAAGCAGCTCCGACAGCGGCACTGGAGCCTTTATCGCCACCTTCGGATCGATCGCCACGGATTCCAAGATCTGCCTGCAGGTCCCCTCGTGCTTCTCGTACTCGGAAGCCCTCGAAGCGCAAGCCGCCTGCACCGTGCCGACTCTTGTGATATATGCCGCGGTCAGCACTCGAATCTCCCCGAAGATGGCCACCGTAGACCGGCCGACACCCCAAAGGACGTGGCGGCTCTTGTCGTAGGTCAGGTTCTCCATTTGGGCCTCTTGAAAAAAGCTCCCAGGTTCCGATCCGGCCCACTTCTTGTAGAGGCCGTTTGCCGTAGCTGTGGCCGATTCCAGATCCTCGAACGCCGAGTCGGCCGGGTGCTGATCCATCAGCATCACCATCACCCACACATAGCCGGACTCCTGCGCGCCGGAGGGCCCGTACCAGTGCCTGACGTTTATCTCCGGGACGGCTGGAGCAAGCCCGTGTATCAAGGGCGAGATGCGGGCGACTGTCGCCGGATTGACCTCAGTCCATGTTGGGGGAACTCCGATGGAGAAATTCTCAGCGGGATAGTCGAAGCGGTGCAGAGGCTCACTGGCCGGCGGGGTGGGCGCCTGTGCAGGCAATTGGCGGCCCAACAGAAGCGTGAGGGCGCCGCAAATGACCGCGAACCTAGACACGCCTCATCATAACAATTCGCACCTCAGAACTGTCCTACCGCGCCACGCGGATATTTCTTTCGCTCAGGATGGTGGCCGTCGCGGTTTGATATTGCGCCACGGCTTTGGCCAGCGCGGCTTGCGCATCCACCTGGCGGCGGTGGGCGTCGGAATATTCGTTCTGGCGCGTGAGCACCAAAAAGTTGGTGGATTCGCCGGTCGTAAATAGCCGGCTTTCGCTCTCCAGCTTTTCGCGGGCGGCCTGGGCGGCGGCATCGGATGCGCGCACACGCTGGCGCGCCGTATCGAGCGCCTGCAGCGCGTTGCGCACTTCGGCCGCAACGGCTTGTTCTGCGCGCGCTCGCGTCAGCTCCAGCCGCTTGCGCGCAATGGCTTCGGTGGCGAGATTGGCCCGCGCGGTGCGATTGCGGGCGTTGAAGTTGATCTCGAGCCCCACTTGCACGCTCCGATAATCGCCGGCGAACAGGCTCGCGAGCGACTGGCCGGCGCCGCCGGAAGCCGAAGCAGGCAGCGCGCTGGTCACACCCAAAGCAGCCAGCGAGGGCGGCAGGGGATGGTTCGTTCCCGCCAGGCCCGATAGCGAATAGCTGGCCACCAGGTTCACTTGGGGCTTGGTCAGATCGGCATTCTGGCGAGTCTCGATTTCATTGGCCGCCAGCTGCGAATCCACCTCGCGCAGCTCCGGGCGGCGTTCGAGCGCTTCGCGAATCGCATCGTCGAGCAGGATCACTTCCGGCGGCGAGGCCGGCGCGCCTTCGGTAGGTTCGAGCGCAGCCGCCCAGAGCGGGTCGCCGCGGTCATGCGCCAGCAGGGTCTTCAGAGCGTTTTCCTGCTCGGTGATGGCGCCGCTGGTTCGGTACCAATCGTCGAGCCGCTTTTCGAGCTCGGCCTCCGCGGCCGAAAGCTCCACCGTGGCTAACGACCCGGCGGCGATTCGGCGGCGGTCCCGCTCCAGTTGCGTGCGGGCCAGATCCACAGCTTCGGCATTCACCTCCGCCTGCCGCCGCAACGTGATCAGGTCCCAATAGGCTGCGGCCGTACGGGCGGCGACATCGATGGCGCGCGCCTCCAATTCCGCCGCCGATACATCCCGCTGGCGGCTGCGAATGGTTACCAATGCGCGCGCGGCATCCGTTCCGCGCCCGCGCACCAGCGGCTCGGTGATGGCAAACGTCAGTTGCGAAACGTAAAACGGGTTCAGCGCTACGAAGGGGCTCGCCAGCGTCAGGCGGTTTTCGTCGAAGCTGGCGTCGAACGTCAACCCGCTCCAGGGGCTCGATTCATGCAGCGCGAAGGTTTGTCCGGCGCTGTGCTGGGTGACCACGCCGGTGGTGCTGTCGATGAGCGACGGCGTCGGCGAGTTGGTGTTATCGATTCCCGGCTTCCACTCGAGAACTGGGTCGAAGGCGCCGCGCGCCGACTGGATCGCCTGGGTGGCGCTATCCACATTGGTGCGCTCGATGGCGATATCCAGGTTACTGCGCATGGCCAGCTCGATGGCCTGATTCAGAGTCAAGCTTCGGTGGACGGGCCCGATTCCTACTCGCGCCGGCGCGATCGCCGCGGCCCCGGCCGGGCCTCCGTCCGCGCCCAGGGCGGACGAAAGCGCGACTCCGGTCCACAGCCAAAGACCGATGGCTCTTCGCATGTTCTACCTCCCGCCCAGAAGGAACGAATCCACGCGCAAGCCCGAGGGCAGCGGCGGGTGGCCATCCAGATCGACCAGAGTTTCGAGGACCTTGGTATCGGTTTTTTCAGCCGGATCGCCGGTATCGATATTCTTCTTGCCCAGCGATTGGCCAAGCCGGGTGACGGTGCCCCAGAAGCGCTGCTGGCCGAAGGCGCGCGCGGTGAAGTAGGCGCGCTGGCCCAGTACGACCCGCGCCACGTCGGTCTCGTCGACGTCGACGCGCACGCGCAGGCGCGAATTGTCGCCAAAGCGGACGATGGGCGTGTCTCCCTTGTCGGAGACGCTTTCGCCGGCCTTGCGCAGGCGCTTCAGCACGGCGCCGTCGAAGGGCGCGCGCACGATGGTTTTCGCGAGCAGCGCTTCCGATTCGGCGAGCTGGGCGCGAGCCAGGTCCAGGTCCGCCGCGGCGCGGTCGCGTTCGTCGGCGCGGGCCGGCGCATCTAGAAACTGAAAGTGGGCGAGAGACTCGGCCAGGCGCGCTTCGGCGACGTGATATTCGCGGTCCGCGTTTTCCCAATCGGAACGCGAAACATCGCCGGTCGAAAACAGCGACTGTTTGCGGGCCTGCTCGGCGCGCGCGTTTTCGACCACGGCCCGAGCCTCGGTGACCGCCGCTTCCGCCTCCCTGCGCTCCTGCTCCCGCGCGCCGTTGACGACGCGATCGAGCGCGGCTTGCCGCACCGCCACGGTGGCGCGCGCTGCCGCCACGCGCGCGGCGAAATCGGCGTTATCCACCACGGCAATCGTTTGCCCTTTGAGCAGCTGCTGGCCTTCTTCCACCGGCACCTGGCGCAGGGAGCCGGAGATCTCCGAGCCGATCTCGATTTCCTCGGAGACCGGCTCCACTTTGCCGGCCGCGCAAATCACGGCCGCGGAAGCGTCGTTTGGCGAAGCGTCGCTCTTCGACGCGCCCGCCGCCGCGGCCGCCTCGAAACGCTGCGCGCGCACGACGGCGGCTATGGTTGCCGCGCCCACCCCTGCCAGCACTATCAAGGCGATTACACGTTTCTTCATTTTCTTCACCCCTCCTCGGCAACCAAGTACCGTTCTTCGCCGGCCTCTCGCTCGGCTGCGATTCTGCCGTCTTCGATATCCACCACGCGGTCGGCGTAATCGAGCGTGCGGGCGTCGTGAGTGACGATCACCACCGCGCGCCCTTTGTCGTGAGCCAGCCTGCGCAGCATCTCGAGCACTGTCCGGCCGCTGGTTTTATCCAGCGCGGCGGTGGGCTCATCGGCCAGAATGACGTCCGGATCTCCGGCCAGTGCGCGGGCGATGGCCACCCGCTGCTTTTGCCCGCCGCTCAGGTCGGCCGGATAGGCGCGGTGTTTGTCGTTGAGGCCGACCTCGTCGAGCAGCGCGGCCGCCCGCATCCGCCGTTCGCCGCGGGGCACCCGCTTCAGTTCCAGCGCGATTTCTACATTCTCTACGGCGGTCAAGGTTGGGAAGAGATTGAAGCCTTGAAACACGAAGCCCATGTGCCGCAGCCGGATCGCGGGCAGCTCCTTTTCGCTCAACCGGGTGACTTCCCGGCCGGCCACCTTCACGCTGCCCGAAGACGGCCGCAGAATACAGCCCATAATGGAAACCAGCGTCGTTTTGCCGCTGCCCGACGGCCCCATCAGCAGCGTTACCTGGCGCGGGTAGATATCCAGATCGACGCCGTTGAGCGCCCGCGAGGCCGCCGCTCCCTGCGCGTACGTCTTGGTCAAATCTCTCACTGCGACGATCGGTTGCATAGGCGAATCTCTCCATAACCGCACCCGTGGCGTGCGCAAGAGTGCGCGCAAGAGTGCGTGCGCCACAAACTCCGCCTAGCCACGGAACACCATGGCCGGATCGATCTTGGTGACTTTGTTGATCGACACCACGGCCGCCGAAACACACATCGCCAGCGTCAGTCCGAACAGGGCGGCGCGCACCGGCACAGGCAACACGATATTGGCGCCGCCATGGCGGCTCGAATGCTCGGCCAGAATCGCCACCACGATACCCACCCCGTAACCGATCGCCGCGCTGATGGCGGCCTGCCGCAGGATGATGCGATAGATGTAACCATTGGTGGCGCCCATGGCTTTGAGCGTGCCGAACTCGCGGATGTGATCGATGGTCGCGGCGTAGATGGTCTGCGCCACCACCACGATCCCCACCAGCAGCCCCAGCAGCGCGGCCAGAATCACGGTTACGCCGGCTCCGGTTCCGAACATCCAGTAGCGCGTAGTCATGCCGCTGAACTCCCGCGTGGTATAAACGTCCACGTCCGTCAGCCTGGCTTTCAGGCCGGCCCGCACGCGCTCCGGGTCCCAGCCGGGCGCCGCCTTGATCAGCAGGAAAACGGTTTTGTCGTCCACCGGGCCGTAACGTTGCGCGCTCTTGAAAGAGGTGAAGGCCAGCGGCGAGGTGGTGAAGGTGCGGATGCCGTCGGTGAATCCAACCACGCGGGCGCGCACGCCGCGGATCTCTACCGTATCCCCCACCCGGCTCACCCCCAGCTTGGGCCCGTAAAAGCGGTCGACGATGACGGTATCGGGCAGCTTCAAATCGCGAACGTCGCCTTCCACCACTTTCCACGGGCGGCCCATGGAACTATCGGGGTCGAGACCCACCACTTCGCAATTGCGCTGCGAGCCATCGGCCTGCTTCCACACGCTGAAGCGCACGATGAACTTCTGCGCATCCGCGACGCCCGGCGTGGCCCGCGCGTGGTACAGGTTCTTTTCCGAAAATGGCGTGGCCACTTCCAGGTACCCCACCCCGCGCGCAACCACCCAGAAATCGGCGCCCGAGTTATCGATCACGTTCGAGGTGGTGGTAGTAAAGCCGATGAACAGGCCGATCTGCACCGCTACCAGCACCACCGCGAAGACGATGCCGGTAAGCGTCACCACCAGGCGGACGCGATCGTGAAACAGGTTACGAACGGCGAGGGACGCCATCGGAAAATCCTTTCATCGATTTGAAACATTAGTAAGTTTCGTAACAATGTTAACCATAGGGCAAAAAAAATCGCCCGCCTTGGCTCCGAAATTGACATTATCCCGGACCTGGACTCGGAAGCCATCGACTTCCGGGTTACTTCCGAGTTTTTTGCGCCTTACCGGCAACTGACGTCGCGTGGACTTCTCGTCGAAATCGGCACGGGTCCGCACGACCCGAAGCGGCAATATGTGTTGCCATGAGCCTGGCGGACGGCGAAAATCTCGATGCGGAGAGATAGGCGCAGGGGCTGCTGTCCTGGACTCTCTATGTCCGATGAATCGCTTTCATCGCTAACCCAGGCTCGTACGCGATGATCGTCAGGAGGGCGGCTGCCGGTCCGGTGGGACGTCGCCGGTCTTGTTCCCAGTTTTGAAGGGTCTTCACGCTGACGCCAACCAAGCGCGCAAACTCCGACTGCGAGAGGCTGGTGCGTTCGCGAATGGCCTTGATCCCTGAGGATTGCACTTCAAACCGGCGCGAAGCCTTCCGCTGACCGCGGAGAATGGCTCCGCCTTCGCGCAAGCTCTCCAATAGCTCATCGAACATTTTGGATTTCATTCGCCGAACTCCTCTTTGACTACCTTGGCGAGTTGCACTACTTGCTTTGGAGTCAGATCAGCCGACATATTCTTGCGATAGGCGTAAAGCAGCAAGATCAGTTCTTTTCGCACGGCCCAGTAGTAGATGACGCGAGCGCCGCCGCGCTTCCCGCGCGAACCGGCCGCCACACGAATCTTGCGTATCCCGCCACCACCCTTTATGAGAACACCGAGATCCGGATTCGCTGCCAGCCGGGATTGGAAATCCCCGTAATCTGCGTCGCTCAGCAGGGCCGTGATCTGCCTCGTAAAGGTCGAAGTCTCGATCAACTCCACACATTTGCATTATCCGCCGCTGGCGGATAGCAGTCAAGCGCTGACCGCGGCTCCTATCGGGGCTCGGTAATATAGTCCCTATGACCGCTAAACTCACCAGCCTCGTACTGCTCGCGGCACTGACCGCGGCGGCTGAATTTCGGGAAGAGATCAAGCTCTGGCCCAACGGCGCTCCCGGCGCGGTAGCCGGCGCGAAAGAACTTTTCGAACCCGGCGCCGATCCGCGCCTGCCCAAGCGCTTCACCGTGACTCACGACCCGTCGCTCTACGTCTTTCTTCCGCCTCCGGACCGCGCCAACGGCATGGCCATGGTCATCGCGCCGGGCGGCGGCCACACCCAATTGGTCATCGACAAAGAAGGCTACGAAATTGCCGACTGGGCGAACCAACACGGCATCGCCGCCTTCGTGCTGAAGTATCGGCTGGCGAAAGCGCCCGGCATTCCGTACACGGTGGAGAAGGACACGCTGGCCGATGCGGCGCGCGCCATCCGCACGGTGCGGGCGCGCGCGGCGGAATGGCACGTCGACCCGAAGCGCATCGGCTTCATCGGGTTTTCCGCCGGCGGCTACGTGGCGGCGTTGATCGAAACCCGCTTCGACAAAGGCAACGACAGCTTGCCCGACCTGATCGAACGCGCCAGTTCCCGGCCCGATTTCGCCGTGGTGGTATACCCCGGCTACGCCCCCGGCAGCATCGCCGTACCCAAAGACGCACCGCCCACTTTCCTGGCCTGCGCCGACGACGACCGCTCGCACGTGGTCACCACGGTCAATCTGTATCTAGACTTGGAGAAGCAGAGCATACCGACGGAAATGCACATCTACGGCGCCGGCGGCCACGGCTTCGGTATGCGCCCGGGCCCGCACCCGGTCGCCACCTGGCAGGACCGGCTGCTGGAGTGGATGAAGGACGGGAAGCTGTAAAAGCGAAAAACCTCGCGCCCCAAATGCACGCTAAACTTTTCTCTTGACCCTGACGTAACGTCACACCTCAGGATGAAGGGGAGGAACAAGGCGATGTACCAGGCGCGCCAATTTGCCAATCTGGCCGGTGTCACCGTGCGGACGCTGCATCATTACGACCGCATGGGGTTGCTGCGTCCGCGCCAAGATCCCGCCGGCGAAAGAGCCCAAGCCCTGGCGCGGCGCTGGAAAGAGCTCGTGGAAGGATTCACCGGCGGCGCCCCGGAAGTCGCCAAAGGCCTTGGCAAGCTCTGGGCCGACCGCGCCAACTGGCCCGCCGAAGCACAACGCCAGATGCAGCCGTTCCAGATCCGCCCTGAAGTCCGGAACTTCATCGCCAAGGCCATGCAGGCGCTGAAAGACTAAACCGTGGGGCAGACCATCCTGGCGCGGTGTAAACCGGAGCCGACGGTCCGAAGCCGCCCCCGGTGATGGTGATGAGTTCTCCCGGCGCCCCGTAAGCGCCCCCGTAAGCGCCGGGGACCCTGCCCGCCGTCGCGGCAAAGCAGCTCACCACCGCGCCGAACAGATGCGCATTCGTTCTAAAGACCACGCGAGGGTCCTTTCGACTACAGCAAGTGCAATTTAAGCGCCAAAAAAACGGCGACGTGGTCGCAGGCGCTGCTTGCTATGGGAAAATGGGGGCAGTGATCGTCATCGACGGCATCTATTATGCATTGGCGCTGGGCGGCGCGGGCGTGATCGTTGCCTGGCTCGCCAGCCCGTGGTTTTCCATCCCGCTGTGGATTCTGGCGTTATTCTGTCTCTATTTCTTTCGCGACCCGGAGCGCGCCATTCCCGCCGGCCCGGTCGCGGTTTCTCCGGCCGATGGCAAAGTGGTGGCGGTGAAAGCCGAAGCTCCGGGCCTCAACCGCATCAGCGTTTTTCTGAACATTTTCGACGTCCACGTCAACCGCGCGCCCATCGGCGGCACCATCCGCCAGGTGGAATATAAGCCCGGACGGTTTTACGTGGCCAGCCGCGAAGCCTGCTCGGCCCAAAACGAGCAGAACGTGGTGACCGTATCGGGCAACGGAACCGAAGTGGTTTTCAAGCAAATTGCCGGATTGATCGCCCGCCGCATCGTATTTCGCAAAAAGCCGGGCGACACCGTGCGCGCGGGCGAACGCGTGGGGCTGATCAAGTTCGGCTCGCGCGTGGACGTGCTGCTGCATGAGGAGTGGGAGATTGTGGTCTCGCCCGGGATGCGGGTGTTGGCCGGATCGAGCGTGTTGGCGCGCCGCCGCGATCGGGGGCAAGGGCAATATGGGTCTTAAAGACCGGCTGGCGGACCCGCGATCGCCGGATCGCCGCCCGCGCCGCGCCGCCTACGCGTTGCCGACACTATTCACCGCGGGCAACATCTTTCTGGGTTATATT
>JBEKYD010000224.1:0-13725 GCA_049511335.1 Bryobacteraceae bacterium | reverse complement strand
AGCGCGTAAACGGTAGCCGGGTCGAGCGGCGCTTCCCCAGCGACGCCGCGGATCCCATCGGTGCCGAATAATTCCTTCGCCAAATGTGTCTCCAGCGTTCAGTGATCTGTACTCGTTCTTAGGTTGCGAACTAATCCTTTTTACAAGCGTAACAGTTTTCAACACGCGGTTAGTGTCCTGAGTTAAAAACGCGTTGACGGAATCTTTCGAACTTGCCCAAAATCAGATGCGCGTCTGCTGTCCGCACCGTGGGACTTCGGATTCCGGCTCCGCTGGTACAAGGAGGCGAGCATGGCTTTCTCCAGTTCTCGGACCGCGGTATAATGCGGGCGCGCATTGCCGTGGCCTGTGCTGACTTCGGCCGTCGAGCCAACATCGCGAACTTGTCTCTTTCCTCCGCTGTGAGGTCAAGCGGCTATCGCATCGATTATTCAGCGAAGTTCTGACTCACGACACTTAGACGCATTATCAGCATAGGTATGGCGGACTACCAATAGCAGGATTTCAATGGGAGGTCTCGCATGAAGTTCGGCCACTATCGTTATCCGGGAATCAGCTTTTGTTTCGCGATGGCGTTGCTCGCGCAATCGCCGTCCAGTCCCGCAGCCCAACCGCCCGGGGTACCGGAGCAAGCACCGGTCCAGGCGCAGGCTGCAGATGCGAAAAAAGATGACGCAATAAAACCCGACGCGAATCGATACAGCGTCGTTTTTTCGGGACGAATGTTCGGTTACTTCCGCGTTCCGGAAGTACAGAATTGGACGGACCGCGGGTGTCAGGCAATCGATCCGACACGGGAGCCGGAAGCCGGCGCCTTCCAGACGGTAATGGGCAGGGCTGAAGCGGCCGCGGCCCAAGAGGCTTCGCGGCCCGGAACTACCGTACGGGTGGCGGTGGGCGATAACTTCGCGCCGTTCTTGGTGAGTCGCAAAATGCTGCGGGTGACGGATCAGAAGCAGGGATCGCAGGGGACCGGTCAGAAGCCGGAACTACTGGATAAAGCAACCTATGAGTACAACCCTGCGACCGACCATTGGACGGCGCTGGCGGAAAACGTTCCTGGATACCTTTCCGGGACTGGCCGGATTGCGACCGATAACGTGGCGTGCTTTATCTCGGCGATGGGATTCGACGCCCTGGTTCCAGGCTTGCACGATTTCTACTACGGACCGGAGCGGTTGCGCGAGATCGCCAGGTTCCTGCGCGAGCGCCCGAACCCGACGCGTATGCTGGCGGCGAATCTCTACATTCAGGCGCGCAACGTGGATACAGGCAGCGCCGGTGGCGCGCAGGCCGGAAGCGGCGGAGCCGCAGCGGGCAAAGGCAGCAAGGGTGCGGTGGCCGCGGGAAGCGATACTCCCAAGCCGCAACTGGTGTTGCCGAAGGTGGCGCTGCCGTGGCTGCGGGCAATCACGGTGAAGAACGTGCGGCGCAATCAACCGGTGCCGGCAGGCGGGAGCCCGAATGCGCCGGCAGCACTGATTCAGGAGGTCTGTCTGCTGCCGCTGCCGTTGAACGCCAATCCGAAGGCGGCTGATCCGGACCAAAGCGCGTGCGAAAAAGGCGGCTTGCGTTTGAAGCCGCGCCTCATGAAAGAAGGCGCGAACCTGGAATATTGGCTGGACCCCGGCGCGGAGCCGCTCAGCCCGGGGCGTTATAAGGTGTTTGCGTCCGGCCGAGACGGCGACGGGACGATCGCGGCCGAGCCCGCAACCCTTGACGTGCAGTTTCCCTATTTCGAATACCCGGCGGATGCGAGCACGACCCCGAGGCTGAGCGACCTGAAGCCCTGGGTCGTGCGGGGCGACGGGGAGAACCAACGCGTGGCTATCTTCGGCGTGGTAAGCTCCGCGCTGTTTCAGGGGGTGGGGGAGTTGAACTCGATGTGGTTCTACCTCGACCCGGACGGGAAGATCGATAACCATCGCGAGATCGACGTGCAGGTTTCCGACGCGGCGGAGGCACTGAAGCAGGTCTTTCAATACTGCCAGGAGGATGCCGAATGCAGCGGCGCGCGCAAGGTGTTGCTGGCGCAGATGGAGCAGCAGGAAGTGTTCGAAATGAGCGCGCATATCCCGATGCCGGAACGAGCAAACCCGATCGACGTGGTGGTTGCGGAAGCCGACGCCGACCGGGCGAGCGGCGAGCGGAATTTGACCAGGACTCTCGGGCCGGATCTGACTGGCCCGAAGTCGGCCAAGCCGATCGTCCTGGTTCCGGGCTCGCATTTCCGAGCGGACCAACCATACGTGCTGGCCGCTACCGTGCAGACCGCCGAAGTCACGCCCCTCTATGAGGAAGGCGCGGTGAACAAACAGCGGGTGGAAACCAAGGTGTATGCGGCCAAGTGTGCGGTTACCGCCGGACTGTTCCCGGACAAGCTGCAATTCCTGCAAGGGGGCACGGAAAAACTGGAAAGTTATCTGCGGGTTCCGCCGGCGAAGCCGCCGCTGCCGCAGGTGGCGGACGAGCATTACTTGAAGTTTCTCGATCAGGTCGCCTTCAACCGCAGACCGGACGGCAGCACGCAGGATTGGAAGACGGGAATCGAGCAGGTGGCGCTCTATGCGATGCGCACCGCCTGCCATGCCGATATCGCGATGATGCAGCATCGCGACGTGTTTGTTCCCGGTGATTCTTTGCAGCAGTTTTTGACGCAACCGTTGACGCAGCCCGGCATCGAGCAAGTGGTCTCGGCGATTTTCTGGAAGGGCGATCTGGTGCTGTGCAAGCAACTCACCGGCGACACCATCAATTCGATGCTGCGGCAATCGAAACAATACCAGACCGACGAAGATAACGGTCTGGCGACCGATCTGACCACCGGCTACAGCCTGGCGACGCTGGGCGCCGACGACACCGCAAGCGACGATAGCAAGCGCTTGATCGACGGCCAGTTGATCGACCCAAAGCGGTTGTATAGCGTGGCCATTTCCGATTACCTGGTGGGCGGGGACACCGGATACTCGATGCTGCAGGGCACCGACCAGCCGCCGTTAACGCCGTTGAGCAAGACAATGATGCGTCCCCTGACCGATCTGGTGGCGCTGACGGTGACGGGGCGGAAGGTGCCGTTAGGAAGGACGCAGCCGGGCAGTGATTCGCTCGATTCGGCGCTGCTCAAGCGGGATGTGGCGGGCGGTCCCTCTTTCATGCAGCCGGAGAAGCAGAGCCAGCCAGGCTTTCTCGATTGGTTCCGGCATTTTGTCTTCGATCATAGGTCGGCGGCGTTTGCCTGCGCTCCGGCCAAAGATAAGATTCCGGCGAGTACCGAAGGCTGCGCCGAGGAGATGACGCAGCAGAGGCCGAACTGGTGGGTGAACCTGTACAAGGCGGATTTGAGCTATTCGCTGTTTCTGCACGGGGGCAGCGAGACGGCGATTGCGCAGCAGTTTCCAGGCGTGACGTCGGTCAACGTGGCGTCGCCCGAGAATAACACCAAGGCGGCCGATTACATCCTCCGCGTGGAGCATGACAGCCGGCACTTCATGGAGTATATACAAAGCAGCCTGAATTACGGATACCGGCTGCAACGGACGGTTATGTCCTCGGTAAACAGCGCCTCTGGCGTGCCGCCCAATGAGCCCTATTCGCCTTCGCAGACGGCCGATTACTGGTATCAGGAGGCGGGGATTGGTTACCGTCTGACGCCGCCCCTTCAGAGCCCGGCCGGGCTGAAGCTGGTGCTGGCCACGGGATTACAGACGCAGGCGGCCGCGCCCTTCACGCAGTTTTCGGTGAGCCAGTATCTGCCGCCGGGAGCGGCCGCTTCGAGCGGAGGCGGCTCCACGCCGGCGGTGAAGGCGAGCCGAACAATCTATCCTTCGGGGCGGCTCGGTTTGCGCTACGACTTCCTCTATCCGAAGTCGAAAAGCGCGGCCTCGGGCGGCGGCGGCGCCGGAGCCGGCGCGGGCACCCCAGCGGCCGCGTCGGCGTCGTCAGGCGGTGGTGGGGGCGGCGGCAAGAAGGGCGGCGGTGGCCAGAGCTCGGGCCAACCAAGCGGCGGCGGCGGACAGAGCTCCGGGCAGGGGCAGTCACAAACTCTGAGCAGCTTCCTCGAGTACGGATATGAGCGCGGCAACTTGTACCACGGGGTGAGCGACTATCTTTTCCAGCCGACCAATCCTGCCGACGGCAGCTTCACGCGCTGCGCGGTCGATGATTATGCGTGTTTAACCTCGGTCGCGTTGGCGGCATCCAAGGAAAAAGGCGTAACCGTTCCGGCCGGCACTCTTGCATCCGTGCTGTCCAATCGCGAACATCAGCAGCACGGCTTCTATTACAACTTCCGCATCGATGGGCCTCTACCGCTCATTTCCGGCTCGGAGTTTGTGCTGGAGAATCGCGGCGATTGGTTTCTGCCGCATCGCGATCTGCTGATCGACACGCGCTTGAACGTCGATTTCAAAGTCTCGCTAATCGTGCCGGTCTGGCAGAAGATCAGCCTGTCGCCGAGCGTGGAATCGATCTTGTTCCAGACCCAGGTGTCGCACAACTTTTATCACAGCCTCAGCACTTCGCTTTCGTTGAATTACAGCTTCGAATGGCATCCCGGAATCGGGCTCCTGAGGTCGTTGGTCTATGGCAATCCGGTGCCGACGCAACCGGCATTGCCCACCAAATAAGGGCGAAAGGGTGGTTTACCTCTCGCCGGTTGGAAGGACCCGGTGGGGTGTGCTTATACGAGCGTATTTTGATGGGGCGGGGGCGGGCGATCCACACCGACATAGGCGCTAAAGTATGGGCTGCCGACCACAAGCTGTTGGAAACGCAATCCGCGCCGCCCACATTACCTGGGTGCGCTCCCGGTCGCGCGCCCGATATTTTAACGCCTATAATCCACACCGAGGAGTCCTCCTCGCGATGAGGTCTAGTTTGTCCTCAGTGACCATCGGATATGCGAACTCGCCAGGAAAGTAAGTATCGCGCTTAGCCGTTAGCCGGAAGATACACCGATGCTCCGAATTGAAGAATTCTCGGCACCCGCCTTACAGACGATTGATCAAACTGGCCACATAGCCCGCGCCGAAGCCGTTGTCGATGTTTACAACGGTTACATTACTGGCACAACTATTTAACATTCCTAGTAAAGCGGCCAGCCCGTGAAAGCTGGCGCCATAGCCTATGCTGGTTGGAACGGCGATGACGGGGCAGGCGACCAAACCTCCGATGGCGCTGGGCAGCGCGCCTTCCATCCCGGCACAGACCACGATCACCCGCGCGGCCGTCAGACGCTCGCGGCTGTGCATCAGGCGATGGATACCAGCGACGCCGATGTCGTGGATCGCGTCCACCACGTTTCCCATTACCTCGGCGGTGATCTGGGCTTCTTCGGCGACGGGGATGTCGCTGGTGCCCGCGCAGACCACGGCAATGGTCCCTTTGCCGGTCGGCGCGCGGTCCCGCCAGAAACGGATGGCGCCGGACAGGGGGAAATACTCGCCTCCAGGCACTTTGTCCTGAACCACTTGAGCGCAGGCAGGGGTGGCACGAGTAATCAACACGTTGGGCGCGTGCGCGAGCAACGAGCTGGCAATGGCGACGACCTGCTCCGCGGTCTTGCCCTGGGCGAAGATCACTTCCGGCATGCCGTGGCGCAGCAGGCGGTGATGATCCACTTTGGCGAAGCCCAGATCTTCGAACGGCAGATGGCGCATGCGGCCGAGCGCGGCGTCGACATCGAGCGTTCCCTCCCGCACTCCTTCGAGCAGGGTTCGAAGCTGATCCTGGTCCATGCGGCCAGCATAACAAAGCACCGCCAGAGTTGCAGGTTGGCATCGCAGGTGTTGCCCGGAATCCACACCTTGCCGGGATTGCGGCGTAGTAGTACCTCACTCCTTAGAGCTTTCAGTCTATTGTGTCGCCCGCCTTGCTCGGTCAACATAGAGTGACGGCTTATGGACCTTCAAGGCAACCAGACACTAGATCAAGAGCCGCGTACGGATTTCGGAGGAACAGAGGACCGGCGGGAGAACAGCCGGTTTCCGCTCCGTGAGGAGGTGAAGTACAAAATGCTTCACCCCCGAAGCAGACCCATGTCCGGCGCGGGCAAGACGTTAAACATAGGCAGTGGCGGCATCCTGTTCACCACCGAACAGCAGCTTCCGGTCGGATTCACCGTGGAGCTTTCCGTCGACTGGCCCGCCATGCTGGATGGCACCTGCGCGCTGAAGTTCGTGGCGGTAGGGCAGGTGATTCGGTCGGAGCAGCAACGTGCGGCAGTGAGAATCGACAAATATCAGTTTAAGACCCGCGGCGTACTCGCACGGGCAGCCGGAGGATAAGACTCCGGTCCAATTTTCACCGCCAGGCTTTCCGCCGCGAGCGGAACGCGCTGGTCTTGTGCCCGCGCCATTCAAGCGTCGCGGTGTACCGTGCCTGGCGAAAAGGCCGGCAGGCAGACGGCAATATACTCGGCGCCATCCGCTTCCGGCGTGCTGTAGCGAATCCTTTCACCGCGTGCGGCGATTGCCGCCTGCCCGGCGCGCACGTCGATGGATCCGTGCTCATGCTCCACGCGCAACATCCCGCGTAACACCAGCGTAAATTCGTCGAACTCCGGCTTCTGCCGAGGTTCCTGCCAGCCGCCTGGACTGCGCATGTGGGCGATGCTCAACGCTTCGGTCCGCGAATTGACGCGCCCTACATATTCATCAATGAGCTTGGGCTGGTTGCCCGCGGCCGCGATGCGGGTGGGCTTTTCGATGAGAATAGGCACGCTTCATTTTCCGTGGAATGAGCGGCCGCCGGCAAGGGTAGACGTGCGCAGCCACCAAAGCGGACTTGCCGACAGCGGCAGGCCATCGGTATACTGTCATTTTCGCTAGTGCTCGTTATGATGGCGAAGGACGAATTCGACCCCCTGGCCCCGCAGCGCGAGGCCGCTTTCTTTTACGGGTTGTTTCTGCGCGGCCACGACGTTGAGGATTTGCGCCAGGATATCGACGTACCCCGCGCAATGTTCGATAAGTGGTTAAAAGCAAGGGACTTCGAAGCCAATTTCCGGCTCAGTCTGCAGCGCGTCTACTCCTACCGCAAGCAGGTCCTGGCGATTTTCGACGGGCTGGTGATGAACGAGCAGAACCGCGCCCGATTGCAGTAGCATT
Organism: Bryobacteraceae bacterium; assembly: GCA_049511335.1. Lineage (GTDB taxonomy): Bacteria > Acidobacteriota > Terriglobia > Bryobacterales > Bryobacteraceae > JBEKYD01. The sequence goes on along the minus strand of JBEKYD010000224.1, from coordinate 6,619 downwards.
TCACTCTCCGCTTTGCTGCAGCAGCTTCGCCACCAGTCCGGTCCATCCGGTTTGATGGCTGGCCCCCAGGCCGGCTCCCGTATCCCCATGATAATACTCATAAAACAGCAGCAATTCGCACCAATTCGGATCCTGTTGAAGCAGCGGATGGGTGACGCAAACGGCGCGATGCCCGTTCTCGTCGCGCAGAAAAATGCGGGACAGGCGCCGGGAGAGTTCCGCCGCCACTTCCCAAAGAGTCGCCATCCGGCCGGTGCCGGTGGGACACTCCACTTTATATTCGTCGCCCAGGTAATGGTGGAAACGCTGCAGCGATTCGATGATCAAGTAATTGAGCGGGAACCAAATGGGGCCGCGCCAGTTGGAATTGCCGCCGAATAATCCGCTGCGCGATTCTCCCGGCTCGTAATCCACCGAATGCACTGTGCCGTCGGTGTGCAGGATGTAAGGATGGTCGAGGTGGGAGCGCGACAAGCTGCGAATGCCGTACGGCGACAGAAACTCGTTTTCATCCAGCATGCGGTGGAGGATGCGCCGCAATTGCTCGGGATCGACGATGGCCAGCAGTTTGCGTTCGCCCTTTCCGGGAACCGCCATGGACGCCACATTATGGGTCAGGTCCGGCCGATGGCGAATGAACCACTGCATGCGGCGCTCGAAGCCGGGTAGCCGTTCCATCACGCGCGGCTCGATGGTTTCCACGGCAAACAGCGGGATCAGCCCGACCACCGAACGGACCTTTAGCGGCTGGCGCTGCCCATCCGGCAAGCGGAGAAAATCGTAGAAGAAACCATCCTCTTCATCCCACAGGCTCACGCCATCGTCGCCCAGATGAGTCATGGCGCTGGCGATGTAGAGAAAGTGCTCCCAAAATTTGCTGGCCACGTCTTCGTAAGCGGAATCGTCGCGCGCGAGCTCGAGCGCAATGGCCATCAGGTTCAGGCTATACATGGCCATCCAGCCGGTGGCGTCGGCCTGCTCGATGATGCCGCCGCCGGGCAGCGGCTCGCTGCGGTTGTAGACGCCGATGTTGTCCAGTCCCAGAAAACCGCCCTGGAACACGCTCCGGCCTTCGGCGTCCTTGCGATTCACCCACCAGGTGAAGTTGAGCAGCAGCTTGTGAAAGATGCGCTTCAGGAAAGCGCGATCGCCCTTGCCGCGCCGTTTCCGCTCGATCTGGTAGACGCGCATCGCGGCCCAGGCATGCACCGGCGGATTCACGTCGGAGAAGTTCCATTCGTATGCCGGCAACTGTCCGTTGGGATGCATGTACCATTCGCGCAACATCAGCACCAACTGCTCCTTGGCGAAATCGGCATCGATCAGCGCCAGCGGCAGGGTGTGAAAGGCCAGGTCCCAAGCGGCGTACCATGGATACTCCCACTTATCCGGCATGGAGACCACGTCGCTGTTGTACAGGTGGGTCCATTCGGAGTTGCGGCCGTGCCTCCGTTGGGCCGGAGGCGGTGGAAACGAAGGATCGCCGGCCAGCCAGTCGCGCACCACGTAGCGGTAGTATTGCTTGGACCAGAGCAGGCCGGCGAAGGCTTGGCGCATCACGGAGCGGGCGTCGGCGGAGAGGTTCGGCGGCGTGACCGTGGCGTAAAACTGGTCGGCCTCGGCAATGCGGTCGGCGAAAACGCTGGAGAACGCGGCGCCGAAGGGATCGTCGGCAGGCGCGGGGACCAGACGCAGGGCCACGGCCTTCGATTCACCCGGAGCGAGCGTCAGACGGTGATGGGCGGCGGCCTTGGTGCCGTGTGGCTCGGGATTCACGGCGTCCGCGGCGCCTTCGATCACGCGGCGCGCGATGCCATCTTTGACGAAAGGCGCGGTGTTGGCCGATCCCCAAAGCGCCCGGTTGTCGGTCTCGTTCTCGGTGAACAGCCATTCGGGCGAGCCGTCCGCGTGCAGCCATCGCTTGCCGTAATAGGGCTCGGTGAGTTCGACGACGCCTGGCGCGGCCAGGCGCAGCGAAGGCTTCTCTACCGGCCGCCCCCAACTCCATCTGTTGCGGAACCAGACGGTAGGCAGCAGATCGAGAGCGGCCGGTTCCGGCCCCCGATTGGTCGCCGTCACGCGGATCAGAATGTCTTCGGGCCCGGCCTTGGCGTACTCCACCAGCACATCGAAATAGCGGCTTTCGGCAAACACGCCGGTGTCGATGAGCTCGTACTCCGGGTCGTCGCGGGTGCGGCGCCGGTTCTCTTCGCGTAACTGCCGGTAGGGGAAGGCCGCCTGCGGGTACTTGTACAGATACTTCATGTACGAGTGGGTTGGGGTGTTGTCCAGATAGAAGTAATATTCCTTTACGTCCTCTCCGTGGTTGCCCTCTTCGCCGCTGAGGCCGAACAAGCGTTCCTTGAGGATTTCGTCGCGCCCGTTCCAGAGAGCCACGGCGAAGCAGATCCGCTGGTGGCGGTCCGAAATGCCGGCCAATCCGTCTTCGTTCCAACGGTAAGCGCGGCGGGCGGCGTGGTCGAATGGGAAGTAGGCCCAGGCGTCGCCGTTGGCGCTGTAGTCCTCCCGCACGGTGCCCCAGGCGCGTTCGCTCAGGAACGGGCCCCAGCGGTTCCAGTGAGCCCGCCGCATGCGCGATTCCTCCAGGCGCGCCTGTTCCGCCACGGGCCCGTGGTTCGGCATCACGCCACCAGCAGGCGATGGTCGGGACAAGCCAGCGGAATCTTGGACTCAATCCGATCGATCAAGCCAAGACCGTGTTTGGCAAGGAAAGGGAGGATGGAGTAGAGACGTTCCTGGAGATGCCGCTCCGGGTAGATGAGATCGTATAGAGCGCGCGCCTCGCGGGCCGCCTGTTGGTCGCGGCGCAGAATTTCGCGCGCCGTCTTGCGCCGGATCTTGTCCACCTGGTGACGAATCTTGCGGTTGCTGGTATCGAGCGCCTTGGCCAGGGTCGGGTCGAAATCGAGCAGGCTGGTGCGCAACCGCTCGAGCGCCGTATCCACGGTTTCGGCGGCCGCGTCCAGAGCGCCGGTGAGCTTGTCCGGCAACAGGCGGGCGGCGATCTGGTCGCGCAGCCGCTCTTCCCCGTGGAAAAAGCTGCTCAGCGACAGTCCGTAACGCTCCATGCGCGAATCGCTGGCGGCGTCCAAAATGGTGAACCCGGCCCGCGGCACCACCACCGGCATTCGGCCCAGCTCGATGCGGTAAATCGCTTCCGATTGCGCCAGGTAGGCGACTTCCGCCGGTCCGCCGATATACGCCACCGTGGGCAGCACCGAATCCTGCACCACCGGACGCAGCAGGGCGTTGGGCGATAGCGATTCGGCGCAGCCGGCCAGCTCTTCCGGGCTCAGGCGCCGCGTGCCCACCAGATAATCGCCGCCGCCGTTGCGGCGCAGGGTGACGCGCTTGCCATCCTCCAGCAGGAAGAACAGCGAGGTATGCGGCTCGACGTGCACCTGGGCGTGATACCCGGCTTTCGCCAGCGCCCGGTTCCGTTCCAGGACGCCTTCGGTGAGCTCTCCCGCGGCCGCCACGGCTCGCCTCATGGCGGGCGCGGCCAGCGCGCGGAACTCCGGCGACATGGGATCCACCCGCGGAATGTCGTAGCGCGCCAATAAGCGGCCCAGCAGGTGGCTGAAGGACTGTCCCATGGTGCAACCCGGCGGATACGCTTCGGCCACCAGATCGGCCACTTCCTCGGCATGCGGCAGGCCCGCCAGCGCCCGGCGCAGCTCGGCCACCGGTGGGGCATTCAAAACCACTTCCCCGACCGGTTGGCCGGCCGCTTGGGCGGCTACCGCCAGGCGCACCGGGCGCTGCTCCGCATCGAACACCCAGGCGTGGTTCACTTCGGCGAAATCATGGTCTTCGGTAGCCAGCCAGAAAACCGGCACTGCCGGGATGCCGTTTTCGGTGAGCCATTCCGCCAGGCGCGCCGCATGCAAAGCCTTGTAGACGGTGTATGCGGGCCCACAAAACAGCCCCACCTGCTGGCCCGTAACCACAGCCACCGTGCCGGCTTCGGCCAGCCGGTCCAAAGCCCTGCTGGGGGGGTTCGAACGGGCCATGGCCTTGACCAGCGCCGCGCGCCGGTCCGGCGCCAGATCGATAGCTGCCGCCGCCGCCCGGTATGCATCCAGATCGCGAAAGGGGTGGGTGTAATACGGAACCGTGCGCTCAGGATGATAGAGAACGTCCGAGAACAGCCGCGTGGTATGGGGCAACTCGGCTTGGCGGACACACGTAGACGACATGGCAATGGATCAGCTTACCAGATGATTGTTCGACGGCCAAGGTTGCAAAAGGTGTGCCGGTAGTCTGCTCGGGCAAGCCTCCTGGCCGGCCTAGGGTCTTATTTGTCAAAAACCTAGCCCGAGAGGCTGGAACTGCGCCAGCGGGTTTAGGGCGTGTTAGGGATGGCTGTATTGATTTGGAGGGCCGGCGGACAGGGAGTGTGCATTTTGTGCGATTTTCCGGCATTTGTGAGACTACTGGGGCGGGTTTCCCGGCGGTACGACGCTGTTTCGGTTCGGACGAGAGGGGTGGCGTCGCTTGTTCGATGATGAACTTGGCGGCTTTGATTTGGGGAGATTTGCGGTCGGCGCCGATGCGGAACGTCGGCTGGACAGCCGACGCAGCAGGCCTGGAGGCCCGCGCCACGGACGGTTTGCGCAAATTTGGGCGGATTTGGGGGAGGTGGGGACATACGCCCTGTTCCCGGGAAGCCGGAAAGACGACCTTGATCCATACCATCCCGCCGTCACGAGCCCAGCCGTGCAGGGAGCGGGGCCTACGAGGAGAAGTCCGCTCCGAGGCTCTTCCGGATCTCCAAACTTCCCCCAACCGACTTCGCGTTCCTTCGACTTCACCTGCGCGAGTTGGGCGTTTTACACTGCCAAGTGGCTTTTAATGGGGACGGTCAGTTTCCAGAAACCCCGTTTTTCGTTCACAACTCCGCTTTCATGCGCCGGAGCTGTTTCCGAGTTAGTGCGGTCGGCGCACTGCGAGCATCGCATTGGAGGTTTCAGCCGGAAGCGCGGTGGGAAGTCCGCAGCCGGGGATCACGCGAGCCCGCTAGTAGTGTGCACGGCCGCTCGAATCGCTGTCCGAACAACCGATTTCCGGGCGATTTACGTTAGCACTCTGGCGCAAACACTGTCTAGGACGGCGCCTCGCTACTCGGCCGGTTTACTTTACAAACCCCAGGTCCAGCCGGCTTTCGAGAACACGCTGGCCAACAACTACCATGCCCCACTCGCGACGCTCGACTTCATCGCGAATCCCGAGGCCGCGCGATCCCAGATCCACACCATAGAGAAGGCCCTGGTTTGCGCCTGAGAAAAAAGCGAGATCGCGGCTGAGAGGCAGCCGCCATCCCGCGTCCTGAGTGGCAGCATCCTAAACTCTTCCAAGCCGTGGCGGCGATGGACGCGTGGTGGGAAGGCCATCGCCGCCGTCGGTTAGCGGTGCAGAGCGACACGGACCACCGCCAGGGACGGGGCCGCGCCGCTTTGCGCCAGTTCTTTTTCCCGCGGCGAACGGAGGAGTGCCCGTCCGGCCGGTCCATTGGCCGCCCAGATCTCGGCCAGGAAATATTCTTGGCCGATGCGGTGGAACACCAGCATCGGTTCCGGCCGGTCCTTGCCGACGACGTTGATGGTCACCCTGCGGCATCACCGTGGAGCCCACATGGAAGCTGAACGGCACGTCGGCGGTCAGGACTCTGGTTTGCGCCTGAACGGCGGCCACCGCCGTAAGCGCGATTCCAACAGCGACAAGTTGAGCAACTCGGTTTTTCATTTTGACCTCCTTTGAGTGGTCGGGCCTGTATAAGGCAATGCGCCTGCCAAACCGTAAGTGCCTGATTCCACTTTGAGCGCAGGCCTGCGCGAAGCCTGCACGGCTATCTCTTCGGATAGCCCGGCAACCGTTCGGATAGTTCCCGGCGCGGTATACTGATCGGCAATGCCGGGCGATCGCAACGCGTTGCTCGGTATACTGATCGGCAATGCCGGGCGATCGCAACGCGTTGCTCGAAATCAGCGCCGCCATTCACTCCACGCGCGACCTGGAGACCCTCGAGAAGCAGCTTCTGGAAATTGTCTCTCGGACCGCTACCACGAGACCGTGAAGGAATCTAAGAAGGATCTCATTCTCAAAGCCGTCCGCGAGACCGGCGGCAATTACACGGAAGCGGCCGGTTGCTAGGCATACATCCGAACTACCTGCATCGCCTGATCCGAAATCTGAATCTGAAAGCTTCCGGAAAGCTGTAATTGCCGCCGGGAGAAGGCTGGCGGTGGTAGGGGCCCTGGTTTAAACGAGCACAAAAAGGAGTGAAAAATCCAGTCTACGATAAGCCCGTTTCCCGCCCCAATCCACGTCGGCAGACCCGTCAGCGATTGTAGGTAAACGCTTGACGCATGCGGTTCATCGCGACGTGCGCTAAGAGTGGTTAGGTTCAGGCAACCTCGGCACCGCAAGAAGCCGACTTGAAAACTTGAAAACAGTAGATGTTGAGTGTGGTGGTGGCTTATACCTGGATCCGGCGCATTCCGGGCGGGGGTTTTGGTCGCAGTGCTGGGTTGACAGGGCGTTCGGCAGCTTCCTGACGTTTCGGGATAACCTAACTTTTGGTGAGGTAATCCCGAAA
>JBEKYD010000223.1:0-12985 GCA_049511335.1 Bryobacteraceae bacterium | reverse complement strand
ACCCGGCGGAATCGGTACTGTGGGAGGCACCGGCGTCGACGGCGGAGGTGGCGGGACAGGCAGCAGAGGCGGGGTCACCGAACTGGCGGGAGGCAGGCCGCCGGGAAACATGATCGGTGAAATTCCCGGAGCGAGCGGCAGAGACGGGATCAGGATCGGGCCGACGTTAACCGGCGTCAAAGCGGCAAGCAGAGGCGAAGGGATCGCTTCCGGCGCGGGTCCGACCGGGAACAGCGTTCCGCCGCGGCTCGCCGCCGCATAATCCACCAGTGGTTGTTCCGGTTGGTTCAACTCCTCGGGAGTAGGTCCGCTCGCGGAGGTGGGTGACATGGGCTGCGGCGACAGCCGGTTGCCACAGCGTGCCCGCGCGCAATTGGCGCCGTCCGTCAGCAGGAGCTCACCTTTAATCAAGCGCACCGGATGACTGGTCCAATACACCTGGTCGCCTTTTCGATAGGACATATACACGGCTTGGCCGGGCGCCGCGACCAGCTTCACATCCACCAAGCCGAAGCCTTGATAATGGCGCGCGGCTACCGGGTCGGAGGAGAGCGCCTTCACCAGCTCGTAGTTGGAGTAGGCCCCCCCGGGAATCACGGAGTACGGGTAGACCTTGCGGCGTTCCACGGCCGGAACCACAACTGTGGCTGAGGCGACGGGCGCGGAGACCGCGTGTCTGGCTACCGTGTGCGGCCGATGTGCCCATGCCCAAGCCAGCAAGAACGCGACCAGCAGCGAAACCGCGGCCACAGCGATGGCTCCAAGCGCCGGCGCACTAATCCGTATCTTTTCCGATCTCCGCCTACCGTAGTGTCGCTGGTTGGTCGCCATAAACCGAGCCTTCTCTGCCGCGGCGTCTCACAAGAACCAGCCGCCTTTGGCAGAAGCTGTACCGGCCGGTTGCGGCCAAAAATGCGTGCTGCAGAGAGCCGCAGCCGGATACCCTTCGCTAGTATGGCGCGAACAAATACAATACAAAAGGTCTAGAAGTTACAGTCCGAAAAAGTGATACTAGGAGATAATCTGGGAAAAGTTGGGTGAACGCCTTAAGAAGGTACTGTAGTACGAAATTCCTTAATTCTTTTGTGCCAACACTTTCTGAATATTGACAATGTTCTTTCGGGCGATGCCTGCTTCTTCCAGATCGGGGTTCAGGCTAATCACCTGCTGGAAATGGAGGAGTGCGGGGCTTAGTTCCGCCACACTATTATTGGCCACGGCCTTGTGCAGATACGCCAAGCCAAGGGCGTAATGCGCGTAGGGATCCTGAGGGTCGTAAGACAGGGACTTTTGGCAAAACCCGATGGCCAGGTCGTAATTGTTCAAGGTACGGTTGGCGTCGCAGATGCCGAAGTAGGCCAGGCTACGGAGGTCCTTCCAGATGTCCTGTTCGGCGGCGCGCTTGCGCCTGCCCAGGCCGATTAGGGAGCCCAGCACGTAATAATTGACCTGGCCGGCGAACTTGCTATCGAAATCGCTGAGCTTCAGGTACTGGTCGTACTCGGCGATGGAATCGGCCGGTTTGCCGCTCAAGCGCAGGCTGTCGGCCAGCCATAGGTGCGGCTCAGCGCTGCGCGGAGCCAGGGCGATGGCTTTACGCGCGCTCTCGACGGACTGATCGAGAAGCTGTTTGAAGCGATCGGCCTGCGCCAGCATGGTGAGCGCCGCTTCATGGTTGGGCTGCCGCACGAGGACGACGTTCAACTGGCGGATGGCCTCGTCGACGCCGCCGATATCGAGCAGCATGCCGGCGTAATTGGCGCGCGCTTCCAGATAATCGGGATCGATTTCGATCGCCTTCTTATACCATGTCTCGGCTTTCTCTTCGTCGAACAAAGCGTTGTAAGTCAGACCTAAGTAAAACGCGGCCTTGCTGTAAGTGGGATCGGATTGAAATGCCTGTTCGAATAACGCGGCGGCCTTGCGATAATTCTGCTCGTACCCTTTGCGATAGTCGTCGAGACCCTTAGCCATTAAGTCCAGAGTGGCCTTGCCGCGGCGCCGCGCGATCAGGATCTTGATACTGACGGTGGTTTGCTGGCCGGGATAGACGGTTTCCTGGCGCGGTCCATCCGGCTCGTAACCCATCTTGACGCCTTTGACGGTATGCTCCCCGGGAGTCAATCCGGGCAGATTGAGGGGTTTGTCTTTGGAGACGACACCCACCGAGGCGCCGTCGATAAACACTTCCACGTCATCCATGTTGGATTCGATGGCGAGCGCGCCGTACTGGGGTTGCGGCGGAATGGCGGGCGAAGCCGTCGAGGGCACGTAGCTCAACAGCATGGAGGGATCGAAACTGCCGCGCTCGGAGGTAGGGTTCTGGCGCTGGCTGGTGTACTCGCGGACCTGGGTGTGAACGTACTCGGCCAGCTCGTCGGCGGTTACGATGCCATCGTGCGAAGTATCCGCCGCTCCCTCCAGCCCTTTTACCAGATAGTAAGTGAACACGCCGTGCCCGCCATCGAGGTCGGGACTCTCAAACGACGCTTCCACGTCGCGGCTGGCAGTGAGCGAAAAAATCGAGTTCCCCACTCCGGCCAGAGTCGAATTCAGACTTTGCGTTTCCTCCGGCGAGATGGCGCCGCTGTGGCAGGCGTCGGTGAACAGAATTTTAGATTTGGCGTGGATCTTGGAGCCGATTACTTCGCCCAGCTCGCGCATCGGGTAACCGGTTTCTGCAACCCTCGCGGCGTCGAAATCGACCGGCGCCAGATACGCCTGGCCCTGATACAGAAAGCCGTGGCCGGCGAAGTAAACCAGCGCGCGATCGCCGGGAGCGGCCACCGAGGGAAGCCAGGTATCGATCTCCTTTCGCAGCGCGGCCAGGGTGGCTTTGGCGCCGGTCAGCACATGCACGTTTTCCGCCTTGAAATTGCCGCCTTCGGGGCTGATCAGAACGGTGTAAAGCGACTGTGCATCGCGCTCGGCGAATTGCAATTGCAATTTGGGCGGCAGATTGTTGTAGTGCGAAATGCCCACCACGACGGCGTAACTGCGCGGGATGGCGACAGACTTGGCTGGCTGGGTCGGGTCGTCGATCTTCTCCAGTTTCAGGTCGCGCTGGGATTGAGCGGCGGGCGAAGCGGTTTGCGGCCAGGCCGGCAGGGTTCCGATTTCGAGGGCGGTCAGGAAGGCGAATCGCAAGGCGCGCATAGTTTCCCTTTAGCGGTGGGCCAAGACAAACTGGTAGATCACCGGTCCGGTGAGCGAGGCCGGCGCGGATACCACTGTCGTATCCTGTTCCCGCAAGAAAACCAGGTCGCGCTCGGCACGCCCGGCGGCCTCCGATAGCGGAGGCTGCGGGAGGGCGTCGCGCGGGATCAGCTTGAGGCCGGCGGCATGATCGACGCAATCGCCGCGCGCCTGCAGAACGGCGTCGTCGCAGCGGGGCAGCAGGGTGGGTGGCTTGGCCGGTTGGCCGGACGGGGCGTCGCCGGGAAACAGGCGCGGCAAATCGGCCAAACGGGCCGGGCTCACCAGCCAGTAGACGATATCCATGCCGGGCGGTCCGGTCACGCGGAAATCCGCTTTGGCGGTGGGGAGAAGGTACTCCTGGCCGGGACGAACGTGGTTATCCCCACCGGCGCCGGAACTGGGGAACAATTGCTGGTAGCGGCCGGAGGTGCCCTGGTTGGTGACATACAAATAGCCTTCGAAATTGGTGTGGAAGCGGAAGCGAATTCGATCGTTGGGCTCCAGCACCAGGCTGGGGTCGACGGCTCGCCAAGACCCGCCGGCTCCGGCGCGTTCCAGGACGATTTCCATGCGGTGAGCGCCCTGATTGAGAACGCGCGCTTGCCCCCACGCGGCCGCGGCCAAACCCGCCCAGGCCAAAGCGAACTTCATGGATGCGCGTTTCATTGATGGGCGTTTCATTGATGAACCAGGAGGATGTCGGCCACCACGCGGGAATCCGCGGCGCCGGAGGGATTCACCACGTAGACGGATTTCTCCTTCGGGCCGGCATTGGCGTCGCCGCTGCCGCTCTCGTCGATCTTTTCCAGCACCAGGTCGCGCGCGTAGGCATTCCGCAGCCGGCCGACGGTAGCGTCGTCGATGCTAAGGGAAGCCACGATTTGCCGTTGCGGGGGCGCTTCGTCTTTGGGAGAGGGCGCGGGCGTCTCGGATGCCGGTTTCAAGCCGCCGCGCAGCGAGTAAATAAGCTGCTCCAGGTCTTGTTCCTGATGGCGGGAAAACATCAGGAAGACCTTCTCAGTGCCGGTTTGCGTGTCGAAAACCATGCGATAGCCGGGCGGCATGGTGTAGGTTTCCCAGGAGTCCACGCGGTTATCGCCGCGGTTGATCTGAGGGCTGGGAAACAGGGGGGTCCAGGCGCCGCTCGATCCCTGCACGATGATATAGAGATAGCCCGGCCCATTCACCTGCACATGGAACTGGATGCGGTCGCCGGCGTGGAACACGGCGTCCGGCGCGACTTCCAGCATGTCGTCGCCCTCTTTGCGAAGGATGGTATAGCGCAATCCCAGGCGGGGGGCGGGCGGATCGCCCACCGACGACACGCGCACGAACTGAGCGCCGCCGGCCAAGGGCTGCGCTGCGGACGCGCTCTGAGACGGCGGTTTATTAGGAGTTGAGGGCACCGTGTGTTGCGCCACCTGGGTTTTCGCGGCGGACTTTGCCCCTGGCTTGGCGGCCGGTTTGGCCGGAGCCGGCGGCTCGGTCTTATAGAAGAGCTCACGCGCGGTGAGCGCGGGCGGAGAGGATTGCTGTGCCGCAGCCGAAATCAGCACTCCGCACCACAGAGCCATTCCCGGAATTCGTGACATACTCAAGCGCCCTCCGGCTGCCCCAGGCCAGCCTCTCTGCCTACCATAACACCGGCGGGTGCGGGTGAGAAGACTTCCGAGGAGGCAGCGTGGGAAACCGGTACTGGCCGGTGCGGGGATTCGGCAGGACAGCCTGCGCCGCGGTTGGTTGTGACCGGCACACGACGCGGTGCTCGGTGCCGCTTCGGTAAGAGGCGAGAGGCTCTGCCTGGAAACGTCCGTCTGTCCCACTTTTCTCCCGAGGCCAGGAAATCCGGTCAGATGTGTATATTGACTCCGTCTGGAGGAGGTACGGCGAGATCAAATCCCCTTCCCCATCGGCTCGAATTCCTTACCGCAATAAGTAGCGAAACAGGTTGCTTGCGACAGCCCGGTTATTCTTGTAATCGATGTATTCGTTGTAAACCCAGGGATCGCCTAATGCGAAGACTTCTCCTCTGTTAGCCTGCGCCAACGCCATAATCGGAGTGCCGTGATCGGCGAGCAGGAGTTTCACGTCCGCCGAGACTTTAAGCGGTGCAATCTCTACCATGTAGACCTCAGGAGCTCCCTCAAAAATGAATGCATCGCCGCTGGCGATCAGAATGCCTTTGCCCTTCACCTTGGGATAGGTCTCGTCCAGGAACTCGATACCAAATCGTCGCGCAAGTTGATTGAAGTGCTCGAATTCGCAATTGCCTTTGTCGTTGCCGAGCAACACCAGACGTCCGCCGGCACGCACCCAATCCTCAATTGCAGCGATCTCGTCGGGCAGGATATATTTCGGATCGGTGGTCTTCGCTGGCGTATTCGGATCGACAATGACGAAAACGTTGACGCCGGTTAGCACCTCAGGCGTGACTCGTTCGCGGACAGTCTTTAACTGAGCGCCTAAGCCGGCCAGCAACTTGCCGAACTCGGAGAATCCGCCGGGACGGACACCGTCCCATTTATAGTGATCCGGCAATTTCGATTCGTTATTGTGAAAGCCGTCCAGCGCGACGACCTTTTGAACCTGAGGCTGAGCGTGCGCCGCCATCACGCAAAGCAGAAACGCGAACCAACACCTGTGCATCTCAGTCCGTCCAAATCGGGTCCGCAGCAAGGTTCGACCACCCGCCACGAGAAGCCATGTTTTGTGGATTTTCTAACATCTATTGCGACTCATGGGAGCTGTCGCGGATGGCTGTCGAGCCAGAGCAGACACTCCATCAGGTAGTAATCGCCATAGACCAGCGGGCCATCGGCGGGACGGGTACTGCTGCCGTGGCGGAGGATGCCAGGAGGAGTGCGGTCGCCCCCGCCGACCGGAGTGAGATAGCGGTTGATGAGCGATTGCACGATTTGGCGCCCTTCGCGGCGGTAGAGAGCAGCACGCGCGGAATCGGAAGTGAGTTCCGAGAGGTGCAAAAGCGCTCCGGCGAGTACGGCGGCGGCCGAGGTATCGCGGTTGCGGAAGAAGACGCCCTGATCGGCGAAATCGTACCAGGGGATCCGGTCTTCGGGTAGGTTGGCGATGGCAAAGGAGGCGACCTTTTCGGCGGTCGCGAGCAACTGCGGGTCGCGCGTGGCCCGATAGGCCTCGGTGAAGCCATAAGCAGCCCAACCGACACCGCGCGACCAGGAAGTGTCGGCGGCGAAACCCTGGTGGGTATGGGTGAAAACCAGGGCACCGGGGGCGGCATGATTGGGAAAATCGAGGACTTGGCCGGCGGACGTGAATCGCTGCCGGTTGTCTCCGGGATTGTAGTGGACGGACTGAATGACGGAACCATCCGGCCGGATGAACCACTGCGCGGCACGGAGGGCGTCCTTGTGGCCGAGGTCGAGCCACTGCGGATCGCCGGTTTCGGCCGAAGCCCACCACCAGATTTGGAGGTTCATCATGCTATCGATGATGGTGTCGTCGCCGTTTACGGACCAGGAGGCGACGAGGTTGGTGAGCGGGTTATAGAGCTGCTTGAGGCGCCGGGCGGCGTGGAGGCCTTCGGCCCGGTACCTGGCGTCGTGCGTGGCCTGGTAGGCGAAGACGGAAGAATAGTAGTTCAGGAAGCCGGTATCGTGGTTCTGTCGATCCTGCGAGCCCATGATGAGCGCGGTCCAGCTCTCGGCCAATCGCCGGTAGCGCTCTTCGTGCGTGTAGCCATAGAGCTTCCAGAGAGTGCCCGTCCAGAAGCTGCCGGTCCAGAAATACCCTTCCTGCTGTCTCCATTCGCCAGCGATATTGTCGCCTTCGGTAAAAAAGCCGCGTCCGGCGGTCTTGGAGACCGAGCCTAGTGCATTCAACGCGATGAGCGGTTCGAAACGGGTGGCAGTGCGATCGGCGGCCTCGTGCAGCAGCGCGATCGCCTGACGCCAGGTGCGGTGTCCGGCAGCGGCGAGAGTGTCCGGCGGGGCGCTTTGAGGCCCTGCTGCCTTGGATAGAAGCTCGACGACGGCGGGGTGATCGAGACGCGTAGAAGTCGCGGTGAGGTAGGTAAGAAAGCTCTCGTGGGTCGGCCGGACGGCGGCTGGACTCAGAGTCCCGTAGTTGTTGCGGTGCGCCGCATCGGGTGCGTTGACGATCAAGGCGCCACCGTTTTCGGGTGCCCCGATAGCCGCAACGTAAGTGCCATGGCGTAATACGGCGATTCCCAGGTCGTCTTTCCCACCGGTTACTACATGAATACCGGGAGCGATCTCGAAGCCGCGTTCACCGGCCCATTGGATGATGCGAGTGGCGCCAATCCGGATGACGGATCGGACGGGTCCGCTAGCGAGCACACGCCACTCGCCGGTTCCCGCCGGGAGAAGCTGGCGTGCGACGTCGGGGACGGAATCCAGCAGGTCGAGGAGTGGGAGGCTAATGCCGGCTCGCTGGGGATATTCAGTTCGAAGGCGCCGTATGGATCGGGCGTCGGCATACGCGATGGTGACGATGCGAGTCTGGTTGGCGAGGAGAGGGATCTGGAAGACGAGTTCGTCCGGGTGCCCGTCGCCGTCGAGGTCGTCGGCCTGGGAGGGGAGTTCGGTGGTCTGAAGGGTAGCGGCGTCCTGCGCCAGGGTGGCAGCGTCACTGGTAGTCACGATGGTGTTGGCGGCGTCGAAATCGGGTGCGATGCCCTTGAGATCGGCGACACGGAGAGTAATACTTTCGGCGGGACGCGGCTCGGCCGCGGGATTGGTAACGGAGAGTTTGAGAACCTTGATGGGCCCAGCGGCGAGAGTGCCGGCGGCCAGGATATAAAGGAGGGCGGCGTGCCGCGAGGTAGCAATCATATGTGTGATGCGCATCATGCGCGGATGGTGCAGAATCCCGAGGCGACGCCACCGGCCGAGACGCCGACCACCATCTGCGCCCCCTTCAGACTGACGCGAATCATTGCCCGGCCGTTGTATAACTCCAACTGGCGGGAGCCGGTCCCGGTGCCGAGGTTTTCGAAGAGTTCGCCATCGCCGGCGACGGAGAAGCGTACCACGTTGCGAGCGTCGAGACAGGGAACGCCTTTGGCATCGAGCAGTCTCGCGAGAAGAGTGACGATGTTGCGCGCGCGGGCGGTTTCCTCGATGACAAGTGCCGCCGGTTTATCCCAAGTCTCGGTTTGATAGAGGAAGCGGATTTCGTCGGTGACTTCGTGAGAGCCCTTGCGAGCGACGACGCGCAGGTGATTCTCTCCCGGCTGGAATGGAGCCAGCCAGCGAAGGCCGGCGGTGGGAAAATCCTGGCTCCGACGCTCTTTCACGCCGCACGACTTGTCATTGAGGAAGAGCTCGGCGGTGGCGCAGTTGGAATAGACCTTGACCATTTTGGATTCGCCGACGCGGCCCCAGCGAACGGGCCAGGAGTGGCCATAAATGTGGGCCATAGGCTTTTCGGCCCACCACGACTGGAAGACATAATAACCTTCCTTGGGAGTGAGATCGCGTTCCAGAAGGCCCTTCTGGTTGATGCAGGGAAGCGGGTTCTCGGGTCGGCCGGGAGTGGAGAAATCCTTGAAGACCCACTGCGCGGCTCCTGCCAGGTAGGGCATGTTCTCCTGCTCTTTCAAATGCCAGTCGAACAAGTTGCAAATGTAAGTCTCGGACCAATCGCCATCGCGTGAGGCGCGCGCCTGGCCGCCGCTGGGCAAGTAAGCGCGATCTTTCTCTTCCACTCCCTGTCCGGCCGCGATCTGCGCCACGATCCGATCGGGATCTTCGGAATGGCGGCGGGCGTGGCTGTCGCCGCCCCACTCGATGTGAAGCATGCGGTCGACACCGGCGACTTCTTTTTCGGTGGAGGATTTGTATTCGGTGTAGCGGCCGGAATACCAGCCGGCCCAGATGGAGGGCGAGTAGACGTCGGGAACGTCTTTGGCAAACGGACAGCGGCGGATGGAAGTCAGCCGGGACGGGTCTTCGTGGTGGGCTATGCCGTTGAGTTCCGAGAGAAATGCTCGGACAGCCTTGGGGTCGAAGGTCTCGAAATCCCCGGGCCAGTCGTTCTCATTGCCGAGTCCCCAGAAAACGACAGCCGGATGATTGCGATGCTGATCGATCATGTTGCGGAGCATGCGGCGGGACTGCTCCTTATAAGCGTCGCCGCCGACGCCGCCGCGGCACCAGGGAATTTCTTCCCAGACCAGGAGGCCCAGCTCATCGCAGAGATCGAGGACCAGGCGGGACTGCTGGTAATGCGCGAGGCGGACAAAATTGGCGCCGGCCTGCTTGATTAGCTGCATTTCGCGGCGGATGAGCGAATCGGTCATCGCGGCACCGAGGCCGGCGTGGTCTTCGTGGCGCTGGGTGCCGCGGAGAAAGAGCTTCTCGCCGTTCAGATAAAAGACACCGTGTGGGGGAAATTCGAAGAAGCGAAGGCCGAAGCGCTCCTCCACGCAGTGCTCGCCGTGCGGGCTTTGGAGCCTTACCGAGCAACTATACAGGTTAGGAGTTTTGGGCGACCAGAGCTGGGGATTGGGAACGGCAAAAGTGGCGATTTGCCGCGGGCCGCTCCAGGAGTCGAGCGACTGAGTCGCGGTGTAAACTCCGTGGCCGGACGGATCGGTAACGTGGGTTTCGATGCGCAGATTGTCGCTTCGGTCGGTGGGGTTGTGGAGGCGCGCGGCGACCGAGACGGTGGCGCCGCGAGCGTCGACTGTGGAATCGACGAGCACCCGTTCGAGCGAGATGGCGGGGACGTAGCGGAGGTTCACATGTCGATAAAGGCCGCCGTAGCGATTGAAGTCGGCTTGGTCGGAGGGGATGGTTTGGGTGCTGCGGGAGTTGTCGCAAAGGACGGCGATCTGGACTTCGGCGGTGCGGCCGGCGATGTCGAATGTGAACTCGTCGTAGCCGCCAATATGGCGTCCGATGCTGTCTAGTCCGACGAAGACTTCGCTGTTTTGACCGGCGCCTTCAAAGTGGAGGAGGGTGCGGCCGCCGGCCAAAGGGTTGTCGATTTGGAGAGTCGTACGATACCAGGCGGGGCCCTGATAGTAGGGCCGGTCGGGGTCGACTGCGTCCCAGGCATTGAAGCAATGCGGCATGGCCACCTTGTCCCAGGTGACGTTGGCCGCAGCGGCTTTGCCGCGCCAGACTTCCCAGATTCCGGCGAGGGGGCCGCGGTAGTGCTCCCACCCTTCGCTAAGCCGCCGGGTAGCCGCGGTCTCCGCTGCGGGAAGGGGCCGCCCCGCCAGAGCGGCTCCTGCCAGCGCGGCCGAACCGGTCTGAAACAGTTCACGCCGAGTGAGCATCATGCCTCGTCCTATGGGTCGGCCCCACGTACAGCCCGCAATTATCGCCGCGGCGCACTAAAAGGTCAGGCGCAAACCGAGTTGCACTTGCCGCATGGCCGAAGCGGTGCGGATCTGGCCGAATAAGCTGGACGACATGGTGGTGGTAGGGTTCTGCAGGTTTACGATGTTGAAGGCGTTGGTGAACTCGCCTCGCGCCTGCAGCGTCATCCGCTCGCGGAACTTGAAGTTGCGGAAGATCCCCATATCGATGTTCTTGGCACCGGGACCCGTAAGCGCATTGCGCCCCGTGGTACCATCCGCGCCGTTGGCCGGTGAGGTGAATACCGCCGTGTTGAACCACTCCCCGGTAACGATCGCCTGGCCGCGATGGGGGTCGAGGATTGGGCTCCCCATCACGTTCCCGCGGTCGTTGGTATTGCCGTCCAGGTTGTTGTCCTTACCCGTGGTGACGGTGAACGGCAGGCCGCTTTGGAGCGTGGCGATGGCCGAGAGTTGCCATCCGTTGATCACGTTGCGCAGGAACGGATTGGTCTTGCCGAAGTAATCCATGTTCCAGATCACTTCACTCACCATGGTGTGGCGACGGTCGTTATCGGAGAGCCCGCGGTCCTCGGCCAGGTTGCGGTAGTCCTGGGCTCCGCCGTTGGTGGTGTTGTTATCGAGCTCGACGTCTTCGATATCCTTGCTGAAGGAGTAGAAACCCTTGGCGCTGACGTGGTGTCCCATCCGCTTCTCCGCCGTGATCTGAAGACCGTTGTAAGCGGTATTCTCCATCGACTGCACCAGGAAGATCTGCGCCAGTTCTCCACTATCGATGGGCCGGCGGTTGTTCACGTTGCCCGTCGTCGCTGTGCTGTTGTAATAGGGATAATTCTCGTCATACGCAAACGGCAGCCGCCTGGCCAGAGAGCCGACGTACGCCACCGAAATGCTGAAGCTGCCGGTGATCTGCCGCTGCACCGAGAAGTTCAACTGGTAGGTGTACGGCCAGCGGAAGGCGGGTGACATGCCATAGATTTCCGCTGGGTAAATGAACGTCGGGTTGCTCGGATTGTAGGAGTACGGATAGGGCGAAACGCCCCCCGGAAACAGGCCGTACACATTACTCAACGACTGGATATTATTGAACTGCTCGCGTACGGCGAAGGGCTGGTAATTGGATGTTGAGTTCCACTCGTTGCCGGAGACGCTGCCGTAGAAGACTCCCGCGGCGGCCCGGATCGAAGTCTTGCCGTCACCGAAGGGATCGAACGCCAGCCCCACGCGCGGCGCGAAGTGCGCCAACTGGGTGGAAACAATGCCGGGGCCGATGCCGGGATCCCCAACCACCAGCAAACCGGCAGGAACGCCCGAGCCCTTCAGGACCTGCGACTGTACGCCCTGCTCGAAGGTCCCTTCGCGGTTAAACGGGTCGGTCGGGGGTGTCTGGATCTCCCAGCGTATGCCCAGATTCAAGGTCAGCCGCGGGGTGACTCGAAAGTCGTCTTGCGCGAACAGAGACGCCAGCCAAAAGTTGTCTAATGCCGTAATGGGAGCGTCCTGATTCATGGTCACCGGTAAGCCAGTCAGATAGTCCGATAGCGCATTGGCGGTCTTGGCGCCGCTGAACGAAAAGACGCCGTAATTGTTGAGCAGCGTCTGCTGAACGTCCTTGTCGAGGGCCAGTTCGCCGCCGAACTTGAGGGTGTGGCGCCCATGGGTGTAGCTGAGCGAGTCACGAGTGGAATAGAAGTTGGTGCCCGCCACCGGACCGGCGATCGATTGCGCCAGGGTGAAGTAGCCAGTCACCGTAATTTGGGGCAACGAGGGAGTACCCTGCGGCTCGAACGTCGACCCCAGGTCGTGCAACGAAATCTGCGGCGTGTTCAGCCTGCCTCCGAAGTTGCGCGTGTACGTCACCCAGAACTGATTCACCGTATTGGGATTGATGGTGAAGGTGTCGCTGGCATTGATGTTCTGCTGCCGCCAGTTGAAGGCCTGCATCGACCACGGCAGATTGCCACCAGGCAGCACCGAGTTGTTTCCGCTGGTTTCGTAATAGCTGGCGCTCAGCAGGTTCCGGTCGCTAAATGAATGATCGATCTTAATAAGCGCCTCATTCGTGTCATATGGACTCGGCACCTGCCCCTGCCAGATGTTGCCGGGGAGATTTGCAGTGGGGATGTACGTATTGAGAATGTTCATCGCCGTTGGGTCTAGCCGGTTGGTGGGAATAACCCCGCCCGGAAAAGGCGCATTACCGTTATTCGGATCGGTAGGCTTGGTCTTCGAGGCGGAGAAATTCCCGGTGCGCTCGAGCGCCGTCGGCACCACCGCTGTGTTCAAGAACGAACTGGTGATCTGCCGTAAGCCCGAGTAGGTGCCGAAGAAGAATGTTTTGTCGGCTCGTCCGGGGAATCTGTGGGTAACTTGCGGGTTTCAGCGCTGGGATTGAATGAGGAAGCTGTGGAACTTGCGGCAGGTGGAGTCGAAGGAGCGTTGCTCGTCTTCCCAGCCGTTGTG
>JBEKYD010000222.1:0-12987 GCA_049511335.1 Bryobacteraceae bacterium | reverse complement strand
CGGCTATCGTAATTCGTGGCGGATTGATCCATTTCGGTGTGCCCGAATGGAATGTTCACGAAGGCGACATCCGGCTATCGTCGATTAAGCTGTGCGTGCTGTGCCAGAGCAATCCAGCGATTTGCCGATGTGGAAGTCCCGTCGCGAGGCGCGGTATGGTGCGTCTGCCCGGTCTCGAACGTGGTTATCCTGCCGCAGCGTTTGCGTGTCTGTTTCTGGCAACCGTATTCCGCGAAGTCGAGAAGAGATTGGAGGTCCGGTTCCCTGACGACAATCTGCTGCTTCTCTGGAACATGGGATGTCCAATGGACTACCTGGACGAAGTGGATCGCAAGGGCGAGTGGGAGAGAATGGCGGGCGTCGCGATGGAACTGCACCGGGATGTGTCGAATCCGGCCAGCATCTCCCTGTTGGCCGATGTTGCGGCCCACCTAGAAAGTTTCATCGTTCCCGCACCGGGCGAGCGGAATTACTCGATAGAGCCGGAAGGTCTTGCCGCCGTAAAGGCGTTCCTCGAATCGCCCCAAGCCGAATCCAAGAGCTACGCGATCGTAGACGTCGGCGCGGGCACTACGGAGGTTTCCTTTTTTTTCAACGGTCGGATCATGACGGAACGAGGTCAGCCGCTTCGACCCAGTTACCTTGCCGATTCGACCAGGCCCATCGGTGGAGGGAAGATCGACCTGGAACTTGCCCAGGCGTGGAACTGCGGATTGGAACAGGCTCGGCGCCGGAAAGAGGCAGGAGGGCCCGGCTTGCCCGTGGTGCCGAGCATCGGCGAGGTCTGCGCCCAGTACGAGCACACTTGCTGCGAGATCCTCAGGCATCACCGGCTCACGGCTGCGAATGACAAGCGATTTGACCTTTTCGTGATTGGTGGCGGTGGCCGGCTGCTCCCTTTGCAGGAAGCGCTTCAGAGGTGTTCTATGCCGGGCGGTTTTGCCCGTGAAGGCTGGCGGCAGTTGCAGCCCCCGAGAAGTCTCAAGGACCGACTCGCAATCCAAGCTGACTATGATTTCTTAGCAAATGCGTGCGGGCTGGCCAGTTCGCTCGATTGGGAGTACTACCCACCACGGGCGGTTCCCCCAATGACCTACCAACAACCGACCCGGCCGGCAAGGGATCTGGAGGAGTATTACCCGAAATAGTCATCGACGATTCGTCACCGATTCATAGTCCGTCCTGCGTCGACTGAACCCTCCGATTTTCAAGGCAAACCTAAACGAATCCCGCAATCGCCTGATCGGTTACGCCTTCTTCTTCCCCCACCGCGCCGCCGCCGCCTTCTTGGCGATTTCACTGCGGCGCTTCGCTGTTAGCGTCTCCGCGCGGCGCTTGTCGCCGACTAGGCTTGCGCTTTTTTCGATTTCGCTTTGCTGCTCGGCGGATAGCTTCTCCACGTCAGAGAAGTGCAGGGACGTGGTTCATTTCATTTTCTTCCCCAAGCGCGCCTTACCGCCGGCCGATTTGTTCTCCGCCGGCCGGCCGCGCTTCACTTTCGCCGGCTTCGGCCCACGCTTCAGCGTCCCGAGGGAAATGTCCCAATTCGGCTGCTTGCAGTTGGGACAGCGCACGGGCCTGCCGGGCACGCGCTTGACCCAGACGTACGTGCATCGCACACACTTACAAACTTGCTCCTCAGAAAACGCCATCGCTCACAATCATAGCATAAATAAGCCTTGACAATTAATACTCACTATGCGAGCATTAATTGCTACGACAGCCGCGAGGCTCTAAAGCGCCAGGAGAAATGCAGTGCCTCTACAGAAGATCAAGTTCCAAACCAACATCACCGTTCAAACAACCCTCAAATTCGCTGAGGGAAAGCTCTGCGATAGCCAGTTTGGCCCGCCCGCGATCGGCGAACAGCCGAACGGCACGTTCGTCGTACCGCGCCTGCCGGCCGTCGCCCCAGTGGAGTGCCAAAGCTGCGGCGAATATTGCTTACAGCTCTTCCCGGCGAGCTGGGACGCGCGCCTGCTGGTGGGGCCTTGCTGCGCCGAGCCGCTGCAAATTGCAAACGAACATTGAAAGGAGAAAGTTTATGGAAAAACTGACGCTCACACCAAACATCCCTCAACAGATTGCCCTGAAGTTTCCGGACGGCAAGTTGGTCGAGGGGCGGTTCGGGGACCAGATGATGTACAGCCTGGCGAACAACCAGGTGATGTACCTGGATACGGACGTGGCCGCCAAGATCAACGCCTTGGAGCTGCGCAAGAACGAACCCTTCTGGATCTGCAAGCGGTGGACCGGCAAGAAGGGCGACCAGATCCAGTGGGACATCTACCGGCTGGACGGCAATTCGCCCGCCGTGACCACGGGGCTCGCTCCCACTGCCATCGAGTCGCAGATTGCGGCTCAGCGGCAGCAGCCCATCCCGCCCATGCCCGCGGCGCCCACGGTGGACCGCGTGGTGTTCGCTAACGGGTCCGGAACGGGTGTTGTAGCACCCGCTCCGGCAACGGCAGTTTCGCAACCACCGTCGTTCACCAACGGCAATGGTAACAAACCGGTCAACGGAAACGGAACTCCCCCGAACGGATCCCAGCCCTACGAGGCGGCCGGAATTCTGGCTCCCCCGATAAAAATCGGCTACGACGTAGCCTTGCGCCGAATCTTGCGCGTCACCATCGCCGAGCTGAAGGCTGCCGGCGAGCAGTGGAGCGATGCTGCGCGCCAAGACCTGGTTAGCACCTTGATGATCCAGGCCGCACGGGATGGCGTGATCACTTGGCTGCCGCTCACCCGAGAGGAGGGCAACTAACATGGCACTCCATCAACTCATCCCCATGGAGGAACCCGGCGACGTCTTGTCGCCCTCCTCGGCCAACGGCTACCTGGGCTGCGGCTTCAAGTGGTTCGGCCGCTACATATTGAAATTGCCGGACCCGCCCACCGGTGCGCTCACTATGGGCTCGGCGGTGCATGCCGCCATCAACGCCAACTTCGAGCAGAAGATCGAAACCCGCGAAGACCTGCCGGCCGCCGGCGTCAAGGCGATCTACACAGAGGCCTGGGACCTGCTGGTCAAGGGCGAGTATCCACCGCGCTACCAGGGCGGCAAACCGGCGCTGCCTACCGAATTCCGCGACGACGAGGAGCCCGGCGAGCTGAAGAAGCAGGGTGAGGCTCTGACCCTCAAGTATCTGGACGAAGCCTGTCCGGAGATCGAACCGGCCGCGGTGGAGTTCCCCGTCACAGGCACCATCAACGGCATCCGCGTCCGGGGCTACATCGACCTATTGGACACCCAAGGGCGCATCATCGATCTCAAGACGGCGGCGCGCAAGCCGAGCGAGATCTCCTCGGATTATCGCTTCCAGGTGGCCACCTACCGGCAACTGCTCGGCGGCATCGTGACCGGCGAGGCGCGGGTGGACACGCTGGTGAAGACCAAGACCCCGCAACTAGTGCAGATCGGCTGTACTGTGGATCAGTCGGATGTCGAGGCTACCGAAAAGCTCTACCCACTGGTGCAGCGCGGAATCCGCGGCGGTTTCTTCCCGCCCAACCGGGCAAGCAATCTGTGCTCTCGCAAGTACTGCGCTTTCTGGCGGGCGTGCGAGCGGCAGTTCGGCGGAAAGGTGGCCGAGTAGCCACGCGCCAGCTCCACGGCTACGACATCCACATGCGACCTTCGCCGCCTCCGCGGTGTCGATGGTGTGCATGTTCATGGGGGGGGCGCCAGTAACCGCATTACCTGGGCAGGGCGCCCCGCGCAACCGCGTCGGCCTTCCAGCGGCGCCGTCAACTGCTCCCAGGCGCCACCGGCCGGGCGCGCCTGGACACGCTGGTAGCGTGTCACGGCAGGCCGACCAACTGCTCACGGCCAACCTCTATCCCCGCCTGCGCGAGGGGATTAGGGAAGGCCTTTACTTCCCCAACCGCAACAGCAACTTGCGCAGCCGGAAGTACTTGTAATTTCGCGGATGTCTGCTGCCGGGAGTTCGGGGGGACGCGTGGATTAGGAACACCGCAGCAGGCGGGGCTCGTCAGATGCGGAGGCAGGCTGCCCCTGCCAGCGTGGGTTGGGGCACACCGGGGCCTCCTTGCTGGCGGTTGGTCCAACATCACGAGTTTGGCCTTTCGCATTCCAATTGATTTTAGGGAGACGCCCGCCGGGGCCCAATGCCAGTTGGGTGGACTCAGAATACGTAGCGGCAATTCGGCTGGGCATGTTCGCTCAGCACGCTTTATCCTCCGCGTCGAAGCTTCGCAGAATCTCCCGAGCGATTTCCCGTTGGTCCCGGGTGGCCTCGGCATTGTCCAGCGTGGCACGTGCTTCTCTGATCATCTGTTCTGTGCGATCTGTACGCTCGCGGAAATCCCTTCTCACATCCTCTTTCGTGATGACCTTGCGGTCGATTGGTACGGGTTGTTGCAGCACCACGCCGATCCGCTTGGCATTTGCTTTGTCGATGAAATCTGGCGCTTCCTCACGGAAAACTCTCGCCGACCGGCAGGTGCACCACTCGTGCACCCCGTTCCGGTACACCGTGCCAAAGTCATTACACAAGGCGCATTCGACTGGCGGCTTCGGCCCGAGCGCCGGAAATTCTGGCGGCCCAACGCTAGACGGCC
Source organism: Bryobacteraceae bacterium (assembly GCA_049511335.1). GTDB lineage: Bacteria > Acidobacteriota > Terriglobia > Bryobacterales > Bryobacteraceae > JBEKYD01. Next base: position 8,403 of record JBEKYD010000222.1, on the reverse strand, counting down.
TACGCTGCGCTTGGAGTAGCTCGATCAGCCCCGCCGTGCCCTGCCACCTCTTCCACGTGAATCGCGCCTCATGGACCAGCAACTCGGCCTCTTCACGGCTCCGACAGGTCTCCATCAGGTCGTCCGCAATGGCTTCCACGGCATCGTCCAGGCGGGGACACCCGTCGATAGTGGTGAGTTTCTGGGCCAACTGGTAAGCCCTTTCGTAGGTGAGATCGGCCACCGTCTTAGGCCCCCGCCTCGCGCCGCTTGCGGGCAAACTCGACCGCTTTCGTGCTTCCGCTCGCGGCCGCTGCTGCTGCTTTGGATTTCTGGTAGTGCGGGCGCTGCTCGGCGCACCCCTCAGCGATGGTCACATACACTCGCCAGCCCCGCGGGTTTCTTTGCTTCACGGCGGCTTCCTGAAACTGCGCCAGGTCCTCTTCGGTGGTAATCGTGGCGACGATCTTATCTAACGTGGCGGCTTCGAGCTTGAATCCCGGAACCGGTAGGTTGTCCTGCATCCATTCTTGGAGCTTGCTTCTTAGAGGATTCTCTCTTGAATCCGCCGCCTTCGCTCGCTCGCTCGTCTGCTCTTCTGACGACGACGATGGCGGCGGCTCTGGAAATACATCCCCCCGCACTACTCTTTCAGCAGTTTCTTTCAAGGTTTTTCTTTCAACCTTATATGCGGGGGCCCCCGGGGCTACAAAAAACGCCTCTTTCGCTTCGCGGGCAGCTACTAATACGGCCTCTTTGTAGCGCTCGGCGACTGCCTCCACGAACTCTTTGTATTCGCGGGGGGCTACAAAATCAGTCGGCAACTGCATCTTGAAGCGGCGTAGCAGCTTGAGGACGTCGGTCGAAAGATCAAATGTAGGTCGCTGCGAGCTCGAAGGTTTATCCACCAGGTGCGGCAAGGTCCAACAGTAGATCTCAACGTTACCCTTGCGCAGGCCGCCTTCGCCAATCGGCTTGCGTATGGCGTAACCGGCCGCTTCAAGTTCGGCTAGCGCGCTGCGCACGTGCTGGCGGGTTAGACTAGTGTCCTTCGCCATATCGGACGGTGTAACGCGGCGCAATTTGCCATTTAGCATTGTGACTGCCAGTTCGCTCTGGTACGCCACCGTGTGCAGGCGCAGGTAGAAGAGGACGCGCAACGCGTTAGCGGAGAGGTCAACGGCCCGAGCTGCAGCGAGGACGAATGCCTTGGCTTCGCCGTACCATTCCCCCGCCCAAACGCCCTGCTTGCGTAACCAATCGCTCAGTTTGGCCATCGGTTCTCTCCTGATATCCACAAAGATTTTGTAGCAGCCCGCGCTACAAAATCTGTTGTAAATATAAGACTTAACCGAGCCAAGCTGGAGTGGTGGCGGCGCTCGCTGAAGTGTGCCCCTTGTTCGTGAAATCGGGCGCACAGCGGCGGGCGATGTTGTATCCACTCGCCAGAGAGGTGAATGCTTAGGCCCGCTGCAGTGCCGGGACAACGCCGGGCCATTAAAGGAGCTCTCATCGGACCATCCGCCGTGGGGAAGCGTGACGCCGGCGATGGAAGCCAGTGGCGTGATCGAATGGCTAACATCTCTTGAGCGCCCACCACCACGGAGCATGGCCCACCCTGATTCCGTTGCCCATCACCTACCCGTTCCCGTGCGGCGGCCCGCTTGCGCCCGTCGCCTTTGGAGCGGCTGACGCGGCTATTCGCTCCAGCTCGCGGGCGCCGGCAGTATTAGTCTCGATCCACTTCAGCAGCGCTTGCTGCGGGACTCGTATGCTGCGCCCGCCAGGCACCCTCACTACAGGCAAGATGCCGGCGGCCATCCAACGGTAGGCGAGGGCCCGGCTGATGTTCAGCACTTCCGCGACTTCATGGCCCCGAAGCAAAAGTTTTTGTTGCCTCTCCATAGTCCACAGAGTACACTCTTCGTATAGGGAAATGACAACTATTTCGCCTCTACATTTGCCTCTACGAGCTGGCAAGGGGGACCCGCTGCACTTCGTCCGTTTGACGTGGCGTCGATTCCCCGGCTCGTTGAGGTTATGGCGGCCCGCCTGGACCTGGGCCCATGGGCTGGGGCCGGCACCCGCGACGTTGATTTCCCTGGCGCGATCGGAGCCGATCAAAGTTGAAACGTACGACCCAATGCGGACCGATTTGGTGCTGGCATTCTCGAAAGTCGCGAACGCGGATGATGCGCTGGCATTCGCGGACCGCTACGGCTTTCTCGGAATCGACCAGGATACGACGGCTGCTGTTAGCATGGGCTTGAAAGCGATCAGCGAACCGGCCCTCAATATTCGCGGCGATACATTCGACTTTTATAAAGGTCCGGTTGACATTCTTACCAGCCAGCGGGAGGCTTCTGATCGGCTGCTAATACTGAAGCAAAGGTACTTCTCAGCTGGTGTTGCGCGGCCAACGATGGTGCGGATTCATTCGCATTCCAGCGAACTGCTGCAGTATGTCTCAATTGGTGACGCGAATGCAGTATTCGGCGAAATAATCAGGACGTGGCAGAAATTCCCTGACAGAAAATATGCCCGGGAGCCTGACTCCGTCTATGTCGCTGGCCTATTAGTTGAGCCGGTAAGCCTGTGGCTTGAGGAAGCGTCCGCACTAATCAAATTGTTGGACCTGTGGAGAGCGATTCAGGAAAGAAATGTTAAAGCCCTAGGGAAAATGATCTGCCCGGATGCTTTGGGCCTGATGAAAACTTGCAATTACCGCCCTCCCCTCAATGATGCCCGAGAACACGTTCGCGTGTTGAAAGGTCGGGCACCGACAGATCTTCTTGCACTCGCTAAGGAAGACTTGGCTCAGGCCCTCAATTTCCATCTCCAACGCTCCAGCTCATCAACATTCGTGTGCGTCGATTCGAATGGGAGCTGGAAGCTCCATAGCCGCCCAATCAATCTGCGGGCAGCGCTGTGGATGCAATTCTCGGAGATTGTGACCGGGACCAGAAAGCTTCGGTCCTGCGAAATCTGCGGCGACCTGATGGACGTCACCAACAACACTAGAAGCAAGAAGGTTCACGATCGTTGCAGTCAGAGAGAATCCATGCGGCGATACAGGAGAAAACGCAATGGCGAGACGCGGAAACAATGAAGGCTCTATCTAAGCTCTATCTATAGAATGCAGGATGGCCGCTGGCGCGCGGCGGTTATGGTGGGTTGGAAGATAGCATCTGATGGGGAACGTACTCCCGACCGTTGCATCTTCTGCAAAACAGAAAGATCCTGCCGCCGTCCGGCTCGGGCGGAAAGACGGACAGAACAGCCGAAAGAATCTTGACCCTGCCGAGCGAACGCGGTTAGCGAGGAAAGCCGCACGCGCAAGGTGGAGAACAAAGCGAAAGGGAGAGTAAGCGCCATGGCGAGACGCAAGGGTAACGGAGAGGGAACCATTTACAAGCTGTCGGATGACCGATGGCGCGCCGCCGTCACGGTCGCATGGAGAGTAGGGTCAGACGGGAAACGGACCCGTGAAAGAAAGATCTTCACGGCAAGGACGAGGCATGAGGTAGCCGAAGACCTTACCGCCGCACTCAGGGATAGAGATCGCGGAGTTCCCATCAGGGCAGGAAAACAGACGGTGGGAGATTTTCTCGCCGCGTGGCTGGAAAATACGGTTAGTCCGTCAGTTAGGCCGAAGACGTACCGATCTTATGAGCAAATGGTCCGCAACCACTTGGCGAAGACGGTACCGCCGGAGGAGTGGGAAGAGCGAAACCTCGACAACGTGCCAGGGTTGAAGGATGTTAGGCTGTCCAAGCTCGACTTGCAGACAGTCCAACAGTTTTTCAATGCAAAGTTGAAGGCCGGCAACTCGCCCGCGCTGGTGAAATACCTGCGCGTGGTGCTAAGGATCGCGTTGAACGAAGCCCTCAAGGGTGAGCTGGTCGCGCGGAACGTCGCGGAGCTGGCCACTCCGCCGAAGTGTGAGAAGCGGGAAATCACGCCATTTACGGCGGAACAGGCGAGCCGGTTTTTGAAAGCCGCAATGGGCCACAGGCTAGAGGCGCTATTCACCGTTGGGCTTGCCGTTGGGCTCCGGTCTGGTGAGTGTAGCGCTCTCCAATGGACCGACGTAGACCTTGATGCCGGCAATGTTACCGTGCGACACACGCTTCAGCGGGTGAAACGAGCCGGCGAGAAAAAAGGACGCCTGACGCTGCTACCGCCAAAATCTGTAAAGTCGCGCCGGAGTTTCGACCTTCCGGCGACCTGCGTTAACAGACTTCGCTCTCACCGGATACGGCAAGACCAGGAGCGAGAACTCGCCGGGTCCAGGTGGAAGAATACGGGGTACGTTTTCACCAGCACCATCGGGACACCAATCGACGACCGGAAAATCCTAAAGGAGTTCAACGCCCTAGTGGAAGCCGCCAAACTTCCCAAGCAACGGTTTCACGATTTGCGCCACGCGTGCGTTTCGCTGCTGCGCGCTCAGGGAGTGCCAGATAAGGTGATAGCCGAGATTCTCGGGCACTCGGACATCCGGCTCACCCAGAACGTGTACCAGCACGTCTACAGCGAGGCGAAGCGGGACGCTGCCGGCAAAATGGATGCACTCCTAACCGGAGTTACCAGTGGTGGTGGAGGTTCCGTGGCTTCGGTACCGGAAGAAAACCGCGTGGCTACCAGCGTGGCTACCAAACCGCTCTCCAACACCCTGACCTAGCTTGTAAGTTATTGATTTTATGGAGCCACCCGCCGGGCTTGAACCGGCGACCTGCTGATTACGAATCAGCCGCTCTACCAACTGAGCTAGGGTGGCTTTCCTCTTCGATTATATTGACTTGCAGCCGATCTAGCAACTTATCCGTCAGCTCGGGAGCCGAACCGGACTCCAAACTCTGAATTCCGCCTGGCACTTGGGCCGATCCGGGTGTTACGCTGATGCCTCCGAGAGCCGGGAGCGGGATGATGAACTTCGTTCAGGGACTGAAGTGCGTATTTTGCGGAACGATTCACGGGCCGAGGGTCGGCTTCACGTGTCCGCGTTGCGGAATCGAAGGCATTCTCGATGTCCAATATGACTACCTCGCCATTGGCAAAGTATTGTCGCGGAGGATACTGAGCCGCCGCGCGGAGCAATCGCATTGGAGATACCGCGAGCTGCTGCCGGTGCGGGCGGACTCGGCCGTGCCGGCACTCTCGGTGGGCTGGACGCCACTGACGCCGGCGCCGGGGCTGGCGCGGCGCCTTGGCCTCGCGTCCCTCTATCTGAAAGACGACGGCCGCAACGCAACCGGGTCGCTCAAGGATCGCGCCAGTTCCGTCGGCGTGGTGAAAGCGCGGGAAAAGCGGCGCGGCATCATCGCCTGCGCGAGCACGGGCAATGCCGCTTCGTCGTGCGCCGGGATGGCGGCGTCGCTGGGGCTGCGCAGCGTGATCTTCGTTCCGCAACGCGCGCCCGAGCCGAAGGTCACTCAGTTGCTGATTTTCGGAGCGACCGTGCTGCGGGTCCGCGGCAGCTATGAGGACGCATTCCAGCTCTGCCAGCGCTCGTGCGCGCGATGGGGCTGGTATAACCGGAATTCCGGAATCAACCCCTACCTTGTGGAGGGGAAGAAAACGGCCGGTCTCGAGATCGCCGAGCAACTCGGGTGGGAACCGCCTGAGTGGGTCGCGGTCTCGGTCGGCGATGGGTGCACCGTGGCGGGGGTGTGGAAGGGCTTTCGCGAATTGCGGACGCTTGGCCTGATCGAGCGGACGCCGCGCATCTTAGGCGTACAGGCCGAAGGCGCCGCGCCGATCACCACGGCCTTTGAGAGCGGTGAACCGATGCAGCCGGTCGAGCCCAAAACGCTGGCAGACAGCATTGCGGTGGGAGTACCCAGGAACTGGAAGAAGGCGGTGCTGGCGGTGCGCGAATCCGGCGGCGCCATGATCAACGTCAGCGACGATGCGATCCTGGATGCCATGCGCTACACCGGGCGGCTCGCCGGCATCTTCGCGGAACCGGCGGCGGCGACGGCGGTGGCCGGCCTGCAGAAAGCGGCAGCCGAAGGCCTGGTGCGGCGCCGCGCGACGGCGGTCGCTTTGATCACCGGGAACGGCCTCAAGGATGTGCAGTCGGCACGGAAGGCGGCCGGCCGGCCGTACGACATTTCGCCCGATGGCGATGGGCTCGAGGAGATTGTGCGCGAAAGGAGATTGACCCGGTGACGGCGCGGTCGCTGTTGATCCGCAATATTCATGCCCTGGTCCCGATGGATGAGGCGAACCGGGTGATTCGCGACGGATTTATCTACGCGGAAAACGGGAAGATCGTGCAGGTGGGCGGCGGCAGCGCCAAGCTTCCGAAAGCCGACCGGGTAGTTCGGGCGCCGTACGCCGTAGCGATCCCGGGCTTGGTCAACACGCATCATCATCTTTATCAGACTCTCACGCGCGCCTACGCGCCTGCCGCCAATGCGGAACTGTTCGACTGGCTGCGCACCCTGTACCCGGTTTGGGCGCGGTTGGACGAAGAGGCGGTACACGCAGCGGCGCTGGCCGGCATGGCCGAGCTCCTGCTTTCCGGGTGCACTACGACCGCCGATCATCATTATGTATTCCCTCGCGGCAGAGGCGATCTGATCGACTTAGAGATTGAGGCTGCCCGCCGCATCGGCATCCGCTTTCATCCCACGCGAGGCAGCATGAGCGTCGGGCGCAGGCAGGGTGGATTGCCGCCGAATTCCGTGGTGCAACGCGAAGAGCGCATCCTGGAGGATTCGGAGCGGCTGATTGCGAAGTACCACGACCCCGCAGCCGGCTCCATGCTGCGCATCGCGCTCGCGCCGTGCTCTCCGTTTTCCGTGTCGCCGCAATTGATGCGGTCCACCGCGGAACTGGCCGCGCGCCATGGAGTGCGGCTGCACACCCACCTGGCGGAGACGCGCGACGAGGAGGCCTACTGCCTGACGCGGTTCGGCAAACGGCCGCTCGATCTGCTCGAAGATACCGGGTGGCTGGGGGCGGAAACCTGGCTGGCTCACGGCATCTATTTCAACCGCCGCGAAATCGCACGTCTTGGACGCGCCGGCACGGGAATCGCGCACTGCCCTACGTCCAACATGCGGCTGGGCTCGGGCTGTGCGCCGGTGCTGGCGCTGGCTCGGGCCGGATGTCCGGTCGGGCTCGGCGTGGATGGCAGCGCATCCAATGACAGCTCCGACATGCTGGCGGAGGCGCGACAGGCGCTGCTGGTGCAACGTCTCCGCAACGGCGCCGCGGCTTTCACCGTAACCGACGGATTGCGGATGGCCACCACCGGAGGCGCACGCTGCCTGGGCCGCGACGATATCGGCAGCCTCGGACCCGGGAAGCGCGCGGACATCGCGCTGTTCGACCTTCGCCGCGCGGGTTACAGCGGAGCCGGCGATCCGGTCTCCGCGCTGCTGCTGTGCGCGCCATCGAGGGTCGATACGTTGATTGTGGAAGGACGCATTGTAGTCGCCGCGGGCGAGCTTCAAACCGTCTCGCTCGAGGGAATTCTGCGCCGTCACCGCCGGGCCGCGGCGCGGCTCCAACGTGCAGTCCCGAAGGTTTGACCGTTGAGGGTTGCCCCCATCAAAGAAATGGGAAAAGTCTGCCTGGCACCGGTTTTGCAATCGTCCGGATTTCACCTGGCCGAACCTGTTGGAGCGCTCTGACCATTTCGCCAGTTTTGGCGTCTAGCGACTGCGCTAGGACGGTGAAAACAAACGGCCGACGGCCGACCGTACATTTAAGCTGACCCGTATCTCCTTGATAATTGACGAGTTATAAATTACCAAGGGCTCACGTCAGGCTGTCCCCTTCGGCCGTCCCCTTCGGCCCCCCACGTCAGGCTGTCCCCTTCGGCCCCCCCTTCGGCCCCCCCTTCGGCCCCCCTTCGGCCCCCCTTCGGCCCCTATGACGAGCAACGCGTTTACGTCGTGAGCATCATGGAATTCGAGGGCGGCAAGGTGGTCCGGGAGACGCAATACTTCGGCGAGCCGTTCGAGCCGGGCCCATCCCGCGCCCAGTGGGCCGAGCGAATGGATTGAAGCGTGCGGCTGGCCTTCTCGATGAGGGAAAGTCCCCGCGCTTGGGGCTATTTCCGGGCGACCTGGGCGGGTCCGGGGGCATAGTCGGGCAGGGCCACGCCATCCCAACACCAACCGCCGCCCATCGCCTTGTAGAGGGAGATGGCGGCCAGGCATTTGGCCAGGGAGCTCATGACCTGGGCATCCTCCGCGGCGAAGAGCTGTCGTTGGCCGTCGAGGATCGGAAGAAAGCCGACCTGTCCCCCCAAGAGAAGGGGAAGGGGCAAAGATGTGTCGAGAAAAGTCTCCGAACTCCTGATCTCGTGGAATTTAGGGTGAGCCAGGTCTTGGGCGACCCAGCGGTGGGACAGACCATCGTTTTTCGCGGTCTGTCAGGCTTCCGCCGGGCCGCAACAAGCCTGAC
>JBEKYD010000221.1:0-13035 GCA_049511335.1 Bryobacteraceae bacterium | reverse complement strand
CGACTATCTGGAGCCCACCGGTTCGTATCTTTCGGTGGTCGAGTTGGGGCTTTACGAATCCACCGCGAAGACGTATGCGGGGCTGGCCGCGAAGGGAATCGAGCCGCATTCGGAAGAGTGGAAGCGGGAAATCGCCGAAGTGCTGGAGCGGCAGCGCAACGCCATGGCATCGCGTTTGTGGCCGGAGATTCCGCCGGCGAAATATATTTGCTTCTATCCCATGGACCGGCGGCGGGGCGAGACGGCCAACTGGTACCGGGAGACCATGCCGGAGCGCCAGCGGATGATGAGCGAGCATGGCCTGGTGGGGCGGCGCTATGCGGGCGAGGTGCGGCAGATCATTACCGGCTCGATCGGCTTCGACGATTGGGAATGGGGCGTGGACCTGTTCGCGGAAGATCCGCTGGTGTTTAAGAAGCTGATCTACGAAATGCGGTTCGACGAAGTGAGCGCGGTGTACGCGCTGTTTGGCTCGTTCTACGTAGGGCTGCGCGTGCCGGCTGGGGAGCTGGGCGGGATTTTGTAACCGTGGCGCACGCACTCGTGCGTGCAGCGTCGAGTCTCTACCCGACGTTTCTTCGCCTTGGGGCGGGGGGCGTCGAGATGAGTCTCGACGCGGCACGCATGAGTGCGCGCGCCACGAGTATGTGAGGGTTGCGGACTGCTTTGCGCGAACCAATCGTCATCATCGGGGGCGGGCTGGCGGGGGCGGAAGCGGCGTGGCAGGTGGCGCGCCGCGGCGCTCGCGCGGTGTTGTACGAAATGCGTCCGGCGAAGCCCACGCCCGCGCACCGGACGGGCAACCTGGCGGAGCTGGTGTGCAGCAACTCGCTCAAATCCGAACAGGAATCGACCGCGCCCTGGCTGTTGAAGGAAGAACTGCGGCGCATGGATTCGCTGTTAATCGCGGCGGCCGGGCGGGCGCGGGTCCCGGGCGGGCATGCGCTGACGGTGGATCGCGACCGGTTCGCGGCGGAAGTGACCGAGGCGATTCTGGGCGAACCGCGGATTGAATTGCGGCGGGAGGAAGTGCGCGAGGCGCCGGCTGATGGGATCGCGATTGTGGCGTCCGGTCCGCTCACCAGCGGCGCGCTGGCGGAATCGATCGCGCGGCTGACGGGTTCCGAGGGTCTGTACTTCTATGACAGCATCAGCCCCATCGTGGATGCGGAGACGGTGGATGCGGAGATTGCTTTCTGGGCGTCGCGCTATGGCAAATCGACCGATGGAACCGCCGATTATTTGAACTGCCCGCTCGATCGCGACCAATATGAACGCTTCGTGGACGCGGTGATCGAGGCGCAGCCGGCTACGGCCCACATTGCCGAAGATGCGACGCCGTATTTCGAAGCGTGCTTGCCCATCGAGGAGCTGGCGCGGCGGGGCCGCGAGACGCTGCGATACGGTCCGATGAAGCCGATGGGCCTCGCGAATCCGCGCACCGGCAGGCGCCCGTACGCGGTGGTGCAGCTCCGGCAGGAGACGGGGCGGGCGTCGAGCTTCAATCTGGTGGGGTTTCAGAACCACATGAAATTCGGCGACCAGGCGCGCGTGCTGCGCCTGATTCCGGGCCTGGAGAATGCCGAGTTTTTGCGTTACGGCCAGATTCACCGCAACACATACATCAACGCGCCGGCGCTGGTATCGGAAACGCTGCAGCTTCGGAGGCGGACTGAAGTTTTTTTCGCGGGGCAGATTTCGGGCGTGGAGGGATACGTCGAAGCCATCGCCACCGGGCTGATGGCCGGGATACACGCGGCGGCGCTGGCCACGGGCGAGGCGCCGCGTCCGCTGCCGCGCGCGACCGCGCTAGGCTCGCTGGCGCACTATATTTCCGCCGCCGACAGCGCCAATTATCAGCCCGCCAATATCACGTTCGACCTTCTGCCGGAGTTGGACGATGCGACGCGCGAGCGGCTGCGGCGGGATAAGAAAGCCCGCCATGCCGAAGTGTGCCGGCGCGCACTGGAAGCGCTGCGTGAATACAGCAACGCCGAGTATAGCCACGCCGATGTGTGAACTGGAGCAGGCGATCGGGCGGTACCTGGACGAGCTCGCGCGAGAGGGCTCGTCGCCGCACTCGCTGAAGGCGTACGCGGGCGATCTGCGCCAGTTCGTGGAATTCCTGTCGCCGCCGGAAACGGCGCCGCCGGCGCCGGCTGAAATCGACCTTCTGACGCTGCGCGAATGGATGGTGTGGCTATATCGGCGGCACTTGAGTGCAGTGAGCATTCGGCGCAAGCTGGCGGCGGTGCGGGGGCTGTTTCGATTTTTGCATCGCGAAGGAGTGGTCGAGGCCAACTTGGCGCGGTTGGTGCGGACTCCCAAAGCGCCGCAAAAGCTGCCGGCGGTGCCGACTCCGGAAACCACCAACGACCTTCTGAACGCGGTGGCGGCGGACAAGCTGGAGCGGCCCTTCCCGGCCCGCGACCGCGCTATTTTCGAAGTGCTGTACGGCTGTGGCGTGCGGGTGAGCGAGCTGGCAGGGGTGAACCTGGAGGACATCGACCGCGAGAAGCACTGGATGCTCGTGCGCGGCAAGGGCCGCAAGGAGCGACAGGTGCCGCTGCCGCGCCAAGCGGCCGAAGCGGTGGAACGCTACCTGGGCGAAAGGCCGGTGGCGCGTGACCAGAAGGCGGTTTTTCTCAACCACCGGAGCGAACGCCTGACCACGCGCGGCATCTACGGCATCGTGAAGCTCTACGCCACGCACCTCGGGCAGGACCCATCGCTGCATCCTCACAGTTTCCGCCACGCTTATGCCACCCACCTTTTGGCGGATGGGGCGGATCTGCGCGCGATTCAGGAATTGCTGGGACACGCCAGGCTTTCGACCACCCAGAAATACACGCAAGTGGCGCTGACGGACCTGATGGCCGTGTACGACCGGGCGCATCCGAAAGCGCGAGCCAAGCGCGATCCGAAAATATGATCACGACGCATTGGCGCGAGATGCGGCGCGAATTTCCGCCCATGCTGCGCATGGCTGTGCCCCTGGCGCTGGCCGAGCTCGGATGGATGGCCATGGGTGTGGTGGACATCGTAATGGCCGGCCGGCTGGGCGCGGCGCCGATGGGCGCCGGCAGCCTGGCAACCATGCTGTTCTACCCCATCGCCATCTGCGGCACCGGCTTGCTGCTGGGAATGGATGCCCTGGCGGCGCAGGCTTTTGGAGCGGGCAAACCGGAAGATGCGCGCCGCACGCTGGCAAATGGGTGCTGGCTGGCGGCCGGTCTGACGCCGCTGGTAGGGCTGGCGATTCTGGGCGTGATTCCGCTCTTGAGGGCCGCCCATGTGCAGCCGCGCGTGTTCGAGCTTTGTGTGCCGTACCTGAAAGCGCTGCTGTGGGGCTTGCCGTTATTGCTGTTCTATTCGGCGTTTCGCCGGTACCTGCAAGCGGTCAATGTGGTGAAACCGGTGACCTTCGCACTGGTGACCGCAAACCTGGTGAACTTGGCCGGCAATTGGGCCTTGATGTTCGGGCATTGGGGGGCGCCGGCGATGGGGCTGGTCGGTTCCGCCTGGTCGACTTCGCTTGCGCGCGGATACATGGCGGCAGTGTTGGGGGCGACGATCTGGTGGCACGAGCGCGGGGCCGGCCGCTTCCCGTGGCGGCCGCGCTGGGCGCTGCTGTGGCGGCTGGCATCGCTGGGGCTGCCGGCGGCGTTGCAGATTCTGTTTGAAGGCGCGGTGTTCGGTTTGGTGACGGTGTTGGCGGCGCGGTTGGACGAAGTCTCGCTCGCGGCGCACAGCCTGGCAGTTAACGTGGTTTCGACAACTTATATGGTGCCGCTCGGGGTGAGCTCGGCGGCGGCGGTGCGGGTAGGGCAGGCCATTGGCGCAAAGGATTACGACGGAGCGGCAACCCGCGGCTGGACGGCCATGCTGCTGAGCGGCGGCTTCATGGGGGCGTGTGGCCTGGCGCTATGGATTGCGCCGGGATTGATCGTCCGGCTGTATACGACCGACCGCGCGGTCCTCGCCACCGGAGCGCTGCTGCTGCGCATCGCCGCATTCTTCGAGCTATTTGACGGCCTGCAGGTCACGGCTACCGGAGCGCTGCGCGGGTTGGGCGATACGCACACGGCGATGCTGGCGCACCTGGTGGGTTACTGGGTGGTGGGTCTGCCGGTAGCCTACGTTCTCGCGTTTCCGTGGGGCTGGGGAGCGGCGGGAATTTGGGTGGGCCTGAGCGCCGCATTGATTCTGATTGGACTGATTCTGGTTCCAGCCTGGCAACGGGCGAGCCGGGCGTTAGGGGTAAACAAGTCGTAGAATTTGGGACTCGTCGCCTTTCCAGTGCGGTGCCCATCGGCGTTTTCAAAGAGGACCGTCACCACCCTAAATCACGATTAGAGTAGCCGCATCGATCCTCATACGTGAGATGATATTGGGGAGGCAACCGAAATGAAGAGCGCCGACTTTAGAGGCGAGCTCACGCCGAACGGCCAGATTGACGTTCCACCCGAGATTGCTTCGCGGGTTCCCCCGGGGGAACAGATACAGGTAGTGCTCCAGTGGGGCGTCTCTGAAGAAGACGACGCTTGGCGCATGGCGGGCCGGCGGCAATTCGAATCGGCATACGCGGCTGACGACTCGATCTACGAACAACTGATCCATGACCATCCGGCCCGGTGAGGTCGTCCTGATCCGGATTGACTTCCACCAGCAGCCGGGCGGCAAGGTGCGTCCGGCCGTGGTACTGCTCGATGCAGCGGATGATGACTTCGTTGCGGCTCCGGCCGGATAACCGCCGACGATTCGCGGCCGGGCAAACGGATCACGAGTGCACCAAATCGCCGAGCCCGTGGCGAGCCAGAATATCTGCGACCTTGACCGCCTTACCCGAGGCGGCGGCTTCATCCATCGCTTGCATCAGCGCCACGGTCACAATCCCCTCGGACACATCCGGCTTGGGCGCTTTTCCGGCGGCCAGGCAACGGGCAAAATACTCGATGTAGTTCTGGTATTCGCCCGCATGGTGCGAATGGCCGCCGAAACGGAAAAAATAATCGTCCATGTCCTCGAATGTCTCGACTGCCGATTGTTCTCCGATTTTCCACGCGTAGCGCAGATCGTAATAATCGGCATGGCTCGCGCCGTTCGAAGCGCGCAGGATGCAACTCATGTGGCTGTCTCGCTGAATCGGCACGACCGGCGACGAGTAAGTGCCGCTGACACGCCCAATTATGCCGCCGGTGGACCTGAACACGAAATGGAAGGTGTCGGGATGCTTGAGCCCCAGTCTGCGGCCGTTGTCCGTAAGTGTCGCGTAGCCCATTACCTCGGAGACATCGGGAACGTACCAGCGCACAAAATCCACCGGGTGACTCAGGCCGCCATAAAGCCACTTGAACGTGTCGAGTTTCGCCCAGCCTTTCTCCAGAAACCAGCGGTGATCGGCATTGTAATGAGTCTCCACGCTGTGGAGCGAACCGAAGACGCCCGTATCCCAGTGCTCGCGCTGGCGGCGGAAGGGCGCGAAGTAGCGCGAGCTCTGTCCCACCATGACCAACCGTCCGCTTGCGCGGGCTGCCTGCAGGACTTCGCCAGCGCGATCCAGGTTGTCGAGAAACGGCTTGGTGCAAATGACGTGCTTGCCTGCCGCCAGCGCTTGGAGCGTGTGCGGAGCGTGAAGATGGTCGGGCGTATAAATGCCCACCACATCCACCGCCGGGTCGGCCAGCATGTGCTCGTATGAGGTAGTGTAACGGGAGAGGCCGAACTCCGCGCAACGCGCGCGGCAAAGCTCCTCGTTCAGGTCGCACACTTGCGCGACATCCCAAAGCTCGCTGTTTAAGCCGGCGGAGATGATGCTTCGGCCTTCACCGAGGCCAAGCACACCGAGTCCGAGTCTCCTAGTGGGGGAAGAGTTTGCTGTAGTCATAATCGTCTAAAACATTTAGCCACAGATGGACACAGATGAACACGGATAAACCCTTGCTTCCTTCATCCGTGTTCATCCGTGTTTATCTGTGGCCATATTACTTCACGTGTGTCTCACCTTCGCCAATATCTTTGTATGCGCTTTCGAGTCCCGCGGCGTCGATGATCGCCTGGGCCTCCGGCGGGAACGGTGTCCCGACATGGGTGTTGGTTGGCTGGCTGTTGATGGCTTTGTCAGTCGAGTTCGCGATGGAGGTGTAATTATCGTCGATCTTCAGATCGTGGATACGGTCGGTCCAGAGGAACAGCCAGAGGCCGTCTTTGCGAGCCGGGATGTCGCGCGTATCGTGGGGATCGACGACATTTTGGGTGATTGTCCAATAGGCCGAGCCATCGTCCGCGTAGATCGTTCGCGTGTTGGAGCGAACGTAGTTACGCTCGATCCGCCCACCCGGCTGTTGGCCCAGGACATAGATCGACCCGCCATCCCGGGGCAGTTGCTGCTGCGTGTCGACGAGCCGGTTACAAGCGATCACATTGTCTTTCGGCACCGTGGAAGGCGGGATTTCAGCGTTGCCCCACCACCAGCCGAGTGCGATGCCGCCATACGGCGTGCCGCGAATATCGTTATGAGAGATCTCGACCGATTGAGTAAAGAAGCCGCTGATGGCTTCCTCCTGCTTGAAATCGAGACTCACATCACGGATCCAGTTGTCCTTGATCGCGTCGTGGGCGCAAACTCCGGCGATTCCTTTGAACAGCGGCCCTCCGCCGATAATATAGTGCTGGGGGTGGCCAACGTTAACGGCGTTGCCGGAGAGGTCGGTGAAGACATTGCCGACGACCGCGCTGTCGACCACGTCGTTGACCAGGCTGACGGCTACACCGCTGGCGAGGTGAGTGAAGCGATTTCGCTCAAAGCGGATGTTCTCGGCGTTGCGCACGTCCGCAGTAGCCTGAGGCAGGTCGCAAACATCGTAATGACTCTTGTGCCAGTTACCGTCGGCGCGAAAGCGGGTGTAAAGGCCGAGGCTCTGCACTCCAACCATGCCGCGCGAGTCGCCGACTCTTTCCAACTCCCAATGGTCGTAGGAGAATGTCAGCCCCGTGAAGACCAGATTCTGAATGCGATCCGCAGGTGAGTTACCTGCGATGCGCAGAAGGCCCTCGCTGAGCGGAGCGATCACGGTGGCTCGCGACATATCCTCGCCATTCGCAAAATAGTAGATGGTGTGAGTGGAACGGTTGAAATAGAACTCACCCGGGCTCTTCATTAGTTCATAGGCATTGCGAATGGTGAAGGCGCCCTTGGGATCGACATAGCAATGCCAGGCCAGGGTTGCGGCGATGGCGCCATAGGGTTGCTGCAGCTTGAGCACGGTGTAACCGTTGTCCTTGGCGATGCCGCGAACGCCCAGCACCAAAAAGTTCCAGGTCCGGTGCTGCACGAGCTCGACATCGCCGGGATTAGCAAAGGCGGGAACCTCGGACGAAAGGAACTCAACGCCGTCCAGCGTCTTTCCGGGAGTTTCGGCCCATGGCTCATCACCCTTGATGGTGAATTCGCCCCACGGGCCGTGCCCCGTAAAATCCGCCTGAGTCATCCTGGCGCGCACGCCGTTGACATACAGGCTGCGTAGCTTGCCATCCCAGTTCAGCTTGGCGCGGTAGACCTTGCCGTGGTCGAGCTTCCAACCGGTAACCGGCACGCCGCCACTGATGATCGGGGCTTCGTTGGCAAAGGCGCGATAGATCACGTGAAACCCGTTTCTGCCGGAATCGGCGGCTTGGAACTCGATAGGGGCGATAACGGGATAGACCCCACCGCGCAAATAAACCACGATATCGCCCGTCACTTTACGGTTGATTGTGCGGACCACATCGCGCGCGTGAGCCAGCGTGCGGAAGGGCCGCGCTTCGGTTCCGGAGTTGGTATCGGCGCCGGTAGGAGAAACGTAGAACTCCCGATATACGGCTGGAGCAGGCCGCAGATAGGCCCCACCGCCGATCAAAGTCAGGAGGACGAGCGGGAGCAATCGGGAACGGTAATGGAGATGAGGTTGCATTTCCGGCTCTATGGATTATTGTCGTACCGCAAGGGCGAAGCTGCGCGGCGCTGGTCCAACTCCGCGTGAATTCGCCCTTCCAGCAATTCGTACTTCTTGTAAAACAGAACTGGAATCGTACTCATCGCGAAGAAAAGGGCCGGCAGCCAGATAAAGCCGATCCGGATTCCCGCCAGCGACGATGCCGTTTGCGCCACGTTCGGCACGTAGCCGTGGGCGGCCATGATCCACGCCGGCAAGGCGCCGCCGATTCCGCTGCCAGCCTTCAGGCAAAAAGCCGCGCCGACGGCGGCCAGCAAGCCTGGTGCGCGAATGCCCGTTTTCCACTCTCCGTAATCCACACTGTCGGCGAGAATGGAAAACGGTATAGCCATAGCGACGCCACCGGTGACGGTTGCGAATATCCACCCCGTGAAAACCATGTCGAGCGAAGGTGCGCCAAGCTGCATGATCAATTGCCCGCCGACCGAGCCCACCAGACCTATCGCCCACAAATTCGCCTTCGACGTGAAACGGCAAAACCACGGCATAAAGACCACCGCGCTGAGCGAAACGATATCGAGACTATTGACCAGGGGAACAAGATCCTTCCGGTTCAGCACATAAGTGAAGTAATAGATAATGGCGGAGACTCGCGATATGTAGGCAATCCAGAAGAGGAGACTACTTACAAAGATAATGATCCAAGGCCAGTTACCCCTGATCGCGCGCAAGCTTGTGAGAATAGGAAGTGTTTTCCTTTCCACTTTGACCGTTTCTTCCAGATTCCGAAAAGCCAGCAGGAACAAAAGCGGGCTTCCGGTGGCAAAGAGGGGCATGGTCAGCATGAATCCCCGTTTGTCGTTACCGTGCCCGAGCAGCGCCACCAGCGGCAGCGCGGTGGCGTTGACAATCAGCACTCCCGCCTTGGAACCGATCATCCGGAAAGTGGTGAGCATCACGCGTTCCCTCGGATCCGGCGTAAGGGCGGAGAGAATCGACGTTACCGGGGTGTTGATGCCGGTATACAAGATGCCGCAGACGATATACGTACAGGCGGAATATAGGACTTTGGCCGTGGTCCCGAGGTTTGGAGTCAGGAAGGTCAGCACGCCAAACGTGGCGTACGGCGCCGCGAGCCAAAGAAACCAGGGACGGCTTTTGCCCCAGCGGCTGTGCGTTTTATCCAGAACGATCCCCCACACCGGAGCATCGATGCCGTCGATGCATCGGGCGACCAGAAGGATGGTGCCCGCGATGCCCACGGAGATGCCGGCCACGTCCGTGTAGAAATAGAGGAGGTAGTTCGAGATCACGCCGAACACCAGTTGCCCTCCGGTGTCGGCGGCCGCGTAGCTCAATCGCTTGGTGTACGAGATCATCGAAGCTGCCGGCGCGGGCCGAACTTATCTCTTAACACAGTTTCAGCCCGGAACGTTAACGATTACTTTCGAGGAATCCGGTTGACAGCGTGCCAGCGCGAGTCTAGACTGGGGATCGCCATGGAACAAGCAACGCATCTCGGCTACAAGGCGCCCAGCCCCATTAGAAAAGACTACGGGATCGGGGCGATTGGCGCCGGTTTCATTATGCGCGACGTGCACCTGGTTGCGTATCGACGGGCTGGATACCGGGTGGCGGCGATCACTGCACAGGACGTGGACGCCGCTCGCGAAGTGGCTACCCTTCGCGGCATTGGAAAGGTGTATGACACCTGCGCCGGGTTGATCGCCGATCCCGCCGTCCAGGTCCTGGATATCGCCGTTCCGCCCCACTGCCAGCCCGCGATTATCGAACAGGCCGTCCGCGACCGGAAGGATTTGCGCGGGATACTCGCGCAGAAGCCGCTGGCGCTCAATCTGGCCGATGCGCGCAAGGTGGTAGAAGTCTGCGAGGGAGCGGGAATCCCTTTGGCGGTCAATCAAAACATGCGCTACGACCAATCGATTCGCGCTCTCAAAACGCTGCTGGCCGCCGGCGATCTGGGCGAACCGGTCCTGGCCACCATCGAAATGCGCGCCATCCCCCATTGGCAGACGTGGCTGCGCGAATACGGCCGCCTCACGTTGCTCAACATGAGCATTCATCACCTGGATTGCTTCCGCTTCCTGTTCGGCAATCCCGATAGCGTCTACGTCAGCGTGCGAACCGACCCGCGCACCGCTTTCCCTCACCGCGACGGCATCGCCCTCTACATTCTGGAGTACAACAACGGATTTCGCGCATCGGCTTGGGACGACGTTTGGAGTGGCCCTTGCCGCGAAGGAGCGGCGCCCGACATTTATATTCGGTGGCGGGTGGAAGGCACCGAGGGTCTTGCCGAAGGCACCATCGGCTGGCCGGGTTATCCCAACGCGGTGCCCAGCACGATTCGCTATTCCACGCGAAAGCAGGCAGGGTATTGGATCGAGCCTCACTGGGACGAAGCGTGGCTTCCGGATGCCTTCGCCGGCCCCATGGGCGAGTTGTTCGACAGTATTACCGAGGGCCGCGAACCTTCCATCGGCGGCCGGGACAACCTCCATACCATGGCGCTGATAGACGCCTGTTACCGTTCCATCGACTTGCACCGCCCGGTGGACCTGCGCGAGATCGAGGAGGAGTGTTTGGAAGCGCAGCCCCGTTGACCGGCGGCTTCGGCACTCGTGCTACGTTTCGAAATGGAAAGCGGCGGAATCGCGATGGCACGAACGGAAAGGCACGGATCCGGATGGACGTTGTTTTGGCTCGGGGTGGCGACGTTGTTCTTTTCGGCCGCGCTGTACTTCTTCGGCCGGGAGCGTCAGTACGTGGGCGAGACGCTGGAATTGCGCCGCCAGTTGGGGCTGCAGGAAATCGAGCTGACGCGGCAGCGCGAAGCGCTCACGATTCTGAAATCCGCTGGAACGGTCGAGGCGCGAGCCGGCGGCGCGGCCATGAACGGTTCGGTTTGGGTGAATCCCGCTCGGGGCGTGCTATTTACAGCATCGCACGTGAAGCCGGTGGCGCCGCACCAAGCCTACCAGATGTGGGTGGTGACGCGCGAGGGACGTAAACTCTCCGCGGGACAGTTTCAACCCGATACCGACGGCGCCGCGTTGCATATTATGCCGGAGCCGGTCGCCGATGCGGCGGCCATCGAAGTGACGTTGGAAGCGCAAGGCGCCGTGGCACAACCGGCTGGCGCCCCCGTGCTGTCGATCCCGCTTCCCGCCGCTGCCCATTGAGCTACAATTGAAGCAGTTCCGCAATGTGCGCCCGTAGCTCAGTTGGATAGAGCGTTTGCCTCCGGAGCAAAAGGTCGGTGGTTCGAATCCACTCGGGCGTACCAAATTTTTCATAGACTTATCGGCATTCACCTCAAGAACTTATGTGCAGTTGTGTAGCAGAATTTCATTGGACTGGCCTCTGCGGCTTTTTTTCTGCCAAGCCACCATGCTCCGTGAACATCCGGCCCAGCGCATCCACCGCCGTGCGCACACCAGCCGGGATCTCCCGCATGTAAGCTTTCAGTGTCTGGTCGGGGCTGCTGTGCCGCATGGCGCCCTGCACGTCCTTGACGCTGGCGCCGGTGCGTTGCATCCAGGTAGCGTAGGTTCGGCGGAACGCTTGGAAGTTCACGGCAGTTGCCTTGGCGCGCTTCGAGTCGCCTTTCTGGCGTTCCTTCGGTGGCGCGGTCATGATACCGGCGCGGATGGCCGCCGGCACGATCACGCGTTCGTGCGCCCTAGCCTGTCCCCTTCGGCCCTCTTTCGCGCTTTCCATTACGGCACGAAGTTCTGGCCGCTGCAACGGAGGCCCGACTTTGGGTTCTCACTGCATCCGACGCTCGGGAGTAAGAAATATTCCTCCTTGCTAGGCACTGAAATCTTGCTGACGAACGGGAAGACGTCCGGGAACCCGGGATCCTCCACAAACCAAGGGATGGTGCGGGAGCTGGCGGTAGAGTATGGCATCGCGAACAACTTCGCTAGCTGCCGCGTAGCGGCTGCACATGCGCTTACAGACACCTCGCCGCTAACCGTCAGGAAGAAGCTGGCCACGTATAGCGGCGCCGCCGCCGTAGCCGGTTCTTGACGCATTTCCTGAATCCGAAAATGTAGCAGGCGGAACTCGATTCCTCCAACCCGGTCCGCGCTGTTCTCTCGCAGGTACGCCCGGGCCGTTTGCTCCAGCCTGGCGAGCGAGAATCCCTCCGGTGCCACGGTGACCGCCCTATCGAGCAGCCGCGGAGTTTTGATCTCTCGCACCGCAATTACTCCGGTTGGCTGCCCAAGCATCGCCAGCGCTACGACCACGCCCAACGCAAGGGTACGCATCAGGTCGACCGTCCAACCTAGCGTCGGGTGCGCGATGCCAGGTTTCATCAGTGGTTCCCTCCTGGCTGAGGACAGCCGGCCGCCAACCAACTGGCGATACTGACGCTGTCGGCAGCAGCGATCTGAGCTTGGCTCATTCCTGGCGGCGCGCCGACGCCGATTTGAAGCAGGTTCGCTAGCCCGATTTCATCGAGGTTCGTGACTATGTGCATCTCCTCATGCACAAGCGTAATGTTCTGCGAATCAGCCAGACTTGTCCCCTAGCTTACCGTGTAAAAATACAGGGCGGCGTTCAGGATCACGGAGTTGATTATCGTGTCGTTGTTGTTGAGCAGAGCCGCCGCATCGCCCCGTCGCTGGTGAAGGCTTCGTTGTTGCTGTTGGAAAAAACGACGGCCTTGTAGGTCTTGAGCGTGGCGTCTGTGAAAACAGCCGGATCGTCGCCGGCATCCACGGCGAAGCTGTTTTCGGAGCCCATCTTGCGAATGGCGGCTACGCTGCTGGCGATGTTGTCGTGCACGTAACCTTTGCCGTTGCGCGTGTAGACCAGAATCCGGCTGGCAGCCGGCTGGGCGGAGGCGGCAGCCAGCGAAACCTGGAGCGCGGTTCCCGCCAGGAAACCGCGCCGTGTCACGGAAGAAATGTCAGGCATACCAATTGATAGCTTAGAACGAAAGCCGCAGGGCGAAGCGGAGCTGGCGCTCATTGCTGGCCGAGGTGATTTGCGTGTAGCCGTTCAGCGACGTGATGACGCCGTTCACGAAGGTGGCCGAACTGACCGTAGCGCCGGGGTTACCGAACTGCGG
>JBEKYD010000220.1:0-13057 GCA_049511335.1 Bryobacteraceae bacterium | reverse complement strand
TCCCGTAACGGGCGGCGTAATCGAACAAGGCGTCCAGATACGCCTCGCGATCCCGTTCCGTGAAGAAGACATCCTGACGGCCATTACCGCGCTGCGTGACGTGGTGGGGTACGCCCACCGCCGCCGCTCGTGCCATTCTTGCCATATCTAAAACAGTGATCCAACGCGGCGGATTGTCTCAGCAAAAATGGGTAATTGGTTACTGTCCCCAGAGCCCCCCAGAGCCCCCCAGAGCCCCGTGTCTCAGCGGAGGGGTGCAGTCCACCCCGTCCCCGCAAAATCGGGGCTCACTCCACCCGTGTGTTCCCACAACGGCGGGAGCGCTGAACACGTTCGTGACCCCACGCAATCAAGAGGCAACACGGCATGCAGATAAACCCAGCCAAGGACGGCCAGCCCGCAATGGCCCAACCCTGCGAGACCAAGAAGGCGAACAGCGCCACACGATCCACGGGATTCAGCTTTCGCGAGGCCACGGTGTTAGCCAGGAAACTTGACACCACCAGCGTGATCAGTATTAAGGCCGCTCTGCCGCGCGGGAAATGCCGAGAGGTGTCGGCGCCAATATAGCCTCTCCAGACTGCCAGAAGCGCATTCAGTATGGACAACCCCAGAATCGCGGGCAGCGCCTTTACCCATTTATCCATCGTGACCAGAGCCAGGGCGCCCGCCACGGCCAGGGCCACCCATCCGACAAACGGCGGATAGTCCGTCTTCGAGAAGGCGATCGCTGCACCGGCTACACTCAGGCATAGCCAGCCAGCGAAGAGTATCAACGCGCCCGCGATGTAGAGCCCATTTCGCGCCTCAGCCATGCGAGATACTCGCGTCCGGCGGTTCATTGTTCGACTGAGCAATTGAGCGCCTCCCCTGCAGCAAACCCTAGTCCGAGAGTGAGCTGCTGAGTGAACTTCAGCCCGCCGCCCAGAGCAGTGCTAAGTGTACCCAAGACGCTCTTCGCCCCCTGCGACGCTTGGCTCAAGGCCTGTGGTAGCCCGCCCTTGCCAGCAAGGTTCAAGGACATGAGGTCCGACGTCCTTCTGCCAAACGTCGTCACAGTTCCCATGGACTCACCGACCAGTGTCGGGGCCTCCCCCACCCCGGTAGCAGCGGCGCTGCCAAAGCTGCCGAACAAAAGCGTGTTAATAGCGTTGCCGTAGGTGAACTGCAGGCCAGCGTCGAGCCAAGTCGGCGGCGGCTGCTTGAGCGCCAGGTAATAGGCGCCACTTGCAAACCCACCCAGGCTGTACTGATCGGCATGCTGCGCCATGCAGCCCTTGAACGATTGACCGTGCTGCCGTATGCCGAGGAGAGTGCTCACGAACGACTTCCGCTTTGCCGGCGCCTTTGCAGGCGGCGCGGCGGGTTGGACACTGTAGATCATACTATCCTCGCCCCAACTGCCGCCGCCGTAGACCCCGCCTCCCGGACTACCGGCCCCCCCTCCGCCGAATAGGCCGCCAAAGCCCGGGGTCAGGATTCCCGCAATTCCTCCGAGGTTCCCGCTTTGGGCTGCCGCCTCCAGGCCAAGGGAAATGTGGGGGGAAATGTGGGGACAGCCTGAACTGCGCAATTTTCTCTTAATTTTCTTTTGATTTTCTTTCACCTTCCCCGATCCTCCGATAGCCCTCGTTCCTCATGTTGCCTACCTCGGAGCTGCGCAAGCTCATTCGCCTGATGACCGCGCGGATGCGTAGACGGTTGCTGACAGACCGCAAGGAACGATGGTCTGCCCCACTTACTTTGGCTCGATCCCCAGCGTCTTCATCTTGCGATACAGGTTGCTGCGCTCCAGGCCCAACAACTCGGCGGTGCGGGTTACGTTGCCGCTGGTCTCTTCTAACTTCTTGAGGATGTATTCGCGCTCGGCGGCTTCGCGCACGTCCTGCAGGCTGCCCATCCGCTCCCCGGCGCGGTCCTGGGGTTTGCGCGGCGGCTGCAGCGGAATATGGCGCGCGTCCACCCGCACCTGCGGGTTGAGAATCACGATGCGCTCGATCAGGTTTTTGAGCTCCCGCACATTGCCCGGCCAGTTATACTCCACCAGCACCTGGACCGCTTCGGGGGTCATCTCTTTGGGCTTGCGGCCGTAAGAGGTGGTGAATTCGCGCAGGAAATGCTCGGCCAGCAAGGGAATGTCCTCGCGCCGCTCGCGCAAGGGCGGCACGCCGAACGGAATCACGTTGAGGCGGTAGAACAGGTCCTCGCGAAAGTTGCCGCGGTCGATTTCTTCCTCCAGGTTCTTGTTGGTCGACGCCACCACGCGCGCATCCACCTGCATCGATTCCGACGCCCCCACCGGTTCGAAGCGCTGCTCCTCGAGCGCGCGCAGCACCTTGGCCTGGGTGCGCAGGCTCATATCTCCCACTTCGTCCAGAAACAAGGTGCCGCCGTCGGCTTTCTGGAACTTGCCGGCCTTGGCTTCGGGCGCGCCGGCCAGAAACCCGCGCGCATGGCCGAACAGCTCGCTTTCGATCAGCTCCTCCGGAATGGCGGCGCAGTTGACTTCCACGAACGCCTCCCCCGCCCTCGGGCTGGAGGCATGAATAGCGTGGGCGACCAGTTCCTTGCCGGTTCCGCTTTCGCCGAAAATCAACACCCGCCCGTTGGTCGCGGCCATCAACGCCAATTGCTGGCGCAGGG
This sequence comes from Bryobacteraceae bacterium, assembly GCA_049511335.1. GTDB lineage: Bacteria > Acidobacteriota > Terriglobia > Bryobacterales > Bryobacteraceae > JBEKYD01. The sequence goes on along the minus strand of JBEKYD010000220.1, from coordinate 10,414 downwards.
CCTTCATCGGCACGCTTTCGCCGATGATGCGGTAGCGCGCGCTGGTGTCCTGTTTGAGACGGCGGTTCTCCAGCGCCAGCCCGCGATGTTCCAGCGCGTTCTTCACCACCAGCGCGACCTTTTCGATGGAGAGCGGTTTTTCGAGAAAGTCGAAGGCGCCCAGCTTGGTGGCGCGCACCGCGGCCTCGATGCTGCCATGGCCGGAAATCACCACCACCAGGGGGCGGTCGTCGAAGGGGATCTCCTGAATGCGCTCGAGCACCTCCATCCCGTCCATCCCCGGCAGCCAGATATCCAGCAGCACCAGCTCGAAGGCGCCTTCCGCCAACGCCGCCAGGCACGCTTCGCCGCTTTCGGCCGATTCCGCCGCGTATCCTTCGTCTTCCAATACCCCGCCCAGCGACTGGCGGATCCCCGGCTCGTCATCCACCACCAGGATGTGCCGCGGCTTCTGTCTCGGCGCGCTCATGCTCTAATCGGCGCCGGCCGCGGCGCCTCCCCGCTCTCGACCTCTACCAGCGCCGGAATCTCGATGGTGAAACGCGCTCCCACCGGCTGGTTATCCTCCACGCGAATATGCCCGTGATGCTCCGCCACGATGTGGCTCACAATCGCCAACCCCAAGCCGGTGCCACGGTTCTTGGTCGAAAAATAGGGCAGAAAAAGCTTCTCCTTTTCGTCCGGGCTGATCCCGGCTCCGGAATCGGCCACCACCAGCTCCACCGTCTCCGCCACGCCGGGCTGCGTGGCCAGGTACAACTCCTTCACCAGCGAGTCCTGCATCGCCTCGGCGGCGTTATCCACCAGGTTCACCACCACGCGGACGAACTGCTCGCGGTCCAGGTTCACCGGCGCCAGACCGGGCGCGAAACTAGTGCGGATGGCAATGTCCTCCAGCCGCCCCTCGAACACCGCCAGCGCTTCCCGCACCACCGCATTCAAGTCGGCCCGCACCGGCTGGGCCGAGGGAAACCGGGCGAAACGCGCGAACTCGTCCACCAGCGTTTTCACCGATTCCACCGATTTCGAAATGGTCTGCGCGCATTCCCGCAGAATCCGCGAGGAGGGGGGCGCCAGCTCCAGGCGGTCCACCTGCCGCTCGATCCGCTCGGCCGAAAGCGCGATGGGCGTCAACGGGTTCTTGATTTCGTGGGCCACCCGGCGCGCCACTTCGTGCCAGGCCGCGGCTTTCTGCGCCCGCAGCAGCTCGCTGGTATCTTCCAGCACTACCACGAACCCGCTGGTCACTTTCTCTTCGATGGCCGCCACAGTGACCGCCAATTGCAGATTGCGGTCGGCGGTGCGCAATTCGAGTTGCCGCGAGGCAGCCCCGGTGCGCCGCGCCCGCTTCATGAGGTACTTGATCTCGGCCGTATCCTCACGCGAGAACAGGTCCTCCAGCCGCGTGGCGCGCCCAACCTGGTCGGCCGGAAAAATGCGCGTCAGAGCGCGGTTGACGCGCTGGATGGAGCCGTCCGAAGCCACCGAAAGCACGCCCGTGGGAATGCTTTCGAGAATCGCCTCGGTGAAGCGCCGCCGCCGGTCCAGCTCGCGGCTGTTGGCCTCGATTTCCTGCGTCATCCGGTTGAAGGCCCGCACCAGCGATCCCAATTCGTCGGCCGCCCGCACTTCCACCCGGTGCGCCAGGTTGCCCGTGCGCACCTGGCTGGCGCCTTCGAGCAGAGCCGTGATGGGTATGCTGATCTGTTTAGCCAGAAACAGCGCCACCCAGATGGCCACAAACAGAACGAACAACGTGATCAGGGACATCAGCAGCAGGTAGAACTGGCGAATCTCTTTCCAGCTATCCCACATCTGCTGCCATTCGCGCGCCCATTGCCCGATCATGCGCATTTGCGCCGCGCTATCGCCCGGAATTTGCGCCGCGATGGCGACGTGCCCGATCTCCCGCCGCCCGTCCAGAATCGGATAGGACTTCACCACCAGCCGCTCCTCCACCGGCGGCTGGCCATAGGGGCCGAAAGCATCCAGCGGAGCCGTGCCCGCCGCGCCGAAAACCGCCGCCGATTGCAACTCGTACTGCTCCGCAAACCGTTCCAGAAACCCCGGCGCCGCGACCCCGCTGGCAAGCAACTGCCGCACTTCGGGCTGCGCCGCCAGCAGGGCCGCCTGGGCCGTGGTTTCGTCGTCCATCTCCTTATCCAGAGTCTTGGCGATGCGTTTGAAAACGTCCAGTTGGTTATTGGCCGGCGCGCGAAACCAGGTGGCCAGGTTGCGATTCAGAACCTGATAGCTGAATAGCACCAGGAAAAACACGGGCACCGTGCTCAGGGTCAGCGCGCCGACCACCAGCTTGGTCTTGAGATGAGATCCTTCGCGATGGCTCTGCCGTTCTACATAAAGCTTGACGAATTCCCGGAAAACGATCCAGCCGAGAACCACCATCAGCAAGAAAATCAGGGTGTAGCCCGCCCAGAAGATCAAGGTCTGGTTCGGGGTGTGCGGACGGAAGTGACCGGGATTGAACGACCCTTCCCACACCACCACGAGCACCGAAAGGACCAGCAGAACTACGGCAAAACTGTAGGCCAGACGTTTTTTCACGGCGAACTCTTATGACTTATTATATGTGCCCTCGACGGAGCCGTCGCCCGATCGTCACCCTCGGCGGGCCGTCCACGATTCCCGGCGGAACTCATGCACCGCCTTGTAAAGACGGTACTTGCCGGCGAGAGCCAGGCGGCGTTTTTTTTGTTCCCCCAACCCTAGAATTTTGCCGCCTTTCAACCGATATGAAGTGAGAATGCATCTACGGAAGGACCTATGAAAGCAATCGCAATCGCAGCGGCAGCTTTATTCTGTTTGAACCTGACTGTGTCCGCACAGGACACTCCGAAGAAGTTGACCAAGGCGGAAGCCCTGGCCGATATTGCGTCCAAGCCGCCGATCGAATATCCGCCCGTCGCCAAGCAACTCAAAATTGAAGGAATGGTGGAGGTGGAGGCGGTAGTGGCGGAAGACGGTTCGGTGGAACAGGTCAACATCGTCAGTGGCAATCCGGTCTTGACCAAAGCGGCGGTAGCGGCGGTGAAAAAGTGGAAGTTTAACCCGATCAAAGCGGACGGCAAACCGACCAAGGCACTGGCGCCGCTCAGCCTGTCGTTCAAGCTCTAACCTTTGCGGACTTCGAGGGATATCCATGAGCCTCACACGTAAGTTATTGATTGGTTTCGGTGTAATGTTGGGACTGTCGTTGCTGAGCGGCGGTAGTGCGCTCTTGATGGTTCACGAACTGAACGCCGATCTGGAGCGTGCCGCCAACGGCGTGGCGCGCAATCAGTACCTGGCCGGCAAAGTAGCGACCGCGGCGTCCGAAATGACCAGCCTGGGGCGAGCTACCGCCCTTTCGGCGGTACTGGGCGACCAAAGCAGGGCAAACCAGAGCCTGGCCGGATTTCAAGCCCAGGACCAGGCGCTCCGCGCGGCCCTAGGGGAACTGGAAAAAACGGCGGAAACCGCCGAAGCGACTTCCCTGATCCGTTCCGTGACCCAGCAGGCGTCGGCGGTGGAAGACGCCGAGCAGGAGCTCAGCCAAGCCGTGGCCAGCCAAAAGTTGGATGCCGCGCTGCAAATCTTCAATCAGAAAGTACAACCGCAACTGGAAGACATCGGGCGCCAGGCTGCGTCGCTGGTGGAGCGTCAGAGCGGGGAGTTGGCCTCCACTTCAGCGGATTCCGCCTCCAAATCCACGCGCTCCACGGTCTTCACCGTGGCCCTCACGCTGCTCATCGTCGGCGTGGGCGGTTCGGTGTTCTTCATTGTTCGCAAAGTGAGTGCGGACCTGCGCGGATTCGCCGGCAACATCGCCGAATCCGCCGACCACGTTTCCGGTGCATCCAAGCAGGTTTCCTCTACCAGCCAGTCGCTGGCGCAAGGAGCCTCCGAACAAGCCGCGTCACTCGAGGAAACTTCCGCGTCCACCGAGGAAATCGCTTCCATCACCCGCAAAAACGCCGATCACACCCAGCAAGTCGCCGCCCTCATGCAACAGTCCGGACAGGCCGCCGGCGAGGTGAACCACACCCTCGACCGCATGATGGAAAAGATGCAGGAAATCGACGCGTCCAGCAATAAGATCGCGCGCATCATCAAAGTGATCGACGAGATCGCCTTCCAAACCAACATTCTGGCCCTGAATGCGGCGGTCGAAGCGGCCCGCGCGGGCGAAGCCGGCCTGGGCTTTGCCGTAGTCGCGGATGAAGTCCGCAATCTGGCCCAGCGCTGTGCCCAGGCCGCCAAAGACACCGCCGGCCTGATCGAGGAATCCATCGCCACGTCTCACGACGGCAATGAACGCCTGAATAAAATGGCCGAGGCCGTTCGCCATATGACGGAAAGCTCCACCCAGGTCAAAACACTGGTGGATGAAGTGAATGTCGGGAGCCAGGAACAAGCCCACGGCATGGAACAAATCGCCCGTGCGGTAGCCCAAATGGAACAGGTTACGCAACGAACCGCCGCCTCCGCCGAAGAGGGCGCATCCGCCGGAACCGAACTGAACGGCTACGCCTCCACCCTCCAAGGGCTGGTCAAAGAAATGCGCGATATGGTTGGGTCCGACTGACGGACCCAACCCACACTCTTACTGCTCTTTAACGGAATCTACCTTGATGGTTTTGCCGGTTAGCGTGCCGTCTATCGTCACCTTCTTGCCCGCTTCCGGAACTACTTTGTCCTGATCTGCGATCTGGTAGATCGTGCCGTCGTCGGTCACGAGCACCGCCTTGGCGCCGCGCTTGATGCAGGTTTGCGCGCATTGTACGTTGCCCCGCATCGCCTTATTGCCGGCACAACTGTCGTCAATAATGTATCCCGTATAGCTTGCGGCCAAAGCCGAAAACGCCATACCCGAAAGGAGCCCCACGGAAATCAGTAGTTTTCTCATTTTCTCAGCCAGCCTTTCCCCCTTAGAGATTGTACCCGCCCGCAAACTCTCGCGCCAGCCCTATCGCGCCCCTAAACTGTAATCAATAAAACAAATACTTACGCCATTGGGCATCGCCTTTGCCCAGCATACGCATCAGGTGCCTGCTGGTGTGCAGACTGAACGGCCTGGGCGGCCGCAGCAGCTTCATGCCCGCCTCTTCCGGAGTCCGATTGCCTTTCCTGTTATTGCAGGGATTGCAACATGCCACCAGATTCTCCCAGGCGGACTCGCCCGCCCGCGAGCGCGGAATTACATGGTCCAGCGTCAGCTCCCCGCTGGGCATCGGCCGATGGCAATACTGGCACGTGTATCGGTCGCGCATCAAAATATTCTTGCGCGACAACGCCCGCGTCTGGTGAGGGATTCTGCGGTATTCCAGCAAGCGGATCACCGACGGCAGCCGCATCGCCGCCCGCGACGAGTGAATCGATTGCACCGATTCCTCTTCGGCCGACGCCACGCCCTTCAGTACCAGCACCAACGCCCGCCGCACCGCGCAGATGTTGATCGGTTCGTAGCTGGCGTTGAGCACCAACACCGGCCTCTGTAGTCGATCATTGGGCATATCCGCCAGATCCTTCCCCTGTCGCCGCCCGGGATTCAGGCGCCACTTGCCATAGCCGGTCCGCGCGCGCCACCGTCAACACGGACACCCGAACCGCGCCGGCCTGTTTCAGCGCCAGCGCACACGCCGTCGCGGTCGACCCCGTCGTCAGAACGTCGTCCACCAGCAATATGCTTTGCCCCGCCACCCTCGTCGAAGCGGAAAAAGAACTGGTGTTGACGTTGTGGCGGCGAGCTGCCAGCGTCAGCCCAGCCTGGGCTCTCGAAGCCAAAGGCCGCCGCAACCCTTTCACCACCGGAATACCGGTTCTCCGCGAAACCTCCCGCGCCAGCAGTTCGCACTGGTTGAAACCCCGCCGCCAACGCCGCCGCCAGTGAAGCGGCACCGGCACAATCGCATCGAACCGCCCATCCCGAGGCAATGCCCGCAAAAGATAATCCGCCAGGGGCCCTTCCAGGCTGCGCACCTTCTGGTACTTGAATAGGTGGATCAAGCGGCGCAACACCCCGCCGTAAGCTCCATAGCAGTAGGCCGCGTCAAAACCGCGAAGGCCGTTGCGGCATAACGCGCAACGGCCTTCTTCATCCAAAGGAAATCGGTTTTGAAACGGAGTTCCGCAGGCGCGACAGAAATGCTCCGCCTCCATCGGCCCGGGCTCGGCGAGGCACGACCGGCAAACCGGTACGCGCGCTACCTCCTCCAAAGGGCGCCCGCAAATCTTGCAATCGGTGGGGAAAAAAAGCGAAAAAACAGCCCGGATCACCTCCCGCGTTACCGGGATGCCGGCTTCGACAATTGAGGTTCGTCCGCTACTCGAGAAGACCCACCCCCGACCAAGCTAACAGTATATCGCACTCTTCGCGGCGCGGATCTCCGGCCTGCTGGGCCGCCTCTCCAGCCAAACTGCACATACTTTCCCTTCACGCCTACAACTCATCCCTCCGTTCGCCAGTACGGGCAGTATTCATCCTTAGATCCGACTCCGCCAACCGAGCCTGCCTCAATGCTATAATCCCTAAAGTACCTGTTGTAGATCTGATTTGAGTAGATAGCTCGTATTAGTCCCGCAGTTCGGAGGTCCCATGAATCTTCCCATGGTCTTGAATCATTTGCGCGCCCTCGAAGCGGAGAGTATCCACGTCCTCCGCGAAGTGACGGCTGAGTTTCAGCGCCCGGTCATGCTCTATTCCATTGGCAAGGATTCCTCCGTCATGGTGCGCTTGGCGCAAAAGGCGTTCTACCCCGGCAAGATTCCCTTCCCGCTGCTGCACGTCGATACTACCTACAAGTTCCGCGAAATGGTGGCGTTTCGCGACCGTTTCTGCGCTTCCATCGGCGCCCGCCTCATCGTCCATACCAACCGCGCAGCCGTCGAAGCGGGCGCCAGCCCTTTCCGCCTCGGCACCGAAAAATGCTGCGGCCTGCTGAAAACCCGCGCCCTGCTCGACGCCCTCTGCGGTGGCGGTTTCGACGCCGCCTTCGGTGGGGCCCGCCGCGATGAGGAAAAATCGCGCGCCAAGGAGCGCGTCTATTCTTTCCGCGACTCCTTCGGCCAGTGGGACCCGAAAAATCAGCGCCCCGAGCTCTGGAACCTCTTCAACAGCCACATCGACAAGGGCGAAAGCATCCGCGTCTTTCCCCTTTCCAATTGGACCGAAATGGACGTGTGGCAGTACATTCACCTGGAAAATATCCCCATCGTCCCGCTGTACTTCGCCCGCCCGCGGCGCATGGTGGTGCGCGGCGAGATGCTGATTCCGGTGGAGCACGACATTCCTTTGCTGCCCGGCGAGAAGCCCGAGCCGGTCATGTGCCGCATGCGCTCTCTCGGCTGCACGCCCTGCACCGGCGCCATCCGCTCCCAAGCCGACACGCTGCCCAAAATCATCCAGGAGATGATGCTGTTCCGCCGCTCGGAACGGGAAAATCGCGTCATCGATCACGATCGCGAAGGCTCCATGGAATTGAAGAAACGCGAGGGCTATTTCTAATGGCCCATCCGGAGCCAGTGTGGGACTGGCGCCAGGCCGGTGCCGCGGCTCAGCCAGTCCCGGCCCCTTCCACCGATCGCGAAGCCGCGCTCGAAAGCTTCCTGCGCCAGGAGCAGGATAAGGACCTCCTGCGCTTTTCCACCGCCGGCAGCGTCGACGACGGCAAAAGCACCCTCATCGGCCGCCTCCTGTTCGATTCCAAAGGCGTCTATGAGGATCAACTGGCGTCGGTCGCCCAGGCACGCTCCAGCCAGACCGCCGGCGGCGTGGATTTCGCCCTCCTCACCGATGGCCTCCGCGCCGAACGCGAGCAGGGCATCACCATCGACGTCGCCTACCGCTATTTCGAAACCCCCCGCCGCAAGTTCATCATCGCCGATACCCCCGGCCACGAGCAGTACACCCGCAATATGGCCACCGGCGCTTCCACCGCCCATCTGGCCATCGTATTGGTGGACGCCCGCAACGGCGTTCTGCCCCAGTCGCGCCGCCACGCCTTCATCGCATCCCTGCTCGGCATTCCCCACGTCGTGGTCGCGGTCAACAAAATGGATTTGGTGGATTGGAGCCAGGATGTCTTTGAAACCATCCGCCGCCAGTTCACCGCTTTCGCCGCGCCGCTCGGCATTCCCCGCCTGAACTTCATCCCCATCAGCGCGCTGCTCGGCGATAACGTAGTTTCGAAAAGCGCGCGCATGCCCTGGTTCGGTGGCGAGAGCCTTCTCAGCCATCTCGAAACCGCGCCCATCACCGCCCGCCGCCATCGGTCGGAAATGCGCTTCCCCGTGCAGTACGTCATCCGCCCCGATCAGAACTTCCGCGGCTACGCCGGCCAGGTGGCTTCCGGCATTCTCACCCCCGGCGAGACCGTGATGGTGCTGCCTTCCCGGCGCACCTCGCGCATCGAATCCATCGCCACCTACGACGGCGACCTGCCGCGCGCCTTCGCTCCGCTCTCGGTCACCGTCTGCCTCGAAGACGAACTCGATATCAGCCGCGGCGACATGCTGGTCGATCCGGCCTGCCCGCCCGAAATCCTTCGCACCCTCGAGGCGCGCCTGGTGTGGATGAGCCACACCCCGCTCGACCTCAAACGCGATTACCTCGTCAAGCACACCACTCAGGAAGTAAAAGCGCGCGTGCGCTCCATCCGTTGCCGCTTCGACGTGAACACGCTCGGTCAGGAGCCCGCCGCCGAGTTGCGGCTCAACGAAATCGGCGCCGTCGTCGTCGAAACCCGCAAGCCGCTGTTCGTCGATCCCTACCGCCGCAACCGCGTCACCGGCGCGTTCATCCTCATCGATCCGCTCTCCAACGAAACCGTCGCCGCCGGCATGATCTCGGACCCGCGCGCGCCCCGCACCGGACCGGGCATCGCCGGCGCCGAATCCGCGCCCGTCACCGCTCGCGAACGCGCCTCCCGCCACGGCCACACCGCCGCCATCGTCTGGATGACCGCGGGCTGGGATGCCACCTGCCGTCTCGAGCGCGTCCTTTTCGAGCGCGGCGCCGTGACTCAGGTGTTGGACGCAACCGCCGCGGGCGAACACCTTCCGCCCATCGCCGCCGCCGGCCTGGCCGCCGGCCTCATCGTAATCGTCGCCGCCGACCGACCGATCCCAGCCTGGACAATAGATCTGGCCGGCCCGGACCGTTGCCTCGAATTCCCCACCGCTCAACAAGACGCCGCGTACCTGGAAGAACTCGAGCGCCGCCGCATCCTCGGCGGCGAGCCCGCTACTTAGGCAACCGCAGCTCCGTGGGGCAGATCATCGTTTTTCGTGGTCTGCCCTACCTCGGCCAAGTTGGCATTCTAGTAATATTGACATCCGATATCGACAATCGATATCGGAATCAAAAGCCAGAAGCATGCGCCGGGGTCGCGATGCGTCTTAATTCCGACTCCTGACTTCTGACCTCCCGCATCTGCTTCCCCACTCCGCCCCAACCCCGGAAACTTCCGCGCGGTTCCGGTGTCTATGGTGTGTAGAAGGCGTCAATTAGTAAGCGGGTTGTAGCGAGAGCGGCCGCCCTCCTCAAACCTTCGGCGACGCGGGTCTCCCGTGTCTGAGAGCTTGGATGGTTTCGACAGGAGGAGGAATGTTATGTTCGAACAAGCCGTTCTATTGAGTTCCACGTCCGGCCGGCGGGCGTTGGCCACCGGGTTGGGCATTACCATCGAAAGTCTCGTCATCGGCACTGCGGTGCTGATTCCCATGTTGTGGCCGCAGGCCATGCCGCGTCCGCAATTGTTGATCGCGCTGCTCGAGCCCTCCGCGCCGTTGGCTCCGGCGCACCGGCCTCCCGCCGCGCCGCATGCCCAGGTGGTCCCGAGGAACACGCAACCGTTCGATCCCCGCATGCTGCAACTCCCCACGCGCGTCCCGGCCCACCCGATCGAGATCGTTGATCCGCCGGATTATGTCGGCGTAGTCGGTATGCCGGATGGCGTCGGCACTGGCCAGGCAAACGGCCCCGGTCTGGGACTGGTCACCGCCATCCTCGATAGCGCGCGTGTCACTCCGCTGCCGCGGGCGGAGACCGCCGCTCCGGCTGCCAGAGCCGTACCGCCCACACCGGCGCGCATCAAAATCGGCGGCGACGTCCAGGAAGCTCGCCTGCTCCACCGCGTCCAACCCATCTATCCTACTCTGGCGCGTGAGATGCGCATCGAAGGAACCGTGGAATTGACCAGCGTCATCGGCGTCGATGGCCGCCTCAAGGAACTGCGCGTGCTGAGCGGTCATCCCCTGCTTGTCGCCGCCGCGGTCAGTGCCGTCAGTCAATGGGTCTACCGGCCCACCTATCTGAACAGCGAGCCGGTAGAAGTCATCGCCCCGATCATCGTTACGTTCAAGCTGAACCGGTAACAGGGTTCGAAGGCGGGGTGTAAGGCCATCCTGGCACCCG
>JBEKYD010000219.1:0-13059 GCA_049511335.1 Bryobacteraceae bacterium | reverse complement strand
AGGCCTCAAATAGGGTAATACAACAAGTGAACCGCAAGAGCGGTGACAAGTGGTGACTTTTCAGTAGGTTATCCGGAGGTGCGGGCTACGAATCTGGAGTTGGCAGTAAACTCCCGCTAGCGCTTATGAGGTCCGCCCTCGGTGAGCTTGAACCATAGGGACAAGGCGAGACAAGAACAAGCATGCGAAAAGCAGGATGGTAGACTCCAGTGGAAACCGGAAACGGCTGGTTGTTTCGAGGACGTAGTACGGCAGGGGATACAGGATGAAGACAAGGCACGGCAACACCTTCGCGCGAGACGGCTGCTTGAGGTATATGGAAAAGCCAACAGCTCCCAGCACCGTGATCATCCATGTCAGCAACGTCTGAGGAAGCCGCAGCATTACGGGGAACCAGAAATGTACAAACCGCGAACACGTCAGCGCCATGAATTTGCGTGGGTGGGTCTCGATCCAAAGCTCGGCTTCCCGCATGCGTCGCCTGTTGTATTCGACCTCTCCAAGGCTCGCCAGCTTTCGGCGCTCGGTCAAATTGGAATAAGGATGCTGCCTTGCGACGACACTCCCGGGCGTGCGGTTCTGATCTGTCGTAGGCACGGCCCCATCCGTGTTTGACATTGCCAACTCCATACCCAGATTGGAGCGCGTCAGGACGGGAGCGCCGAGAACGCGGTAGTTTCGCACGATCCAGGGCGCCACCACCAGGGCCGCGGTCACAATCAGAAGCGCGGACACGCTGATCGCGGAACGCCCGTGTCCATAGACTGTGAATAGGAGCGCGGCCGCGAGGAAAGGAAGGAGATTCGGAGTACTGAGCCAAACCAATCCGGCAAACAACCCGATCTGAACTGCCCAGCGCCATGACAGCGGGGATTTATCCAGTTTCTTCGCGCATTGGAGGTAAGTTATCGCAATAAGCAATCCGGCCAAGCTGTCGGCGTAGCTTCCGCGCTCAGCCCAAAAGTTAATCGGCAGGAGGGCCGCGAATAGGCCCGAAAACACTCCCACCTCGTGGGGTAGATCAAGTGCCGCTGCAACAAAAGGTATCAGGGCGTATCCGAGGCTCGTAATCGCACAACCCACGACCTGTTGCGCAAAGGCGCCCATGAGGCCCACTCCGAAAAAGCGGTATGCAAGACTTAGCAGGAGGGGATAGAGCGGAGTGACGTGGGCCGACGGCCCTGAACCGGGACCATATGCGTCGGCCATCCCGTGCCCCTCCGCAATCGATACCGCCGTATTAATCAGCTCAGTCCGTTCTTGCTCATGATACGCGCCTAGCGCGATCACCAAGCCGATCCGAATGCTAAACGACAGAACAAAGATGACGAGAGCGGCGGTTCGGTTCGATATTGCCCACGGCGCCAGTGCTTTGCGACTCATTTCTGCCATGCGATCAGCGGTGCTCATTCACGGATTTCTGTTTGCGTTCCGATAACGAACAGTATACGTGAGAGGATCGTCCCAGGACGGTTCAAAGTATGGCGCGGCCCAGCATGCTACTGTCTTGTCAGCCGGCATCGGACGCTTCTAGGCCGGAAAGGTGCGCCTCAATCCCTCTTGCGCGCCCACGCGCGGCCGCCAATTCAGCAAGGTGGCCGCCGCCGTGAGATCGAACGGGTAGAGCGGCTGCAAGGAACGGACGCGGTAGCGGGAAAGCGGCACGCCGCGCCTTAGGATCTTGCCGAGCAACTCCACCAGGTAAGCCAATGTCATGAGCAACCAGACCGGCATGCGCATCACTTTCTTGCGCCTGCAGGCCGCCAGGTATTGGTTTTGATCGACCGGTGTGGGATCCACCAGGTTCACGATGCGGCCGAGAGCGGCATCGTTCTCGGCGGCCTGGAGCAGACCGTCAATCACGTCGTCGACGTAGATCAAGGGCAGCTTTCGTTTTCCCCTTCCGGCGACGATCCAGCGGCCGGCGATGGCGATGACGCCGTTGGGCGTGACATCCTCCGCGCCGGGACCGAAGATCTGGCCGGGGCGGATCGCCACGGCGGGCAGCCCCTGCCGGGCGGCGGCATCGAGGACGATTCGTTCGGCTTCGAGCTTGGTTTGGGTGTAAGCGCCGCGTCGTTCGGGAAAAGGCTCGAGCGGCGAAGTCTCGGTAACGGGATCGCCGCTGACGTGGCCGGCGTGATCGAGGACGCCCAGGGAACTGACGTAAACCAGGCGCCGCACCTGGTGGCGGAGGCACGCTTCGACGATGTTGCGCGTTCCCCAGACGGTTCCCTGCTGGAATTCTTCCTTGGGGCCTTTCATGGCGGCGCCTAGATGAAAGACCAGATCGACGCCGGTCATGGCGCGGTCGACGACATCGGGCTGGCCCAGGCTGCCGTAGACGATCGAAAGCGGCGCGCCGGACGCGGTGGGATCGGCGGAGCTGCCCGGCCGGGGCGGACGGCGCAGCAGCAAGCGCAGCGGATCCGGGTTCCGCCGCAGCCGCTCCACCAGCGCGCGGCCCAGAAATCCGGAGCCGCCGGTAACCAGAATGCGGGCCGGAGCCAACCGCTCGGCAGCGGCACTGGCCAAGCGGTCCGCCTTTTCGCGGTCCGCCTCCTGAGAAGCATGGGCCACCCACGCAACCGCGCGGCGGCCTTCCTCCATCGATACCGGAGGCTCCTCGCCCGCTGCCAGCGCGCAATAGAAATCCTGCACTCCGCGATAAATGCCGGGAGAGGGCTTAAGCCTCCCGCTGGCGAATCGAACCATATTCCACGGCACGGCGAAGGATTTGCCAATCGCATTTAGCGTGCCCTCGACGACCATGCCGATCTGCTTCGGCCCGGGCAGGGTGCGGCTGAGCTGACAGGTCTGCAGGAAACAATCCACGTGCAGAAAGCCGCGCGTGCCGTGAATCAGCAATTCATTCTGGATGGGCCGGGAATTCCAGGAGAGAAACATGTAACCGCTGCCGGTGCGCCCGCGCACCTCGGCGCGCCATTCGTCGAAGGTCAGCAGGGGATCGCGGCCGCTTTCGCCATAGCTGACTCTCATGTCCTCGAGGGGGCCGAGAAACAACTCCATCAAATAGAAACCGTGCACGCCAAGATCGCGGAATGGGTAGGAACCCTGACGGTAAGGAGCCGGCAAGGGACCGCCGGCGTAGGGAGGATAGTCCGAGCTGCGCAGAAAGTGGACCGCGATGACGTCGCCCAACGCGCCGCGTTTCGCCATTGCGGCGGCGCGCAGCACGACCGGGTCGAAGCGGGCGGAATGGCCGATGGAAAGAATGCGGCCGTTGCCGAGCGCGGCGGCGATCATGCGGTCGCACTCTTCGGCCGTTTCGGCCATGGGCTTCTCTACAAACACGTGGCAACCCATCTCGAGCGCTTCCACGGCGAGCGCGCAGTGCGAAGCGGGCGGCGTGAGCACATGAATCACGTCCGGTCTCGCGGCGCGCATCTCGGCCAGGTTGCGGAAGACGGCTGGCACACCGAACTTAGCGGCCGCTTGGGCGGCGCGGGTGGCATCCCGATCGGCGATGCCTACGATATCTACGAACGGCAGGTCGCGCAGCGCGCGCAGATGGTGATTGGCAACGTAACCGGCGCCTACGGCCGCTGCCCGAATCCGCCGGCTCGGCTGATCGGCATCGGCCCGAGCTCGGTCCGGTTCCAGCCGGCTGGGCTGAACCTGTTCGGAATGAACCTGGTTAGGTGGAACCATGGTGGAAACTCCAGAATAACAACCGGAGTCGGGCCGAAGACAAGAAAAGAGGGCGCAGGAAATGCGGTCTTTTCGGTCTCGGCGGCCTGTATTAGTTGAGAAAAGACGCCGCTCCGCGGCACCACTTAATGTGGCATACGATACCAGAGTCGCTACTGCCTCGCGAGTTGCGGAGCGCATCGGCGAATGGCTTGAAACGGTTCCGTGCCCGGTATGCGGCGCGGAGCGGTTCGAGGTCCTGCGGCCAGCCCGGTATCCGGCTGTCGCGGGCGCCGGCGAGTTGAGAACCGTCCATCGCACGCCAAACGGCCGTCTACGCTTCGATCGGGTGGTGCGATGCCGATCGTGCTCGCTGGTTTACCTCAACCCGAGGCCCATCCCCGCGCCCGTGCCAAACGGTCACGCGGAAGCCGAGGACCGGATGTTCGTGGCGCGAAATGAGGCGCGCATCCGGGCGTTCGGCAGGACGCTGGGCTCGATCTTGCGGGAACTGAAGTTCGACTGCCGGTGGCGAAACCTGCTTGATATTGGTTGCGGCGGCGGCGCATTCCTAGTGGCCGCGCGCCGCTACGGCTTTGAAACCGTGGGCGTGGAACCGAGCCGCTGGCTGGCCAGCTTCGGGCGCGACCGGTACCTGCTGGACATTCGCGACGGAGTGCTGGACCCCGGCATGTTCGAGCCGGGAAGTTTCGATGTCGTCACCCTCTGGGATAGCGTGGAACAATTGCCGAATCCGCACGACACGCTGGCGGCCGCCGCGTCGCTGTTGGAGCCAGGCGGGTTGCTGCTGGTGAATTATCCGGATGTCGGATCGCTGGCGGCGCGCCTATTGGGGAAACGCTGGCCGTTTTGGCAGGGCGAGCATTGGCTCTATTACACGCGCACTACCATGGCGCGCCAGTTGGAACGCGCCGGATTCCGCGTCGTCGGCTATCGCCCGTTCCGGACGGCTCAGCCGCTGGGCTACGCCGCTCGCCGCGCGGCGCAATACTTCCCGGCGATGGGTGCGGCGGCGAATCTGCTTGCGCATATCGGGCTGGCGGAAACGCGGCTGACCTACAACCTGGGGCAGACGCTAGTGGTGGCCCGGGTCGGTTAATCCGATCGCATTGAGAGGTTCCCCGCTGGGAGTGCGGCTTACCGGAGCGCGATGGACAACCGCGCCTTCCGGCCACAGGCGCTCCAGCGTCATGCAGGTCGACTCCCGGCAGAGTACCAGGTCGGGAGAAGCTTGCAGAGATTCGCCGGCCAATCGATCGTTGGTCCAGTCGGTATCGTAACCGGTCACCGGGATGTTCGGAAGGTAATAGTGCATGGTGGGCACAAGATCGAAAGGCAAGAACACCGTGCGCACGTCCGCCTGCGCGGTGTACGACCGGGTGTACTTGAGAACGTCGGCCGCGAGCGAAGGCGCTTCACGGTCCAGTATTTTCTCCCGGTGGAAGCCGGCATCGAGCCAAACCAGCGGCACAACCACCAGAGCAGCGATGGCCATTCTTGCCGTAGCCGGCGCGCGCCGCCAGATCTCGCCCAACACGCAGCCGGTGACCACGGCCAGCGTAGACATTAAAGAGGCGTGGTAATAAGTGAAGGGCGCGGTGACCTTGAGCGTGACCAGGAAAAACAGGACTGCGTAGCAGACGAACGGGACCAGGGTGGGACGGGCTTTCGGCCGGCGAATCAGCCACACGCCCGCCAGCATGGCGGCGAACGGCAAAACAAATTCGAGCGGATAAGTCTTGAGCCGGAAGACCCACAGCTCGGTGGCGCTGATCGGGCTGAAAGTCTTTCGCTGGATAGCCATGTAAGCCAGGTATAAATAGCCTTTCAGAGCGTTGAGCTGGAGCAGGCCTTTGGGCCAGAGCACCACCAGCGTGAGCAGGAACCAGGCCGCGCCGCGAGCCACCAACCCGGCGAGACGGCCGATCCCATCCTTCCACCGCAACAGAACGAGGCTGAGCAGCAGAGCAGTCATCAACACCACGGCGATTTCGACGGTGGCAAATTCGGCAGCGGCCAAAACCGCGGTGAGGTACCACCAGCGAAGCTCTCCGGTGCGAAAGAACAGCGCAACCGCGAACAGGGTAAAGAGCGAGAGAACTTCGAAGATTACATGCTGGGTAATGAACGTGGCCGCCAGCAGGGCGGTGCGGTTCATGACGAACAGTAAAGCGGCGAAAAAGGCGATCTCAGGCGGATATTCGGGAAAAGTCATCAGAAACAGCCAGAACAAAGCCAGCGCAGCCAGCGCGTGCAACGGAATGCCGCTGGCGCGGTACGTCACCTCGCTTCGGGCGCCGAAAGCGTGCCACAGCGCCAGCCAGTAAGCATAAACCGGGCCGTGGTAGTGGCGATAGAACGATAGATCGCCGCTCGACCTCACGAACCGCGAGATACTGGCGCGCTCTTCGGGATGGCGCACCAGCTCCACTCCCTTGCGCACGTATTCGCTAAAGGGAATGGCATCGCGGTCGAGAAAATTGGCCGTGACCCCGCGGGTTCCGGCGTACATGTAATCCGCCTCGTCGTAAGCGAAAGGGACGCCACTGGCCGCGGTGGCGAAGAACACCGATACCGCCGCAACGATCGGCACTAAGGCTCCGAACAGGAGCCAGACTCTGCTATTGGGCATGGGATTGTCTCAAGTTCCAGCCGAGCCAACGCGCCGCCGCGCCGGCCCATTTCGCTAACGGCGTGCAGCCCAGCAAGCCTGCAAAGAACCAGGGCAGGCGCCAGTCGGAGAGCCGAACGAAATTCCGCACCAGCTCTCGCGCCCGCGCCGGCTGGCCGAAGTAACCGTATACCCCGGCGGTTTTGCAGGCTCGGAGCGCCAGAACGGAATGAAGCAGGGGGTGCAGCTCGGGCGGGCACGCGGTTTCGACTCCGCTGGGGTCGAGCAGAAAAGGTTCCACCGGGCGAACCCCGGCAAGGTTGGTGCTCAGCTCGGCCGCGGCGCAATCCTTGTGCACCGGCGCGCGCGAGCAAAATGCCACCTCGGAAGTAAGCAGCAGCTTCAGCCACAGATAGGCGTCTTCGGCGTAGAGGCAGCGATTTTTTTCATAGAACCCGCCCAGCGCGAGAAAAACCCGGCGGCGCATGACGGTCGACGAGGGCAGCATATGGGCCAGAAAGCCGGCCATCAATTCCGGGGCGGTAGAGGCCGTAACCCGGTAGCGGCCCTCGGGGATCCCGATCCGCTTCCAGCGGACGGCGGTAGAGAAAGGGCCGGGATACTCGATCATGGCCCAAGTGAGCGAAGCGACCGCCTGACCGTATTCTTCGAGCACCCGAACGCTTTCGGCGAGATAGCCGGGTTCCCAGGAATCGTCGGCATCGAGCCACGCCACCAGGTCCGCGCCGGCCTCCCGCACACCTCGATTGCGGGCCGCGCCCGGACCGGCGTTGGCCTGGCGGATCAAGCGCACGCGGGGGTCGCGGCAAGCGCTCACCACGCCGGCGCCGCTATCGGTCGAGCCGTCGTCCACCACAATCGCTTCGATCTCCGCCAGCGTCTGGGCCAGAATCGAATCGAGCGCGCGGCCGATGTAAGGCTCTTTGTTATAGAGCGGGACGACTACTGAGACGCGCGGCACGGAGACACGGGGCACTGAGACAGCTTCGCTCATGCCGCCAGAATCTCCAGGTAAAGTCCGATCAGCCCACGGCGGTAGGCATCCGGGGAGTAGGATTCTTCCGCCAGCCGCCGGGCTTGCGCGGCCAGGCGCACGCGCAGGTCTTCCTCCCCCAGTAAGCGCGCCAGCTCGCCTGCCATCGCGGCCGGGTCGCGTGCGTCCACCAGCAGGGCGGTTTCCCGGTGGGTCGCGATCTCGGGGATCCCGCCCACCCTGGTGGCGACGATGGGCCGGGAAGAAATCATGGCCTCCAGCAGCACGTTGGGCGAGCCTTCGGAACGCGAGGGGATGGCCACGATATCCGCCATGGCATAGTACGGACGCACATCGGCGCGCAGCCCCACCAAGGTGACGTGGTTCTGCAAGCCCAGCCGGCGCCGGGCAGCTTCGATTCGCGGGCGCTCGATGCCTTCGCCCACCAGCACCAGGTGGAATCGGTCGTTGACGCGGAGAAGTTCGGCCGCCGCCTCCATCAAGTCCAAATGACCCTTTTCCGACGATAGTCTGCCGATGGTCACGATCAGCGGCGTGCCTTGGGCGGCGGGAATTTCGGCGCGCGCTGCGCGGAGCGAATCGGCCTCCAGCGGCGCAAACGGTTTCACCGAGTTATGCCGTACGCTGATGCGCTCGGGCCGCACGCCACGCCGCACCAGTTGCTGCACGAAAGGCTGGCACACGGTCACCACGTGACGCGCGGCCGGCAGCGACCAGCGGGTGGTGGCATTGTACAAGCGCATTTTCAGGTCTTCGGCGGTGAACCCGTGGTGAAATGCCACCCAGGCGCGGTCGCGCCACAATCCGGATTGGCGCAGAAAGAAGTGGGATTTGACATTGTGGGTCTGGACGATCTGCGGGTCGAGAGTCCGGACAAGTTCGGCGATGCGGGCCGGGACGGCTCGGTCGAAGCGGCCATTTTCGGCGATCGCTTCGACCGGCAAATTCGCGGCGCGGGCCGCGCCGAGGAACGCGCTCTCCGGTTCGGCGCCGCGGCGGTAACCGGCCACCACCAGCTCGATATCCGGAAGCTCATCGGGGGAGTTGGCGCTCCTATTGGCGAATTCCAGAAGATTCTTGGCCGGCCCGGTGACGAAGCTCGCCTCCATAATCGAGAGTACCTTGATTTTCGGCCTGATCACCCCGAAATCCAGCATAGCAGCCGAACCGAAGCACCGAGTGCACCGGTTCGCCCTCGGAACGTTATAATCGATGCTGCGTATTTGGGAAAGGGGCGCGGACAGAATCCAATGGCGGTCCCGTTTAGCAGGTCTCGCACGCACCGGGTGGTTGCCGGTTGTGCCATCGCTCTGGTGGCCGCCATCGTTCTGATTGCGGCGGCGGAGTTCCCCTACGATGTGGATGCGCCGCTGAGCCCGGAGCAGGTGGAGAAGAACCGCGCCTATTACGCCGAGGCATACAAGGCGGGCGCCACGACCGAAGAGCACCCGGCTTCGGACTACGACAACAAATACATACGGATCGCGACCTACTGGGCGCAGGCGGCGCACATCGACGAGCAGGTCTCGAGTTTTGCCGCCAAGTACGGTCTGGCCAAGGGCGCCGTTCTGGACATCGGTTCGGGACGGGGCTATCTGCAAGACATCGTAGAGAATTACACGGGGCTCGACATCTCATCGAGCGTGGGCCGCTTCTACCACAAGAAGTTCGTTCTGGGTTCGGCCACATCCATGCCGTTTCCGGACAACACTTTCGATGGCGTGTGGACCATTTGGGTTTTGGAGCACGTGCCGAATCCGGAACAGGCGCTGCTGGAGACCCGGCGCGTGATGAAGAATAACGCGGTCTTGTTCCTGGAGCCTGCCTGGGACTGCAAACCGTGGGCGGCCCAGGGATACGACGTTCGGCCGTATTCCGACTTCCGCTGGAAAGGGAAGCTGGTCAAAGCCAGCATCGCGGTGCGCGCCTCGGTGCCGTATCGGGCGGCGGCGCGAATCCCGGACCGAATGGTGCGCGGAATGGCGGCGTGGTTCGGGCCTACGCGGCTCCACTACCGGCGGCTGGAGCCCAATTGGAAGGACTACTGGGAAGCCGACAGCGACGCCGTGAACTCCATCGACCGTTACGAGGTGATGTTGTGGTTCCGGAGCCGAGGCGACGAGTGCCTGAGCTGCGAGGGCTCCTCCGGAATGCCGTGGATGACGTCGCTGCCGTTGATCGTTCGGGTACACAAATAACGATGGCACACCGGCGAGCCTCATTCGCCGCGCGTGAAGGGGCGAGATGTGCTTGCGCGTTTTCGCCCCGGGCCTGATGGGAACTCGAGCCTTGCGGATCACCACCGATATCCACGGCCTGGAGCGCGTCGCACCAGCGGGAACCGTGGTTCACGGTTTTCCGGCCAGCCAGTATCCCTCGCATTGGAAACGGCGCGTTCGGCTGCTGTTGTCGGCGCTCGCGAGCGACCATCTCGTCATCCACTTTTCTTTGCCGGACGCGATCTGGTTTCGGGCGGTGCTGGCGATGGTTCCCTTCCACCGGTGCCGCATTACGACGCTGGATTTCTTCGTGGGCGATCCCCGCGGTTGGCGGCTCAGGCTGGCCGCTTGGAGCCTGCGCCGCATCGATCGCATGCTGGTGTATTTCAAGGACAGCTCGGTGTTTCAACGGCAGTTCGGTATCCCGGCCGGGCGGTTTCATTACATTCCGTTCAAGATAAATGGCATCGAGTTGATCGAGAAGGCCGCGGCCACGGACGCCGGCTACATCTTTTGCGGCGGGCGCTCGCGGCGGGATTTTGCCACCCTGTTCGCGGCGGTCGAGCCGCTGGGCTATCCGGTCAAAGTGGTGACGTCATCGGAATCGGACATGCGGCCGCACGGATCGTCGATGGCCGGCCTGAGAATTCCAGCGAATGTCGAAGTCAGCGCCAACGATCAGTCGCCTGAGTTCTTCATCCGGACCATGGCGGCGGCGCGGCTGGTGGCGATTCCGATCGTGCGGGATTCCACCACCCAGGCGGGGATCGGCGTGTATCTGCAGGCGATGGCGCTGGGCAAATGCGTCATCGTCTCCGAGGGCCTCGGAGTGAGCGACGTGCTTACCGGCCGCGAAGCCATCATCGTTCCGGCGGGCGATCCGGCGGCCTTGCGTGACGCCATCGAGCGTGCCTGGAACGACGATGCGATGCGAAGCCGGTATGGCAATGCGGCGCTCGCGTACGCCCGGCCGCTGGGCGGCGAAGACACCCTGCGCCGCTCAGTGCTGGCGGCTCTGCCGTGAGGTGGCCCGCACCGGCAGTGGCCGAGAAGACCGAAACGCACTTCATTGTATAATTCGAGGAGTGTATGCCGGATCTAGACTGCGCCAGTGGCTCGCCGGTTGCGCGATTGCGCTGGTAGCCGCCATCGTTTCGATTGCGGCCGCGGAGTTCCCCTACGATGTCGATGCGCCCTTAAGCCCGCAACAGGTCGAAAAGAGCCGCGCTTATTACGCCGAGGCGTACAAGGCCGGGACCGCAACCGAGGAGGAGTCCAACTCCGCATATGAAACGAAGTACCTTCAGGTGGCGATCGCGGCAGCGGAGAAGGACCACATTAATGAACGGGTCGCAGAATTTGCGGCCAGGTACGGTCTCGGCAACGGCGCGGTTCTGGACATTGGTTCGGGACGGGGCTATTTGCAGGATACCGTGGAGAATTACACGGGGCTTGACATCTCGTCGAGCGTGGGCCGCTTCTACCATAAGAAATTCGTTCTGGGTTCGGCGACAGCTATGGCGTTCCCGGATAACTCGTTCGATGGGGCCTGGAGCATTTGGGTATTCGAGCACGTGCCGAACCCGGAACAGGCCCTGCTGGAGACGCGGCGCGTGGTGAAGAACAACGGGGTGTTATTCCTGTGGCCCGCCTGGAACGTCAGGCCGTGGGCGGCCGGGGGATACGATGTGCGCCCCTATTCCGACTTTGACTGGAAGGGGAAGCTCATAAAGGCCAGCGTGCCCCTGCGCGCCTCAGTGCTGTACCAGGCAGCGGGGCGAATTCCGGATCGTATAGTTCGGACCCTGGCGCCCTGGTTCGGGCCTACCCGGCTCCACTACCGGCGGCTGGAGCCCAACTACAAGGACTACTGGGAGCCGGACAGCGACGCCGTGAATACGATCGACCGTTACGAGGCGATGTTGTGGTTTAAGAGCCGCGGCGACGAGTGCCTGAATTGCGAGGGCTCCGCCGGGACGCCCTGGATGAAATCTATCCCCTTGATCGTTCGGGTACACAAATAACGGTGGCCTTCGGTAATCTGGTGCCCCGATGCCGCTCCCTGCCATAATACGGGGAGTGTCCGTTCCAGACCCGCATAGCCGCTGGGCGTACTTCCTGAACATCATCTGGAGTTGGCTGGGATTCGCCGCCATCCTGTTTTCCAGCCTAGTGGTAATGCCGTACCTGATTCGCCGGCTGGGAACGGCGCAGTACGGTGTTTGGACGGTTGCCGCTTCGCTGGTGGAATCGTTTTGGATGATCGATCTGGGCTTCCGGCCGGCTACGGTGAAGCTCACCGCGGAATTTCGCGCTCTAGGCCGGACCGGAGAGATCAACCAACTCCTCAACACGGCTATAGCCTATTCCGTTTTGGCCGGAGGATTGATTCTGGTGTGCGGATGGGTGGGGGCCGGGCGCATCGCCGGAGTTCTGCATGTGAACGACCCGGCATTTCCGTTCCTGCTGCGCGTGGTAGGCGCCAGTTGGGCGGCCGGGCTGGTGTTCAACGTTTTTGCCGCAGCGCTCGAGGGATTCCAGCGGTTCGACCTGAGCAACCGCGCCGCCATGTTGGCTCCCCTGGTCCGCGGCCCGCTGAGCGTCATCCTGGTGATGCAGGGATACGGCCTGAAGCAGATGGGGATCGCTTTGTTGCTGGGGCAGACGTGCTGCTATATCGCGACCTATCTGTTCTGCCGGCGCGTTTTCCCCGAGCTACGCCTCTCGCCTAGAAACATTCACCTGCGGGCAGCGCGGCAGATTCTATCTTATGCGAAACAAATTGTCAGCGGCATGATCGGGGCACGGTTCCAGCAGGGAATGCTGCCCGCCCTGATCAGCCGCTATCAATCCACACGTTCGGTCACTTACTTTTCCCAGACGCAGCGTCTATTGGATTACGCCGCCGACGGTATCAGCCGGGTGGCGCTGGTGACGACGCCCAAAGTGACTCACTTGCAAGCCATAGGCGAGCGGGACAACATCGCCCGATTGACGCGCACGGGCAACCGCTATTGCCTGGCTTTGTGGTGCTTGCCGGCCGGGTACCTGTTCGTATTCGGCGGTTCCGTCTGCAGAGTCCTGGTGAACCGCGAGTTCGGCGACCAGGTGGCCGTGCTCATGCCGCTGTTGCTCATCGGCTACACCTGCTGGATGGGTCAATTCATTTCGGCATCGGTGCTGATGGGAATGGCGCGCTACACCACTTACTCGGTAGCTTTGCTGGTGGAAGCACTGTTGGTGACCGGCTCGGTCGCCCTGGTGTTGCCCCGCTGGGGCCTGTCAGGCACGGCGCTAGTGGTGGTGTGCGGCATGATCGTGGTCCGCTGCCTGTTGTTGAGCCGGCTGGTGTGCCGCGAGCTGCAGATGGACCAATTTGTTTTTCTGGGGCAGGTGTTCGGCCGCCCGCTCGCGTTGGTGGTGCTGTCGGTGGCTGGTTTGCTGGCGGTGCGCCGATTTCTGCTGCCGGCCGCCTTGCGTTGGCCGCCGCTGATCGCCATTGGGATTCTGTACGCATGTCTTTATTCGCTCGCGGCGCTGTG
>JBEKYD010000218.1:0-13291 GCA_049511335.1 Bryobacteraceae bacterium | reverse complement strand
TCCAAACCGCGTTCGAAACCCTGGAAAAGGCCGAGGCGATGACCGGCGCGGCCGTCCGCCTGATGCAGGGCAGCTTGAACGTTTTCACGCGTCCGGATTGGGCGGCGGAGCAACTGATCGGAACGCCTTTAGGAAAGTTGAGCGCCAGTGCATAAGGAGCTGATGGCTATCCTGGCGGCCGATCTGCCCGGGCAGGACGATGCCGGCAAGCTGACCGACGTGCTGTACGCCCGCTGCTATACGCAATCCGTTCTGGATCCGCCGCCTGCCGCCCATGCCGACAATGCCGGCGCGGCCGATCGGGACCTGACCTCGATTCTGGCCGCGGCCAACCGGAGCCGCCCGGCCTGGGATGAAGGATGGCACATCGATCAGCTCCTCGACGGAGGACGAATTCTGGCGCTGAAAAGCGGCGCGGCCCGCTCGTTTCTTCCCGGCGAGTACTTGACCCATCGCGGCCTGGGCGCCGGACCGAAAGCCGGGAAACCGGTCAGCATTTTCCTGCCGGGCGGATCCGCGGATATGCAGCCGGGCTTCTATTATGCTTTCGGAGATACAGCCGGCGGGTTTGCGGATAGCGAGCAGACGCTGCGCTTCTATTGGAACGTCTCGGCGGAGGGTGCGCCGCGGTTGATGGAGGCTGTCACCCTCGATTTCAATCGTTTTCAGATTGCGTTTCAATTCAAGTGCGGCACTCGGGCGGCGGATTATCCCCGTCGGGACGCGGCGGTTCTATATTTGCACCGGCGGTATTATGCCATCGCGGCGCTGCTCGTCGAGAGGGTTCATGCGCGGATGAGGGACTGGCTCAACGCCGGCACTCCGCTGTTTGCACGGCGTCTGGCCGACGGGTTGGGGTTCGCGGAAGACCCCGGCGACAGCTTTGGAAAACACCGTTGCAAGATCCTGGCGGAGGCGATGACAGCCACTCGCGGCAAGCCGGCGGAGGAGCGGTTCGAAGAGGTCCGGCGGCAATTCGAGCGGCGCGGGTTATCGCTCGACCGGCCCTGGCTCAACGCGGGCTCCCTGGATCGCTACGAGTTTCCGTTCCCCACCGTATGAATCCCGACTACCTGGACATTGCCGGCCGGATTGCCGCGCGCCTCTGCCGCGACGCCCTGTGGAGCCGGGGACGGTGCAACTGGACAGCGGATTTCCTGGAGGAAGACGGCATTGCCCACGGAGCCTTGGGGCCGAGTCTGTACGCGGGCACCAGCGGGATCGCTTTGTTCCTCTCCCGCATGGCATCCGCAACCGGCGAACGGATTTTTCGGCTGACCGCGGACGGAGCGCTGCGGCAGGCGTTGGAAAAGCTCCCGGCGGCCGGGCTCGGGCTGTATTCCGGCGGGTTGGGCATCCACTATGTAGCGGTCGAAATGGGCAGGGAGATCGACGAGGACGCGGTGATTCGGCAAGCCGCGCCTCGCCGCTCGGAGCTGGATGTCATCGGCGGTAGCGCCGGCGCCATCGCCACGTTGCTCTATCTGCACCGGCGAACGCGAAGCGCGCGGTTGTTGGAAGCGGCGATCGAACATGGCGATCTCCTGCTGGCCGAAGCTTCGAAAGAAGAACACGGCTGGAGCTGGCGGAACGTTGGGGCCACGCGCAACCTGACCGGCTTCTCGCATGGCGCGGCCGGCATTGGATGGGCTCTGGCGGAACTGTACGCAGCCACCGAGGAGAGCCGGTTCCGGGCCGCCGCGCGGGAGGCGTTTCGTTATGAACGGAGCTGCTGGAATCCGGCGGAACGGAATTGGCCGGACTTTCGCGGAGCGGAGCCGGCGTATCCGGTTTTTTGGTGCCATGGGGCGGCCGGGATTGCATTTTCCCGCTTGCGCGCATGGCAGATTCTCGGCGACAGCGAATTGCTGGCGGAAGCGCTCAGCGCCCTCGCCACGGTACAGGAAGATATGGGTTCTCCGCAAAACTATTCGCTCTGCCATGGGGAAATGGGGAACGCCGATTTGCTGATCCACGCTTCCGAAATCCTCCACGATGAAGCCTGGCTCGCCCCGGCCCGAGCCGCCGCCCAGGAAGGCTTCGAACGATTCGAGCGCCGCCGCGTGCCTTGGCCCTGCGGCCTACCGGAAGCAAACGAAACTCCCGACCTGATGCTGGGGCTGGCCGGCATCGGTCATTTCTATCTGCGCATATCCGATCCACCGCGAACTCCCACGGTTCTGCTGCCAACCTGTTGAACTGTACCGGATCATGTTCTCGAAGGCCTCCGGACACGGGCTACGAAGGCGCGGTCGGCCTGAGTTTGCGCCAGGGCTTCGGACGTCTGTGACTGGCTTGCGGGCAAAAGGCACCGGCGACGAGATCGCCGGGGTTAGAGCGACAGGCCAGGAGACCTGTCCCACGTGGCAGGCCTGGAGGCCCGCGCCACGACGGGCGAGGTACAATTGCCGGTGATTAAACCTGCGATGAAAGCTCTTTTGTGCTTGGTGGCCGCGGCGGCGGTGGCATGCGCGCAGCAAGCGCAGCTCGATTTTCTGAACCATAACCGGCCGGTTCTGGACGCGCATAACTGCTATCCCTATAAGGGACAGTGGACCGACCGGATCGACCGCGCTCTGAAGACCGGTTTGCCGGTGGGGATTGAGCAGGACATCGCCTGGGCGATCGACCCGGCGACGGGCAAGGGCCGCCCCGTGGTTACGCATACGGACAAGACTACGGGCGCCGAACCCACGCTTCGCGATTACTTTTTTGAACGCGTCCGCCCGATTATCGAACGGGCACTTCGGGACAACGATCGCGCGCATTGGCCGGCGATCGTGCTGCATTTCGATTTCAAGTCACTCGACCCCAAACTGTTGCGCGCGGTTTGGGACTTGCTGGGCGAATACCAAGACTGGATCACCACGGCGGCGCAGACCGAGGATCCGCACACACTGGCGCCATTCGACCCCAAGCCGCTGCTGGTGCTCACCGAAGACGCCGACATCCAGGAGCAGGTGTTCCGACGCGATCTCCCGAAAGGGGAGCGATTACGGATCTTCGGGTCGGCCGAAACCGCCAAGATCGAAGGCAAAACCAGGCAAGAACGCGCGCACCTGGCCGCGACGCTTCCGCCCGAGCGGCTGCTTACCGCGCCGGCCACGAATTACCGGCGATGGTGGAACAACCCGTGGCGCGAGGTGGAAGAGGGTGGGCAGACAAAGGCTCGAGATTGGACGGCGGCGGATGCGGCGCGGCTTCGCGCTCTGGTGGACTATGCGCACCATCTGGGGTACTGGATTCGGTTCTACACGCTCGATGGGTTCTCTGCGGCCGACGACCGGGGTTGGGACGCAGAGTACAACTTCGGATCGCGCGCACGTGCCGAAGTGAGATGGAAAGCCGCTCTCGATGCGGGCGTCAATCTGATCGCCACGGATCAGTACGAAGAGCTGCGGGGCGCGATGAGAGAAGACGGGTCGAAGTGAGACGAGGGGCATAGGCAGCAACTGCTAAAAAGGGCAGGAAGAATCATAGCCGCCGATGAGCACCGATGAACACCGATAAAGAAATCAAGGGGTTTATCGGCGTTCATCGGTGGCTAATTTGCAGTCGTCTGCCGAGCAAGCAGGCGCCAGGCTACCCAAATTAGACAGGGAGATCCCCGGTTTGCTATACTACTAATGTCTATTGTGCTTCATTCCCATCGCGCGCCTTACTTTGTATAGTGTTTTCTCTGTTTTCCGCGCAAATCAACCGAGGAGCGACGCGTAGCAAGCTATGGCTGCCAACATATATTCCCAAGGTGCCCAAGTCGAGCACGACAAGTTCGGACTGGGCACGGTGATGTCCAGCAACGAAGAACGCATCGTCATTAAGTTCGACGATCACGGCGAAAAGAAGTTCGTCAAGGACCTGGTATTGGTCAGCTTGAAAAAGAGCGATCGCCAGCCGCCGGTGGAAAAGAAGGGGACACGGAAGAGGAAGGCCGTGATTGCGGCAATCGCGGGAGTTTGAAGGCCGCGCCCAAGTATTGAGGATCTTCGATTGAACGCACGCCAGAAGCGATTATTTGAAGAAGCCCGGAAGCGGAATCCGGAACTGAAGGTGCCGACCGAGCTTCCGCCCGCCACGGAATGGACCGAAGCGGACCTTGCCTTGATCAAGCAGGGCGTGGGCGATAAGACCGGCAGACAGAACCAGGCCGGGGGCGAGTCCGGCGATGCCGGCGAGGACATGGCCAGCGGCGAGCAAGCCGGGTCGGTGGTGACCTATTTCGAGTCGAAGGGTTTCGGCTTTCTGCGGCCGGACGATGGCGGCCGGGACATCTTTTTTCACGTTTCGCGGCTGGCCGAGGGCTTGGCTACGGATCTGCGGCCGGGCACGCGGCTGCTGTACGAGCTGGGCATGGACCGCAGCGGCAAGCCGGCCGCCTCCAGCATTCGGATCGCTCCACCCGCCGCCCCCGCCGAGTGATCGCCATCATGAATCCGTTCCTGGTTCCTGCCCTGAGGTAAAGTCTCATGTTCGAAAATCTCTCGGAAAAGCTGCAGCGGGTATTCAAGAACCTGCGCGGCGAAGGCCGGCTTTCGGCTGAAAACATGGAGGGAGCACTGCGGGAAATCCGCATGGCTCTGCTCGAGGCCGACGTCAATTTCCGGGTAGTCAAGCAACTCATCGAGAACATCCGGCAGAAAGCCATGGGCGAGGAAGTGCTCACGGCGTTGTCGCCATCGCAGCAAGTGGTCAAGATCGTTCAGGAAGAGCTGATCAAAATCCTGGGCAGCCATGAATCGAAACTGCGCTTTGCGAACGAGCCGCCGTCGGTGATTCTGATCGTGGGGCTGCAAGGCTCGGGCAAGACTACTTCCACGGGCAAGCTGGCGCGGTGGCTGGCACGCAACGGGCACCGTCCCATGCTGGTGTCGGTGGACGTGTACCGCCCGGCGGCGCGGGAGCAACTCAAGGTAATCGCGCGGGAAGTGGGGCAACCGGTTTGGGAAGGGGCGGCGGAAGAGACCAAGCCGCTGGAACTGGCGCGCGCGGCCCGCAAAGAATGCGCGAACTCAGGGCGCGACGTTCTGCTGGTGGATACGGCGGGCCGGCTGCACATCGACGATCAACTCATGACCGAGCTGGACGAGCTCAAGCAACAGCTCAACCCGGTGGAGATTCTGTTCGTGGCGGACGCCATGACCGGGCAGGACGCGGTGAAATCGGCGGACGAATTTCACAAACGCCTGGGTATCACCGGGGTGATCCTGACCAAGATGGACGGCGATGCGCGCGGCGGCGCGGCGCTGTCGATCCGGCATGTCACCGGCCAGCCGCTGAAGTTCGTGGGCATAGGCGAAAAGCCCGACGCGCTCGAGCCCTTCCATCCGGACCGCGCAGCCAACCGCATTCTCGGCATGGGCGATATTCTTTCGTTCATCGAGAAGGCGGAAGAGACGATCGACAAGAAAAAAGCGGTCGAGATGCAGCGCAAGCTGATCGAGAACGAGTTCACGCTGGAGGATTTCCGCGACCAATTGCGGCAGATCCGCAAGCTGGGACCGCTGGGGTCGCTGCTCGACATGATGCCCAAGGTGGGCATGCTGAAAGAGCTCAAGGGCGTCAAGGTGGACGAGAACGAAATTACGCGAGTGGTGGCGATCATCGATTCGATGACCCCGCGCGAGCGGAACAATCACATGATCATCAACGGCAGCCGGCGGCGGCGGATTGCGCATGGCAGCGGCACGTCGGTGCAGGAAGTGAACCAGTTGTTGAAGCAGTATGCCCAGGCCCGCAAGATGATGAAGAGCGTTTCGGGCGGCCTGCTGGGCAAAAAACTTGGGAAAATGAAACTGCCGCCCGGATTTCCGTTCGGAGATATGGCGGGCCGTTAAGAGCGGTCAGCTATCAGCTTTCAGCGGTCAGCTTGGTGTGGCTGAGTGCTGACATCTGATCGCTGATAGCTGGTTTTTAAAGAATTGGAGTATCGATGCTGATGATTCGACTGGCGCGTTTCGGCGCCAAAAAGAAGCCTTTTTACCGCGTGGTAGTGATCGAGAAAGAGCGCGCCCGCAACGGACGGAGCCTGGAGGTAGTGGGGCATTACAATCCGCTGTCGAGCCCGGCGCAGGCGACCTTGCAACACGAGCGGATCGACTATTGGGTGAAGAACGGCGCGCAGCTTACCGACACGGTAAAGCACCTGGTGGAGAAATTCCCGGCGGCGGCGCCGGCGACCGCCGTGTAGCCGTTCGGTGCGCGGTTTTACAGATTTAACTGTAACAAAAATAACGGGAAGCATGTAACAAAGGCATTTCGAGCAGTACCCGTTCCGCTACCATGGGAAAGGGAGGCGGGATGAAGCAGCTCATCGAAGACATTGCCAAAGCTCTAGTGGACATCCCCGAGGAAGTATCTGTGCGCGAGGTGCAGGGCGAACAGGTGACTGTGCTCGAACTCAAGGTAGCTCCCAGCGACCTGGGGAAGGTGATCGGGAAGCAGGGGCGCACGGCCCGTTCGATCCGGACCATCTTGGGGGCGGCCGGCATGAAGCTCAGCCGGCGCTTCACGCTGGAAATTCTGGAGTGATTGCGGACGGGGACGAATGGGTCGCGATCGCCCTGGTGGGGAAACCTCGGGGCAATCGGGGCGAGCTTACCGCCGTCAGCCTGTCGCACCGGCCGGAACGTTTCGCCGAGCTGAGCGAAGTGTTTTTGTTCGTGCCGGGGAAGGCCGGCGGTGAGCGCCTGGAGGTGGAATCCACCTGGTTTCACGACGGGCGGCTGATCTTCAAGTTTGCCGGGGTGGACACCATCGACGACGCCGAGCGATGGGCCGGCGCCGAAGTACGGATCCCGCTCAAGCAGCGCGCGGCGCCCGAGCCAGGGGCCTATTTTCAATCGGACCTGATCGGTTGCGAAGTGGTGGCGCACACCGGCGGCGAGCTTCTGGGCCGAGTCACGGGCTGGGACGATGGCGGTGGCAGCGGACTGCTGGTGCTCGATTCGGGCTTGATGATTCCGTTTGCGCGCTCGATTTGCGTGGAGATCGACCCCGCGGGACGGCGCATTGCGGTGGAACTGCCGCCGGGATTGAAGGACCTGAACCGCTCGTGATCTTCCATGTGCTGACGATCTTCCCCGAGTTCTTCGAGGGACCGTTCGCTCACGGGGTGGTGAAGCGGGCCAGCGAAAGCGGGATCGTCGAGATCCGCATTCACAATCTGCGGGACTGGACACACGACCGGCACAAGACCGTGGACGACCGGCCGTTCGGGGGCGGCGAAGGCATGGTGCTGAAGCCGGCGCCGGTTTTCGAGGCGGTGGAATCGATCTGGCCGGAGCGGGGCGAGGGCCGCAAAACGTTGCTGCTTTCGGCGCAGGGGCGCCGGTTCGACCAAGCCATGGCCAATCGGCTGGCACGGGAGCGGGAGCTGCTGTTGATTTGCGGCCGTTACGAAGGTGTGGACGAGCGGGTGGCCGCGCACCTGGCCGACGACGAGATTTCGATCGGCAATTACGTGTTGAGCGGCGGCGAACTGGCGGCCGCGGTGGTGATCGACTGCGTGGCGCGGCTGATACCCGGCGTACTGGGGAACGAAAGCTCGGCGGCCTTCGATTCGTTTCAGGAATCGGGACATGGGGAGGGGCTGCTGGACTGCCCGCACTGGACGCGGCCGGCGGAGTTTCGCGGGTGGAAGGCGCCGGAGGTGCTGCTGGGCGGCAATCACGAAGAAATCCGCAAATTCCGGCGGGAAGCGGCGCGCGAAAAGACGGCCAGGCTGAGGCCTGATTTGCTGGGGTGAAATACCGAGCCGCGACCGGAGAAGGCGTGAAGAACTAGAGCCGCCGATGAACACGGATGAACGCCGATAAAGGAGTCAAAGGATTATCGGCGTACCGGTTCCGCGAAAACCGCCCCCTGTGCCATCATGAGAGCATGGCTACCATAATAGCCTCTCCGCCAATCCAGGAAAGCCGGCGGGGAGAATTGATGACTCGGCTTTTCTCCGATCTTCAGATCGCTCGGTTCAATGAGCTCTACTATCAGCGCAGGGCCGAGTGGATGCGGCTTCTATCAACTGGCGCAAATACTATTTCTGCCATCGCGGCGAGCGCTGTCTTGGCGAATCTACTGAAGGGTGGGAATTCGCTCTTTGGTTTTGGTCCGGCGGTGTGGCAGCTATTGACGGGGCTTGCGGCCCTGTTTGCTGCTGTCGGCCCCGTGTTGGGACTAGGGACAAGGGCAACCCAGCTTGAAAAGGCCGCTTTTGGGCATGGCGTAGTCCGAGGGAGAATACACGTACTCCTCAATGATCTCAAGATGGCGGAGTTGGATGAAACCCACATCGCCAGATCCAGGGAAATAGAAGCCCTTCGGACGGCGCTCTCAGCGCTAGATGAACGGGGATCTGAGAGGGTAAAAAGGCAATGTTGGGATCAGACCTTGCACGAGTTTCCGTCTGAGAGTGCGTGGACACTTGTATGAGCAGACGCCGCCGCCCCGGCCCGGTGCCGCCCGATGAATTCAGGGGTGGTCAGGTCCCGCCCAGGCCAGCACCACCACCTCCTCCTCCGCCTCCTCCTCCGAAGAAACCGTAAAACTTGCCCCTGAAGTCTCGGCATTGCAAAACCCTGCCAGCGTGATATCCTTTTCGGGGTGCCAGGCGAATCAACAGCGGGCCAGAAAGCGGCCCGAACTCGGAAGCGGCGGGCGGCGGCCGCGAAGGCGGTGCAGACGCGCAAGCGGATGAGCGCCTGGGAGAAGGCTCATGCGGCGGAAGCCGCCAGCAAGGATGCCCTGGAAATGTACTGCAAGAAGCACGGCTGGCGGATCGCATTCTTCGAGGGCGCCACCACCCGGGCCCCGCGAACCGGCATTATCGACGCCGTAGCGTTCCGGCTTGGCCGGAAAAACTGTGATCTGCTGGACGTGCGCCTGATCCAGTTGAAGGGTGGAGCGGCTGGCGTGACGGGCCGCGAGATCGCGCGTCTGAAGCAAGCGGCTGCCGGTGCTACGGTAAAGTGGTTGGTGGCGGAATTCGACGGTGACACCCTGTACTTGCTGCCCGGCGATCCGATAGGGTGACATTTTTCCCGCAACACAGCTTTCGAGCAGCACCCAACCCTTCAACTTTAAGCAGGCATTTCGTTTAAGATAGAAGATTAAGGAAATTCTCATGCAGAACGCGCTGTTGGCAAAGTTTATTCAGAAGAACCGGCGGACCGATATCCCGCAGTTTCGTCCCGGCGATACGATCCGGGTGCACGTGAAGATCAAAGAAGGCGATAAGGAGCGGTTGCAGGCTTTCGAAGGCACGGTCATTGCCCGGAACAATACCGGCATGGGCGAATCGGTGACGGTGCGCAAGGTCAGCTTTGGCCAAGGCGTGGAGCGCATTTTTCCGCTGCATGCGCGCGTGATCGATCACATCGACGTAGTGCGCACGGGGCGGGTCCGCCGCGCCAAGCTTTATTACCTGCGCGGGCTGAAGGGCAAAGCGGCGCGGCTGCGCGAACGCGAATAGCATCGGGCGGTCCCTCATGCGCCCCGACAAGGCGGCTGGTCCATTGCGGTGCGAAGCGACGTTCGAACGGGCGTTGCGCAGGCGCGGTTTCCACGCCGTGGCCGGCGCCGATGAAGTGGGCCGGGGCTGCCTGTTCGGGCCGGTGGTAGCGGCGGCGGTGATTCTGGCCGCGGACCATCCGGTGCGGGGCCTGAACGACAGCAAGCAGCTCGAGGCGGAGCGCCGCGAAGTGCTGGCGGTGCGGGTGCGCGAACGCGCGGTTGCCTGGGCGGTGGCGGCGGTGGATGCGGCTACGATCGACGCGATCAACATCTATCAGGCGTCGCGGTTGGCGATGCGGCGCGCCGTGGAAGCTCTTTGCCCGGCGCCGGATTATGTGCTGGTGGATGCGGTGCCTCTGGAGTTGGGCGTGCCGCAGCAAGCACTCATTCACGGCGACGCGCGCTGCCACGCCATTGCGGCGGCTTCCATCCTGGCCAAGGTGCATCGCGATGAGCTGATGCGCCGTTGGGACGCGGTTTTTCCGGAATATGGGCTGGCGTCGAACAAAGGCTACGGTTCGCCGGAACATTTGCGCGCCCTGGCCCAGACGGGTCCTACGCCGCTGCACCGCTTGAGCTACGAGCCGGTGCGGCGGTATTCGCGATTTCCGCTGGACGAGACGGCGCAACTGGAACTGTTCGCCGCGGGGGCCGCATGACGCCCATGCAACAGGGCCCGACGGAGCCTCCGGTGTTGCCCGCCGAGCCGGCTCATCGCTGGTATCACAAAGTATCGGCGGTGGCGCTTTCGGTGCTGTGCCTGGAGGTCGGCTTGTTCCTGCTGCTGTTCCCATGGACCGTCTACTGGGACAGCAACTACTTCTCGATCCTGATGCCGGCCTGGAGCAACTATTGGGACAACGGCTACGTCCGCGCCGCCGTGAGCGTGCTCGGCGCGGTGAATCTGGGCATCGGCCTGAGGGAGATTGGCCGTTTGCGGAGATTCAGCCGGCGCACGGCGGAATGAAGGCGGAGGCGAAGCGGTCAGCGGTCGGCTGTCCGCTAGGCGCTCTGGGGCTGACCGCTGACTGCCGATGGCTGAAAGCTTATGAAGGGTGAAGCGCCTTCCGCAGCCCGCTCCCTGAAAGCGCGGCAGCTTTCCCCAGCGAACTTGGCGGCAGCACCGCGATGGTTTCAGCCTGTGCTCCTTGGCCTCGCGCTGCTGCTGGGTTTAGGCCTGTTTTCGCGCGAGCTTTCCGATTGGGATTTCTGGTGGCACCTCAAAACCGGGGAATGGATGGCGCACACGCAGCGGCTCCCGGTACCGGATCCGTTCGCGTACACTACCGCCCTGGCGCGGCCGGCCTATGCCGGCGAAGAACTGGTGCGCAATTTCAATCTGACCCACGAGTGGCTGGCGCAGGTGTCGATTTACCTGGCGTGGCGGGCCACCGGCTTCGGCGGCGTGGTGCTGCTGCGGGCAGCTCTACTGACGGTGTTCTGCGCCGCCGCGGGATGGATCGTCTGGCGCCGGCGCGGGAATTTCTATTGGGCCATGGCGGCGGGCGTGGCGGCGGCCAGCGTGAGCGTGGAGTATACCAACGACCGGCCGTATTTGGCCAGCTTCCTGTTTCTAGCGGCCACGATTGCGATTCTGGAATCGCGCCGGCGGGTATGGCTGCTGGCGCCGCTTTTTCTGCTATGGGCAAACTGCCACGGCGGGTTTTTCCTCGGATGGCTGGCGGTGGGCGCTTACGCGGCGGAGGCGTTGTGGCTGCGCCTGCGCGGGCGGCCCCAGGCAGGAGATCGCGGCTTATACCTGTGGGCCGCGGCGGCGGTATTGGTTTCGGGGCTCAATCCCAACGGCTTCCGCGTGTTCGAAGTTCTGCTGTTGTATCGCTCCAGCACCATGCAATCGCTGCTGCTCGAATGGGCGCGGCCCTCGCTGTGGCCGCCCAGCGCGTTTTCGGTGCTGCTGGTGGCGGGCGCGGCAGTATTGCTGTGGCAACGCGCCAAGGTTCGCGCGGCGGATTGGCTGCTGTTCATGGCCTTCGCCGCGGCGGCACTCAGCGCTTACCGCAACACGATTCTGGTGGGCTGGTTTGCGCCTATCGCAATTGCCAGCTACCTGCCGTGGGAACTGCGGCTGCGGCCCATGATGCAATATGCCGCGGCCGCCATCGGCATAGGTGCTCTAGCTTTGGGGTGCGCACAAGGCCGCATGTTCCAACTGCGCGTGGCGGAATGGAGATTTCCCGTAGGCGCCGCGGATTTTCTGGTGTCGCACGGCATCCGCGCGCGCCTGTACAACACCTATGAATATGGCGGCTATCTCATCTGGCGGCTGGCGCCGGAAGAAAAAGTCTTTATCGACGGCCGGGCGCTGAGCGACAGTGTTTTCGACGACTCCGAACGGATTCTCTTCAATCACGATGCCTCGGGCGGAAAGGATGCGTTTGCCCTGCTCGATCAATACGGCGTCGACACCATCGTCATGAAC
The DNA here is from genome assembly GCA_049511335.1 of Bryobacteraceae bacterium. GTDB lineage: Bacteria > Acidobacteriota > Terriglobia > Bryobacterales > Bryobacteraceae > JBEKYD01. The sequence goes on along the minus strand of JBEKYD010000218.1, from coordinate 1,344 downwards.
GGTTTCGAATTCGTGACCGGGCAATTATACCTGCTGGCGCCGGGCTTGGCCGATCCCGCCGAAAGCCAGTGGAAGCTAGTGTACGAAGATTCGGCCGCGATGGTTTTCATGCGGAACCCTCCGCCGGACCTGGCCGCGCTCGATTCGCTGCGGGTTTTTCCGAGTCTGGAGGCGGAATGCGAAGTACACTTGGAGCACGAGCCCCAGTATCCGCGCTGCGCCCGCGCGCTGGGCCAGACGTTCTCGAAGCTGGGGGATTGGGCGCGTGCCCGGCGCTGGATTGGCGTATACCTGGCGCGTGCGCATGGCCCGGATCCGGAGGCGGAAGACGCGTACCGGCGGCTGCTGGGGGCGAGATAGGGGCGGAGAGCTTTCAGCAGTCAGCAGTCAGCCTTCAGCTAATGCATCGCCGTAAACAGCGCGAAGACGGCGCCTTGCGGATCGGCCAGCACGGAAAACCGCAGCGAATTGTCGATGGTCATGGGCGGCGCATAGACGGTGGCGCCCATGTCCTTCGCTTTGGCGGTTGAGGTATCGCAATCGGCGACAAGAATATAGGGCAGCCAGTGCGGCGGGGCGTGCTTGTTGCGATACTCCTCGGGAAGAATTCCGCCGATTCCCTTCTCGCCGTTCATGATGTGCAAATAGCTGGAAGGATCTTTGCTTTTCCCGGTGGTCATGGACCAACCGAACAGGCCCTCGTAGAAGGCCCGGGCGCGGTCGCGAGCCGGCGTGTTGAGGTCGGCCCAGCAGAGCGTACCGGGGACGCCGGCGATGCCAATTCCGGTGTTGTCCCTGGCTTGCCAAATGCAGAATACGGCTCCGGTGGGATCCTGGATGACGGCCATTCGGCCGAAGGTGGAGACGTCGAAGGCGGCCCGGAGCACCGTCGCGCCCAGTTCGGCGGCGCGTTTGGTCGTGTTGTCGGCGCTATCGACGGCTATGTAAAGCGCCCAGTGCGGAGGCACTGCGGGCATGCTTGGTCCAAGCTGATAACAGGCCGCGGCGTCGCAGCCATCGATTTGAAACATGGTGTAAGAGCCGTCCGGCCCCATGGGGAAGTCATTGGCTACCCAACCGAACAATGCGCCGTAAAAGCGCTTGGCCGCGCTCTGGTCGCTGGTGCCGAGCTCGAGCCAACTGAACGACCCCGCCGGGTGCTTTTCGATGTGTGCCATGGAGGGATTATGTCACGAAAGGCCTGGAGAGACCAGGAGGTCTGTATTACCTGGATCCGGCGCATTCCGGGCGGGGGTTTTGGTCGCAGTGCTGGGTTGACAGGGCGTTCGGCAGCTTCCTGACGTTTCGGGATAACCTAACTTTTGGTGAGGTAATCCCGAAATG
>JBEKYD010000217.1:0-13291 GCA_049511335.1 Bryobacteraceae bacterium | reverse complement strand
GATCCGGATTCGCCTCAGTGATCCTTACATCAGCCAGCGGCACCTTGGAAACAAGTCTACCATCAAAGGGGGACCGGCCCCTCGGAGACTCGCCGATGTTCCGTAATCGACTCGACCACCAAAGGAACTCGAACAGTAAAACCAATGGCGGTGCTCGATTCCTGTCGTGAAATCCCCTTCCCACCACCAGACGTCCAGAAGGCCCAGCCCTAACACGCTGGACGCGGGACTGCGGGCGGAACTGTCGCTCCGGCCGGACAAAGTTGACGCCCCAGCCAACGAACTCCGCGCTAAGTTAACGCCTTAGGGGGTCCGCCCTACTATACGTCGTCTCGCGAAAAGTATGTGGCATTAGGCTGTCGAGCCTGCTGAGCCGAGATCCTCTCGGCTTTTCTTGGGGTAATTGACCTCGGATGAATTTTCGGCATCTGCTACCAGTGCGGCCTAAGTGAACAATAACGTGGCCAGGTCCACTAGACTAAGGGCGTGCAGGCACACTGGAGAGAGACGACGGTCGGCGAGCATGGCGAACTTCTTTTGGAGGGTCTTCCATTCGAAGCCGGCCAACCGGTTGAAGTGTTGGTGATTTCGAAAAGCGCTGGATCGGCAACCGCCGCGGACCGGGTTCTCCGGGATCCGGTTCTGGAGTACCATGAGCCGCTCGACCCCGTCGCTAGCGAGGACTGGGACGCCTCGCAGCGATTCTGCCGGAACCCTGCTACCTAGCTCCGGCCGGTGAGCTTGGCGCCGAGCGCGCCGCCGGCCATCGCGAGGCAGGTAATCATCAAAAACAGGGCGGCCAAAGTGAACACCAAAAAGAATGCCAGGCCGGAGCTGCTGGCCAGGAGCTCACTCACCTGGCGCGTGACGTTGGGATCCTGCTGAAACGGCGAATTGTGCAACTGTTGGCGGATGGTGTTCGCCAACTGGCCGTTGAGAGCGCCGGGAATTTGCGTCAAAACGAACGCGGCGGACGCCAGAATGCCGGTGATCCAACCCAGACGCACACCCGCGCCGACGTTCAGGCGTACGCCGGTCTTGCGCCGATAGAAGAATACCGCGAAGAAGCCCGCAGCCAGCCAGTTCAGAAACGGCAGAAAAGCGGTAAGAACGGTTGCGCTCACCGCCAGCAGCAGAGCGATTCGCACCGCCACGGGATTGCGAAAATCCACCCGGAGCGGAGTGGCGGCCTGAAACACCGGCGGCGCGGAGTGGATCTCGATGCGATCCGTCACTTCTTCGACCGGAGCAACGCCCGCAATCTCGCGCTGGGGTTTGCCGCACTTATGGCAAAACAGGGCGTCGGGTGGCAGTTGCGCGCCGCATGTGCAGAACTCTGGCATTCGAAGTCGGCCACTACCAGTGTAGCGCTGAGAGCGTTCAAGCAGGGTATTCGAAATTGGCCGCCAATCGGCGCGAGCCGTTTTCAGGGCAATACAAGGCCCGACACGGCGCAGTGCCGGCTCGTTTGGTTGCGCGCGAGTGCGGGCGGGACCCCCTGCTTCACCACCTCAGGCGGAAACGCCAGCCGCACAACCATGAATGAACATCCAGTGGGCCTCGGGCACGGTCGCCGTACCCGCGATCTTTATGCGGTTGTAAGCCAGGACTGCATGGCGTCGCGATACAGCACGATCCCCCGCCGGGAATAGCGCAAATACCCCTGCTTGCGGAACTGGTTCATGTAGTGCGTTACGATCTCGCGCGACGTGCCGACGTATTGCGACAGCAGCTCGTGCGTGAGCGGCGCCATCTGGATTGCGCCTTCGGTATCGCGCGCGCCCAACCGGTCCGCGAATCGAATCAGCGAACGCGCCAGGCGCCGGGCGATGTTATCGGAGGAAAAGCTTTCGATGCGGTGCGTAAAGTCGATGGTTCGCTGCACCAGCACCTGCAAAAGCGCCACCGCCAGCCGCGGACGGCGAACCACGATGTCTTCGATCTCCTCGGTAGTCCACATCATGAGCTTCGCATCCGACATGGCGCATGCTTGCTCGGCCCGCTGCGGCAGGCTCAGCAGCGCCGATTCGCCGAAGAATTCGTTGGGCTGGTAAATGTCCACGACGACCTGGTGGCCATCGTCCGCTACACGAGATACTTTCACCGATCCCTCCATCACCAGATACAGATTGCATGACGGCTGGTCGTGATTGTAGATGGTCTGTCCTTTGCGGAATTCCAACAATGTGGAACAAGGCAGATGAGCGAGGGGGTCTTCCAGTGCCTTTGCCGGCGCGACTACTGCTAGAGTGGATGCCATACGTTCAACTCCTATCGAGGATTGCGTTCTCTTAACTCGAACCCGTGTGAGCTATGTTCCCGAAGGAACCTTCCCAGTCTCAGCAATTCCGAGACCGAAACCTTTAAGAGCCGTTGTTCCAGGTCAGATTCGATTGGCCTGGCAGAGAATTCCATGAGTGCTTATGATCTTGTGCTTAATTGTACACGATTTCAACGGATGTGCTCCATAGCTCTTTTTAGCCTAATATTTCCAGGCACTTCCGAGCCGCAATGGCCACGCCCCGCCGGGAAACCCGAGGCGAACAGGATCGTATAAAATATACCCAAATCCACGGAAACCATCAAGATGCGCCGGCATGGCAAACTGTTGCAATTCTCTGCGACTAAAGTACGTAAACGTACATACAATGCTTGCTTTTCGCGCCAGCATCGGGTGTTTCCCTGTCGGCAATCGCTGTTCCTCATGGTCGGCGTGCTGCTAGCAGTCTGCCGCTTGGCGCCTGTTTTCGGGCAGATTTTGCCGCAGGTGCATATTTTGCGGGATCTCTATTGCGCTCCGGCCGGAATTCGCCCGGCCGCTCGCCGCGCCGGTGCTTCGATTCTTCCGGGTGGCCGCGTGGTTGCGCCGTATGGAGACGAATACCCGATTGGGCCGGGCGCATTCGGCCTGGCCATCGGCCCTTCCGGCCGAACCGTCGTCACCGCCAACTCCGGCCCGGTTCGCTACTCTTTGACGGTTGTCGAGCGGGCCGCCGGCAATCGCTGGCAGGCCCGCCAGTTGGTGGCCCATGCGCCCGACGCCCTGGAGCCGCGCGGCGCCGGCTGGATCGGCGTATTCATGGGCTTGGCTTTCGCCAGCGACCATGCTTTCTTCGCCTCCGAGGGCAATTCCGGCCGTATCGCCTACTTCGATGCTTCCGATGAGCGCCGGCGCGCGGTCGATCTCAACCGCGAGGGCTATCGCGACAGTTACACTGGCGACCTCGCCATCGATCCGCAGCACGGCGTCCTCTATGCCGTCGACCAGGCGAACTTTCGCGTTGCCGCCATCGACGTCCGCAGCCATCAGGCGATTGCCTCGGTGAAGGTGGGCCGGCTTCCCTTTGCCATGGCGCTGGCGCCGGACCGCCGTCGCCTGTTCGTCACCAACCTCGGAATTTTCGAATACCGCCAACTCGCCGGCGGCCCCATGCCGTTCCCGCCATTCGGTTTTCCCTCTTCCGAAGTTCTCGCCGCGCTGGGCGATCCCAACGCGGACCCATCCGATTCGCTCGCCATCGTCGATGTGTCCCGTCCCGCTGCGCCGAAAGTCGAGGCCTTTCTCCATACCGGCCTTCCCATCGGCGGCGAAATCGTGGGCGGCAGCAGCCCTTCCGGCATCGCGGTGGGCGGGGGCCGCGTGTTTGTCGCCAATGCCGCCAACGATTCCATTTCGGTGGTCGATCCCGAGAGCCGCCGGGTGGAGGCGGAAATCCCCATTCGCATTCCCGGCCTCGGAGCATGGCGCGGTGTTTTGCCCATCGGCATGGCCTACCACGAGCGTTCCGGCTGGCTGCTGGTGGCTGAGGCCGGGATCGACGCAATCGCCGTGATCGACGTTCGCCGCCGCCGCGTGCTCGGCCACATCCCGGCCGCCTGGTTCCCCACTCGCGTGGCGGTGGCGGGCGACACCGTATTCGTGGCCAATGCCCGCGGCCACGGCGTGGGCCCGAACGCGCCGGACTGGGACCCGGCGTCGCTCCGCCCCGGTTTGGCCGGGCGATTCCTTCTTCCCGGCTTTCTCTACCAGGGCACGCTTTCCGTTTTCACCCTTCCCACCGCCGAGGAACTCCCCGCGCTCACCCGCACCGCGCTCGAAGCCGCCGGCTTGACCCCGCGGCCGGCGCCCATTCCGCGACTGCCCGCGGCCGGGCACGTGGTGCTGATCGTGAAAGAGAGCCGCGCCTACGACGAAATCCTGGGCGACATCCCCTCCGCCGCCAACGGGCCTGCGATGGGCGACCCGGAATTGGCCCTTTTCGGCGAACACGGCATGGCCGACGGGCGCCACCAGCGCCTCAGCATCAAGCAGGCCAACATCTCCCCGAACCACCACGCCATCGCGCGGCAATGGGCCTTCAGCGACAACTTCTATTCCGATGCCGAGGGCGCCATCGACGGTCACCACTGGGCGGTTGGCGCTTATCCCAACGCGTGGGTCGAAAGCTCCGCCGGCGCCGCTTACGGAGGGCAGAAGGATTTTCGTCTAACGCCCGCCGCCGGGCGCCTCTCGTTCGCCGGTCTGGCCGCGTCCGTTCAGCCCGAAGACGAGCCCGAAGCCGGCGACCTCTGGCGCCATCTGGCGCGCCACGGCGTCAGCTTCTTCAATTTCGGCGAAGGTTTCGACCTGGCGGGCGCGAGCCATGGGCCGGACATGCAGCCTACCGGCGCCCGCTTCTCCACCGACATGCCTATGCCGGAGCCGCTCTATCGCAACACTTCGCGCGATTACCCCGGATTCAATCCCGATATCTCCGACCAGTTTCGCGCCACCCAGTTCATTGGCGAAATCCGGCGCCGTTACCTCCAGCCGAAGGCCGACTTGCCGCGCTTCCTCTACATCCAGCTTCCGGGCGATTTCACGCCGCACCCGCATCCTTCCCCCGCCTATCCCTTTACCGCTTCCTACATCGCCGATAACGACTACGCGCTCGGCCGCATTCTGGAATTTCTCTCCCAGACGCCGTGGTGGCGCGACATGGCCGTGTTCGTCACCGAGGCCGATGCCGCGGACGGCATGGACCACATCGACGCCCACCGCACCGTTCTGCTGGTGGCCGGTCCCGCCGTCAAGCGCAACTACGTCTCGCACGTCAATTCCAGCTTCCCCGGTTTGCTGAAAACCATCTTCGAGCTGCTCCGCCTGCCCCCGCTCAACCTGTTCGATGCCGCGGCCTCGGATTTGAGGGACTGCTTCACCGATGAGATCGACCCGAGCCCTTACCAGTCCCGCCCGCCGGACCGGCGGGTGTTTGCGCCGTGACGGTATTTGCGTGCGATCAACTTCCAAAAGAGTCGTGGAAGAGCCACCTCTCAAAAACGCTGGTAGCGCCGGTGAAGGCCGGCCCGATGTCGGAAGGTTCCGGCGGGGCGAACTGGGCTCTGCGGCGCCACGGGCCGATTGGCCCGTCAATCAGGCCGCCTGAATCTCCACTGTTTCGGCCACCGAGGTCGGTTCCGGCACAGGCTCGCCGCGCAGGCGCATTCCCTCGATGTGGAACTCGATCGCTTCCGCAATTAGCCTCCGCGTTTCCTCGAGAGTTCGGCCCGTGGTCACACACCCGGGAAGGTCCGGCACATAGGCGGCCCAGTTGTGGGCTGCCCTCTCAAAGACGACCGCGTACTTTTTCATCTCTTCAGCCCCGCCTTCTTCAATATCGAGTTTAGCGTCCCAACCGGCATGTCGTCACCGGGGTGGCCGGGTACCGTAATCGTTCCCGCTTCCGGCTTCGCCTGGTGGATGTACTGTCGGTGGTCGCCGCGCGTCCGGTCAAGCGTCCAACCTTTAATTTCCATCGCCTTGATTACGTCCCGTACCTTCATCGCCGTTCCTTCATGTTCGGACCGGCTGCCCTCGGCCCCGAACCTACACAGTCGACGGCCCATTCCAAAATTCTCAGCAAAATGATGGGGGGAGCAAGCCGCAAATTCCGATCAGCCCCCTACCAGTGGCGCCTACCGGACCAAGGGGTCCCCCTGCCATGAAGTGCATAGACGGCAATTGCGCTGTAGCTCACGGCATACGTCTGTAACGTTCCTTCACGCGGCTTTCCCCGACAATCCACTCATTCCACGGCGCGCGATTTTGCGGTGCGCCGCGTGCAATTGTCGGCTGGACTCCTCATGCGCAGATATACGCTTTTCGCCGCTTTGGCTGCCATGGCCGGTATGCCGCTGCGTGTACCGGCTCAGAGCTTGTCCCTCGGCTTGATCGGCGGCGGCAGCCTGACCGATGCCGTTCAGACCGAGACTCTCTACAACATCCGCACGTGGTCGCCATCCGAGGATTGGATCGCGGGCGCGACATTCGAGCTCCATTTCCGTTCGCGCTTTTCCGTGGAGGTGGATGGCATGTACCGCGAGCTGCACGCCACCCGGGTGGGGCAGACGATCGTTTTTTGTCGTCTGTCGGGCGTTGCGGCCCGGCGAGAGCCTGACAGACCACGAAAAACGATGGTCTGTCCCACATCCCGGTCGCTTGGCTGTTTCCGCAATTCGGTCGACCCGTGTTCCCGCAGCACGGCATCTACGGCGGCATCGCCGGCGGGATAGCGTCCGTCGCGCCGCCGCCTGACCGGCAGCCAATGTCACTTGGTTTCTCCACACTGCGCGCCCGGCCCATGGGGAGAAGCCCTGGGACAGGCAAAGCATTTCCGGCTTTCATGCACAAAAATGCACCAATCGCCTGCGCGTAGCGCCGCCGATCATGTCGCCGCTCGAGCGTCCGCCCCACCGCCGCCCGGCTTCCGGCACAATAGGCTTATGTTCAGCAGTCCCGCTACCCAGCGTGAACGGCCTTCCACAGTCGCTCCGCGCCGGTGGTGGCTGGCGGCGGCGTGGCTGTTCCTGGTGATCGCGGCAGCCTGGTACCTCTACGACAATATCCTGCGCGAGCTGCCGAACGCCGGGCGCAGCGATTTCACCTGGTATTATCTGGCGTCGCGCGCGATTCTCCATGGGCAATCGCCGTACGTCAGCGAATACAACTATCCGCCGCTGCTGGCGTTCCTGCTGACCCCCATCTGCTGGCTCGATTATCTGACGGCGCGCTGGGTTTGGTTCGTATTCTCGCAGATCTGCCTGCTGGCCGCGGCATGGGTTATGTGGCGGCGGCTGGGGCGCGATTGGCTGGCGGCCTGTCTGGTCGCGCTGGTCTGGGCAGGCGGGGGGGCCGCGGGCGAAGCTTTGGGCTTCGGCCAGATCGGCCCACCGCTGACGCTCGTGATCTCTTCGGCCTATGTCTGGACCGGCGAACGGCTGGGAGTCGCAGCCGGTTTCGGCTGTGCGCTGAAGCTGATCCCAGGCGTGTTGGCCATGGTGCCACTCCTCGAGCGTCAATGGCGTGCGTTCCGGCTGGCCGTCGCGGCCGCGGTCCTGCTCACGGCGGTTCCCTGGCTGGCGGTTTGGCTCTGGCTGCCCGGACCCAAATCTCCGCCACGCCGCGACTTTCTGGCCGGCACGCCGGGAGTGCTCAGTTGGTCCTTGCCTTCCATCGCCCTCCGCGCCATCGACCCGCCGCGACCCGGCCCCGAACTGCCGCGCGATTGGGTTCTAGGCATGGACGAACACGCGATCCATCTATCCTCGGCATCGCGGCGCTTGTCGCTTAGCGTCGCCTTGGCAGCTCTGACGATTGGCCTGGCTGCCATGGCCTGGGCGGCGCATGGCCGGCTGCGTCCGGAAGGGGTCGGGTTGGCGGCGTCCGCGTTGCTATGCCTGGCGCTGGCGGTGTCACCGGTTTCCTGGACGCATTACCGGGTGATGCTCTATCCCGCCGTGGCGTTTGCTCTTTGCTGGGCGGCGCGTGCGCGGCGGTGGCCGCTGTTTGCGGCAGTGCTGGCGGCCGCGGCCTTCGTTTATCCGGTGCCCGTGCTGGTGCTGCGCGCCGGTTACTGGGGCAACGGCGGCGCGTGGCCCAATCGGCCGGTGTACATGTACTGGTGGACTTCGATTCCCACCGCGGCGACGCTCGTGCTGTTTGCTCTCATGCTGCGGGAGTTGCGGCGGATCGACCGTGCATAGTCCCTCAGCTTTCCGGCCCTCTCACGGCCCACCTGCGCCGGCTCGCGTATAGAGCTGCGCGCCAAGCCTCTCGATTCCGCGCCAGAACCACTTCGCGGCAGGTTGCAAGCCACTCCCGTGAAGGGGTCTCCCACCGGTCGCTGTGCACAACCAACACGCAGCCAGCCGCGGGCGCGGTTGTCACTGGCGCTTCGGCGGCGATGACCGTAGCCGGCGCCGCGCCGGAATATTCCCCAGGGAAACACGCCACCGAGCCATCCGTCAGGGCCAGAAATTGCGCTTCGTCTTCCATGGTCGCGGAACGGCGCCCGGATAACGCGATCGCGGCCGCATGACGCAACGCCATCCGGGCCGCTGGGCCCCCGATCAGACGCAGCCGGCGCAACGCCTCGTTCCAGAGTTTGCCGAACAGGCGTGGGCTGGCCACGGCGCGAGCCAGGAACTTCAGGTAATTGATTTCCAGGATGGCGGCCAATTCCTCCTCGCGAAAGTAGCGGGAGGTGGTGGCGCGATGGCGATGTTCCACTTCGGCTCCAGCCACGTATACGCTGGGCCAGCCGCACTGCCAGGCACGATAGCCCAGGTCCAGGTCTTCCACATAGGCCGGCGCGTAGGCCTCGTCGACTCCGCCCAGGGCGCGGAGTTTCGCGGCATCGTAGAGCGAACAGCCGCCGCTGCCGTAGAGCACCCAGGTTTGATCCTCGCCCACGAGCGGTTCGTCGCAGCGCACCGGGAAATCCGCGGGGCTACTCGCAGCCATCACGGCCTTGCCGGTTTCTTCGCGGCGCGCACCGGCGGGAAAGCGAATTTGGGCCGTGGCGCAAAACAGGCCGGGAGTGTAGCGGAACGCGGCCATGAGGGCGGAGAAGAATCCCGGATCAAGCAGCATATCGTTGTTCAGCAGGCAGACATGGGAGAAGCGGGCGCGGGCAACGCCGCGATTGACTGCGCGGGCGAAGGACAATGGCCGCGGCGCAACCTCCATGGCAACGCTGGGCCATTCACGCTGGAGCCATTGGGCCGTGCCGTCGCCGGAACCGTTATCCACTACGATGATCTCGGACGCGGCGGTTTGCGCTTCGAGTTGTGCCGCGATTCCGGGCAACTGCAGAGCCAGCAACTCCCGCCCATTGCGCGAAGGGATCACCACCGAAATGCCGGACAGGGCACAGGCAGGCGCCTCGGGGGAAGGCCGCGGCCCGCGCCGCCGCGGGCGCAACCGTCCGGCCACCCGCGCCGCAAAATAGGAAAACGAGAGACTCAATTCTCCGCTCCGTGAGGACTGTTAGGCAGACCATCGTTCCGATGGGCAGACGACACAAAACGATCATCTGCCCCACGGTAAAATCCTTCCTGGCCGCTGGCTCTCAAATCAGCAGATACCGCTCCGGCACGCGGCCCGCTTCGCGTCCGTCCCACATGGCCAGCGCCTGCAGGGCGAATGCAGTGGCTACCGGGCTGACGTGCGGGGACCAGCGGCCATCCTGCCGGCCGAAATAATAACCGCCATCGATGCGCGCGTCGGGCGAGACCGCCTGGAATTCGTGGAGCAAGGCGGCTTCACATTCCGCCGCCGCGCAATCGAGCGGGGCCGCGCCGCTGGCGGCGGCATACAGCCGAATTCGCAACAATTGAGCGTAAACGTCGGCGCGCTCCAGCTGCCCGTTGCCGGCAGCGGCATAGCCCGCCACGCGCTCAATCCCCCCGGCAATGGCCGCGGCAGAGCGCGGGTCGTCCCCGCCGGCCATCAGACCTTCAAGGAAGTACAAATAGGCATGCAGGCGGTCGACCACCTTGGCCGGCTCCGAATGCCCGGGCAAAAACGCGTCGTGAGTGGCCAGGGCCGCTTCGAGCGAGCGCCGGTAGGGTCCCTCAAATTCCTTGCCGCCGGTAGCCTCGTCCAGATCGTGCCACGCCATGGCGGCCTTCAACTGATAACAGCCGGGGGCGCGGGACCAGCGCAGGGGCTCGCGCGCGGCGGCGCTTTTTTCGGGCAGGTTGAGTACCGGATGCCACTCGCCGGCGGCAGCCGCGAAATCGCGAGCCATCGCGCGTCCCAGTGCGACGGCCGGTTCCAGAAACTCCGGATCGCCCGTCGCCCGCCAAACCGCCAACCAGCCGCGCACAACGATGCCGCAATCGAAAAAGTAGGCCAGCCGCGGCGGATCCAGCTCAAACGGCATGGCCTGCCATTCAACGCGCCAGGCGCGATGAGCCAAAAATCGCGCGGCGCGAATGGCCCGCGAGAGAAAGCGCTCATCTCCCGTCAGAGCGTGTAAGTATACCAAGGCGCTGGCGGTATAGCCGGTGATTTCGGTGGACACCGGTTGATGGCGGCCGTGAGCGCTGTCGTAATAGCGGGCCACACCGCCCATGGGATGCTGGATACCGGATTGGAGAAACCAGTGTCCTGCGCGTTCGAGTTTCGACAAGATACGCGGCTATTCTAACAGGTGGCGCCGGCTTCAGCCGGTAAAGTTCTGTCTCAGCGCGTGCTAGAGTGCTTTCGGCGCCGCGCGCGTGTAGAAGTCAGCCAGGTCCGTCTTCAGTTGCTTCAGCGCATCCACATTGAGGTAAATCATGTGCCCGGACGGGTAATACTGGAATTCGATGTTTTGCCGCAGCTTGGGCGCGAGCTCCATGTGCGCCAGGTCGTACTCGGTGATGAAGAAGGGAGTGGCCAGGTCGAACAGGCCGTTGACCGAAAGCACCTTGAGGTGCGGATCCTTGCGCATGGCATCGGCCAGGTCGCCGGCCACGTAGGCTTCGCGCAGCGGTTGAGGCTGCCCTTGTCCACCGCCCGCGCCTGCCATTGCCGGCGGCCGGTGGCTGTGATCCCAGACCTGATTGATGTTGGGGCCGCGCGGAAAGTAAGTCTCTTTCGAGGTGTATTTCAACTCGCGGTCCAGATAGTCGTGGAAGGCGGAAACGAAAGCGCCGGTGATGCCGGTGCTGGAGGGATCGTATCCGGGGTTCTCGCCCGCCGCGTCGATATCGGTTCCTTCGAAACGCGCGTCGTAGCGGCACAGGATCAAGCCCTTGTCGCGCATCAGCTCCTTGCGGAAGCGCACCGGGCTCACTCTCAAATTTGCTTCTTTGATGAACTGCTCGCTGAGCCCGGTGTATCCGGCCAGCTTGGCCGCGATCGCATCCGCCTGCGGCGCGGGAAGGTTCTGCCCTTGCGCCAGCGCCTCCGCGTACGGGCCGCGGGCAAAGGCGCGCACTTCGTTCAGGAAAGCCGTCAGGTCCTTGCCCTTGTGCTGAACCTTTTCGTAGTGCCAGGCGATGGCCGCGTACGACGGGAGATTTCCGATGTACAGTGTGTCGCTTCCGGGCGCCATGGTGTAGTAGTTCAAAATCGTGGACATCAGAATCACGCCGTTGAGCGCGACGCCGTCATTTTCAAGCGCATCCGCCAGCGCCGCCGAGCGGGTCGTGCCGTAGGATTCCCCATACAGGAACTTGGGCGAGTTCCAGCGGTGGTTCACGCCGACGTAGCGTTCGATGAATTTCAGAAACGCCTGCACGTCCTGATCGGTGCCGGCGAAATTGTGGATGGTGGCTTTGCCCACCGGACGGGAAAAGCCGGTGCCCGGCGCATCCACAAATACCAGGTCGCTCTTATCGAGCAAGCTGTATTGGTTGGGGACGATTTGGTACGGCGCCGCGGCAGTTGCCTCGGGGCTCGAGGTCACCACGCGCACCGGGCCCAGCGAGCCCATGTGCAGCCACAGGCTGGCCGAGCCCGGGCCGCCGTTATAAAGGAACGTCACCGGCCGCGTCCGCGGATCGGTCACGCCAGCCAGCGTGTATCCGACATAGAAAATGCTGCCGTAGGGCTTCTCATCGGCATCGTCGATCAGCAGCGTGCCCGCGGTGGCGGCGTAGCGCAGCGTCTTGCCATCGAGCGTGAACTCGTGGTCCGTGACCGAGCTGGTCTCGGGTGGAACCGGCGCCGTATCGCCTGACGCGGCGGGAGCATTCTGCGCGCCGGCCCCGCGTTGCGCGAAAGCGCGTGGCGCACCGGCCATGAGCGCGAGGGCACAGAGCACGGAAAAGGCAAGGGAACGCACGAAACGGGAACTCAGCATAATCCGCCATTCTCGCATAACGCTTCCCGTACCATATATTCTTTTTATATAATCGAAACATATGAAGGCGCTCCTGGTCCAGTTGGACGAACAGACGCTGGTCGCGCTGAAGCGCGTAGCGGCGCCGCGAAAGCGGTCGGAGTTCGTTCGACAGGCAATCCGCAAGGCGATCCGCCGGGCCGAGTACCGCGCCATGCGCGATGCCTACCTCAAACAGCCGGATTCGGCAGTGGATGGCGATGACTGGTCCACGGCAGAGGAATTCAAGGCGTGAGACAGTTCGAGATCTGGTGGGCAAATTTGCCGGCCGCGGCAGGACGCCGGCCGGTGTTGCTGTTGAGCCGCAACGACGCCTACCGGTACCTAGGCAAATTCGTCGTCGCGGAGATTACCACGACGATCCGGGCGATTCCCGTCGAGGTCCGGCTAGGAAACCGGGAGGGATTGCCGTCGCCTTGTGTCGCAAACCTGGACAATCTTCGCACCGCGGCGCGGCAGTGGTTCGATTCCCGCGCCGGCTCCCTGGCGCCGTCGCGGCACAGGGAGGTGAAGCGTGCTTTGGGATACGCTCTTGGCTGGGACGAACTGATCGATTTGAGCTAGGTCAGGCTTAGCCGGGATTCAGCCGGATCGGTAACGGGATGCAGGCCGCCGGAAAATGGGCTGCCGAGAATGCCGCCGCGCCGGTCATTTTCCGCAATGCCCGCAGGCCGACCCGCTTTTTCCCCGACCCGCTTTTTCCTTTGTGCTTTTTGTGCGTGGTTCGCCATTTATCGGTGCGCGCCTCCCGCCCGACGGACCGCCGCAGCGCCAGGGCTCGGCCGTTCAGGACGCCTGCAAGGAAGATACCGTTTGAGGCGAAAATGGCTCATGAAAAGAGGCCGGAAGCAGTGCAGGCCAAAGGGCTACTCGCGGCTGTTGTGCATTTTTGTGCAAATTTTCAGGTTTTTCGACGGCTTAGCCCTAAGCTGCTGGTTTATCCGGTTCGGCTCGGGGCTCTTTGTCGAGTCCGGCGATTTCTCGAGCGAGGTCCAGGGGCAGTTCTGACAGGACGACCGGCTTGGCCGGCTGGAAGCGCGGCGGGGCGATGGCGGTTTGGAAGATGAGGGTGGCGGCTTTGAGACGCACCGAGGGGGAAGCTTTGGGATCGTCGAGCAGGTCGCTGAGAGTTTTGAGGG
>JBEKYD010000216.1:0-13401 GCA_049511335.1 Bryobacteraceae bacterium | reverse complement strand
TTGCCCTATCCTCCGCTCAGGTCCTTCCAGAGTGGACACCATCAACCTCGCCGTGCAATGATTTCTCATCGAACGGCGATTACCCCCTTAACTTCGTGTCTCACTCCAGGGGTTCACTTCATGGAGGCGCCTATCCCCCTCCTAATCCCCACATGGTAGCTTAGTGGCTAGGGAGGAGAACTCCGTCCAGATGAACCCCGATCAGACCGGCCGGGAACCAGCAACCTCGTCCCGTGAGCTGGTCCCGTTTCGCTGGCCGTCCGCCTGGGACGATCCGGCGCTGTTGCGGCTGGTTGCCGGCACTCCTGTCAATTGCCTCCTGTTCGATAGTCTGGATCGTGCCAAACCGGTGGTCGACGCGGCCCGCGCTGCCGGCCTGGCGGCGCTCGAGTGGAGTTCGCTCGGCGCGGCTCCGCTCAACCAGGTCAAGTGGGATTCCACCGCGCCCCAGGTGGCCATCGCCGGTCTCGTCTGGCCCAGCATCAAGCGGTCTTCCCGCGGCTCGGCGGAAGCTGAAACCGGCCCCACCGGCGCGCCCTGGATCGATTCCAACACCTGGGTAGCCAGGCTCGCCGCGGCGCGCGCCCCGCACCGCTCCGTGTGGCTCGGATTCGCGCGCCCAAAAGACGACGCCACGACCGCCGAGGCAGCCTACACCATTGCCATCGCCGACTCCGCCGCCAACGGCGCCCGCTGGATGGTGACTCTCGATGACGATTTCCAAAAGGGACTCGCGGCCGGCAACCCCAATGCCTTGAAAACCTGGCGCGGCATGGCCGCCGCACTGGCGTTTTTCGAAAAGCACCGCTCCTGGACCGCCTGGGAGCGCTGGGCATCCATCGGCATCCTTTCCAACTTTGCCGGCAAGGACGAGTTTCTGGGCCAGGAGCTGCTCAATCTCGCCGCCCGCCGCAATCTTCTCTATCGCGTCCTCGACCGGTCCGTTCCCGCCAGCCAGAAGCTCGACGGTCTGCCTGCCGTCGTGTACCTCGATAACGACCCGCCTTCCGCCGCGCTGAAAGCTAAACTCACCGCTTTCGTCCAGGCTGGCGGTCTCCTCATCCTGCCCCGCGCTCTCGGCGCCGAATTTCCCGGCGAAAAGTCGGCCCCATCGGCCGTTGCCGGCTATGAAATGCGAACCCGAGGAAAGGGCGCGATCGCCGCCGCTACCGCGGATTGGGACGATCCCTATTTCGTGGCCGCCGACGTCCACAACCTGGTTCATCGCCGCAACGACCCGGTTACCCTGTTCAACGCCGGCTCCTTGTGGGAGCACTACTCGGTAGCTCCCGATGGGCGCGCAGCTCTGCTGCAATTAGTAGGCTTCGCCACCGGGCAGTACCGTTCGGTCAGCATGGCGGTGGCCCGGCGCTGGCGCTCAGCCGCCATGTATACCTTCGCGTCGGACCGTACCGCCATGCTGGAGCCCCAGCGCGTGGAAGACAGGGTAGAGTTGCATTTGCCCGAGTTTTCGTATTACACGGCCCTGGAATTCCGATCCTGAGTAAGTGAGGTCAACCGCCATGAACCCGCCGTCAACGAACTGTCCCATGACGCGCCGCCGCCTGCTCGCCAGCGGCGGCATGGCCCTGCTCGGCGCCGGCCTGCTGCCCCGTGCCGGCCGCGCCGATACAAAGTCCGCCGCGCCCGCAACTCCCGTGTCCCTGGCCCGCTGCCCGTCTTACGGGCCGGAGTTGTTGCCGGCGCTCGACACCATGTTCGACCGGATTGGCGGCTTGGGCCGTCTGGTCAAAGGCAAGACGGTAGCCATCAAAATCAACCTCACCGGCGGCGCCGGCGACCGCGTCGGTTTTCTTCCCATCGGCAACACCACCTGGACCAATCCCGCCGTCATCGCCGCCACCGTCCATCTGATGGGGCGCGCGGGCGCACGGCGCATCCGCCTGCTCGAAAGCCCCTGGAGCTCCACCGAACCGCTGCAGGAATTCATCACCGCCGCCGGATGGGACCCCGCTCTGTTCACCGGCGCCGCTGCCAACGTGGAATTCGAAAACACCAATTTCCTGGGCTACGGCAAGCAGTACGCCCGCTTTAAGGTTCCTCACGGCGGTCACCTGTTCCCCGCCTTCGACCTCAACCACTCTTACGCGGATTGCGACGTTTTCGTCTCCATCGCCAAGCTGAAAGAGCACCTCACTGCCGGCGTGACGCTCACCATGAAAAACTGCTTCGGCATCACCCCCTGCACCATCTACGGCGATGGCGCACCCGTGGACGAGCCGGGGCGCGTGCCCGTGGGCGGCCGTTTTCCCATCCACGCCGGTTACCGCCAACCCGCCAAGTCCTCGCCTCCGGAAAATGACCCGCACAGCCCGCGCCAGGGCGGTTACCGTGTGCCGCGCTGCGTTGCCGACCTGGTGGCCGCCCGCCCCGTCGATATCGCCATCGTCGACGGCATCGAAGCCCAGACTGGCTGTGAAACCGTCCTTCCCATCGCCCGCCATGTCACTCCCCACCTGCTCGTCGCCGGAACCAACCCCGTGTGCGTCGATGCGGTGGGCGCCGCCGTCATGGGCTTCGATCCCATGGCCGACCGCGGCGCCGCGCCCTTTGAATCCTGCGACAGCACCCTCCGCCTGGCCGAAGAGCTCGGCGTCGGCACGCGCGATCTGAAACGCATCGAGGTCGTCGGCGCGCGCATCGCCGACGTAGTTTTCGATTACCGCAAGGCGGGCTACCCCATACCGAGAAGGCCCCAAGGATACGATCGGCAGCCGGCGTAGGGCGGACACCCCCAAGGTGGGGCATGCTTTAGCCTGCCCTAACTGTCTTTCCTAGCACCTGGTACCCTGTCACGTTGCCAGTAGCGCCGGCGATCTGGTTCGCCGGTGCTTTTGGAGTACTCATGAAAGCTCAGTCCCAAGAGGCCAATTTCCGAAGCCGTGACTCGCTGCCAGCAGGGATTGGTGGCTGGGCTATTTCTGAGGCCGGCGGATTGGGTTCGCGGTTGAAAAAACAAAATTGCGGCATTGGTAAACCTAGGTATTTCTGTTTGTTAGGACCGGTTTGGGTCTCGCTACACTCGGGCTTTGGTCTTGTGTAGTATTGTGCATTTACGCCTCTTTTGTCGTGGCGCGGCAACGTGGCGGGATAGTCCCGACAACGGCAGGCACGAGCGCCAGGCACGAGCGCCCGCGAAATGGAGCAAACCGCGCAGTGAACTAAACCTTGCGAGGCTGGCTCTTTAATGGGTTTTGCTTGGAAGTGAGGGCTGGAGTGGGGGCGGGTTGGAGGCGTGGGGTGAGGTTGTGGCGGCCGGTCGGCGATGGTGGGAGCGGCCGCAGGCGGATGGCGACGGGCGGATTGGCGCATGGGCGGAGGGATCGGGGTGGGTCGGCGGAAGCGAAGGAGGCTTGTGGGAGAGGTGCGACAGAGGGGTGGTGTGCCCCGCCGGGAAGGCAGGGGTGGAGTGGTGGCGGGTTGCGGCGGGCGGGCATCATGAGGTGTCCAGGCGGGGAGCCAGCGGGCCGGGGCAGGGCCACAGGAACTGGATGGAGGTCAGGATGCCGATGCCGCAGTTGGGGCACCGCCTGGGGTTGCGGGCGGTGAGTGAGGCATAGAAGTCGTGGCAGGCGGCGAGGGCGGGGAGCAACTGGGACAAGGAAGTTGCCAGCAGGCGGCGGCAGAGGTCGAGCTTGTCGGCGCGGTGGCAGTTGGCCAGAAAGCCGTAGTAGCGGATGCGTTGGAAGCCGGGCGGCAGAGCGTGTTGCAGGAAGCGGCGGATGAAGTCGTCGGCGGAGACGGTCATCACCTTTTGTTGTTGCTCGTCGCGGTAGTCTTTCCACTGGAAGGAGACTTGGCCGTCTTCCAAGTTCAGCAGGCGGCGGTTGGAGATGGCCACGCGATGGGTGTAGCGTCCCAGGTATTCCAACACGTGCTCGATCCAAGTTTCGCGCGCCGCACCCTGGCACTTGGGGCAATGGCGGTTGCGGCAGGAGCGGTATCGGGTGTGGGTGAATTGGCAGTGGTCGCACCAATCGACGCTACCGCCGAGGGCGGGAGTGCGGCAGTCCTCGATGGCCTGCATGAGGCGCTCTTGGTGCAGGGGCAAAGAGTGAGTCTGCCGGTAGGCGGGGCCGTATTGTCGAAAGATGTCGGCCAGTTCCGGAGTTGGTGGCGGCATCAGGCTTTCCGGTGCCGGCGCGAGGGCGGTTTGCGCGGGCCGGCCAGGAGTTGCTCTAGGGGGCTTGAGGTGGCGGCGATTTTAGCCGGCGAGACGGCGGTATAGCGGGCGGTGGTGTCGATGCGGCGATGGCCGAGCGGCACCTGGATGACGCGGGTGTCGACGCCGTTTTCGAGCAGGCAGGAGGCAAAGGCGTGGCGCAGGCTGTGGGGGGTGATGCGTTTGGGCAGGCCGGCCCGTTGCCAGGCGTCGCGGCAGGCGCGCTGCACCAGCCCGGAGCAGATGTGGCGCTGCGGGCGCCAGGAGGGGAACATCCACTCTCCGGCGGGGCGCAGGGTGCGGTAGCAGAGGCGCAGGAGTTGGAGCAGGGCCGGCGACAGGGTGGTGTAGCGGTCCTTGCCGCCCTTGCCGTGCTCGACCCGCAGCAACATGCGCTGGCTGTCGATGTGGGCGACTTTGAGCGCGACGGCTTCGGAGATGCGCAATCCGGCGCCAAAGCACACCATCAGCACGGCGCGATTCTTGAAGCCGGTGACGTGTTCGAACAGGCGGCGGATTTCGTCGGGGCTGGGCACGACGGGCTCGAAGCCCTTTGCTTCGGCCTCCTTCTGGCTGATGAAGCGTTTCAGGGCGTCTACGATGACTGGGGAGAGCTTCTCGCCGGCGAGCTCGCGAGCGCGCTCCCAACCAAATTTCAAGCTCTAAAACCACTGTGCCTATACGCACTTCCCATCCACCATCCGCCGCACGCCCGCGGTTCCGCTTCGCAGCTCTTCCGGCAGCAGGTCCTCCGGCGCATCCTGATAACACACCGGCCGGGCGAAGCGGAGGATGGCGCGGCCTCCTACTGAGGTGGTGCGGGCATCCGAAGTTGAGGGATATGGGCCTCCGTGGACCATGGCTTGGCAGACCTCGACTCCGGTCGGGTATCCCTGGAACACGATGCGGCCGACGCGGGTTTCCAGTGCGTCGACCAGCTTGGCGGCCGCGGCTTCGTCGCCTGCGGCTATTAGAATCGTCGCCGTCAGGTTACCTTCCATGGTGCGGGCAATGGCCAAGGCTTCTTCGAACTTGCCGTAGCGCACCAATACAGAGGAGGGGCCGAAAACTTCTTCGCTTAGGTCGGGCGAGGCCAGGAAGGTCTCCACGCTGGATTCGAACAGGGCTGGGGCCGAACCCTTGGCGGAGGCCAGGGTGCGAATGCGCGAATCTGCGGCGCGGGCGGCGACCTTGCCGGCATAGTTTTCGAGAATGCCGGTATTCAGCATGGGCGATTCCGGCGTGGCGGCCATTTTCTCGGCAAGCGCCGCCGCCAGGCGATCGCCCGCGGCGCCTGTGGGTACGGAAATCACGCCGGGGTTGGTGCAGAACTGGCCTGCGCCGAGCGTGATGGAACCGTGCAGGCCGGCCGCCAGCGCATCGCCGCGCTCGGCCAGGGCGTGGGGCAAAATAAAGACCGGGTTGACGGCGCTCATTTCGGCATAGAACGGAATGGGCTCGGGCCGCGACTGCGCAATGGCGAGCAAAGCGAGACCCCCCTTGCGCGAGCCGGTGAAGGCGCCCGCCTGGATCAGCGGATGCGCCACCAGCGCCTGGCCGACCTGGTATCCGACCGTGTACAACAACGAGAAGACGCCTTCCGGCATGCCGGTTTTTTGGGCTGCAACCTCGATCGCGCCGCCGCACATTTCCGCCGTGCCGGGATGCGAAAAGTGGGCATTCACCACCACGGGGTTGCCGGCGGCCAGCGCGGAAGCGGTATCGCCGCCGGCCACGGAAAACGCCAGCGGAAAATTGGAAGCGCAGAAAACCGCGACCGGCCCGAGCGGGCGCAGCATGGAGCGCAGGTCGGGCTTCGGCAGCGGCTTGCGGTCGGGGTTGCCGGTATCGATGCGGGCGTCCACCCAGGAGCCATCCTCCACGATTCCGGCGAAAAAGCGAAGCTGGCCGGCGGTGCGCGCCAATTCGCCGCGGAGGCGCG
Organism: Bryobacteraceae bacterium; assembly: GCA_049511335.1. Taxonomy (GTDB): domain Bacteria; phylum Acidobacteriota; class Terriglobia; order Bryobacterales; family Bryobacteraceae; genus JBEKYD01. The sequence continues at coordinate 7,276 of JBEKYD010000216.1, read as the reverse complement.
CTTCCGGCAGCGCCGATTCGGCCATCGCACGGGTGAGGAGCGGATCGCCCAACCCTTCCAGCTCCGCGGCAATCGCCCGCAGAAACTCCGCGCGCCGGGCACGGGGCAGAGCGCGATAGGCGGGGAAAGCGTCGGCGGCCAGGCTGACCGCGCGATCCATATCGGCGGCCGTGGCGCCGTGGTAAGCCGGCTCCAAGCGCTCTCCGGTGCGGGCGTCATGTCCGTACAACGTCTCATCGCCGCCCGTGGCGCGGCTCCAACCGATTATCGATTTACCTTGCAGCATAGAATTAAACCTCGCATCGGAACATGGGGGCCGCGCCATGCTGCCGCCGATTGACGATCGGCGCGGGCCGGAGGCGGGTTACCAACCCGCCGCAGGTTGCCAACCTGCCCCACAATCAAAAGCGGCAAGATTGCGTCGGTGGAAGCAAAGGCCCAGAGACGACAGACCACGAAAAACGATGGTCTGTCCCACCAGAAAATCGTCGCGTACGGCGTTGCCGCTGGCCGCGCTTCGTGAGGGGCCGTACAATAGACTTGGACGTCATGGCAAATCCTCTGGGCAAAATCTTTCGCCCGTTGTGGGTAAGGTTCGACAAGTTTCTGTCGGGCGGCGCGCGACGAGATCCGTTCTATCTCTCGAACCGTACCACTCCCCAGAAGTTGAGAAGCTGGCTGGCCATCGGCGTTCCATGCCTGGTGCTGGCCGGGTTTCTGGCTTTCGGTCTCACGCGGCGCGGCGGAGCGAAGGTTGTTCCGCCGTCGGAGCCGACGCCGGCGCAGGTAGCCGCGAAAATGCTGCCGGATTACACCAAGACCGTGGACCTTAGTGGCGAGCGCGCAGTCCTTGTGGACGAAGTGGAAGTGGAGCAGTCGGAGCCGCGCAGGGTGATTGGCGTGGCAAGGAACAATAGCGATCACGAGGTGGCTTCCGCCGACGTGGTGTGCGAACTGGAGAACCGCCGCGGCTCGCGCCTGGGCGCGGTAACCGCGCATGTGAGCGAGCTCGCGCCGCACTCGACCAAGAGATTCCAGGTTGAGATTGCGCAGGCTACGGCGACGATCGCGATTGTGAGAGAAATCGACGTGCATTAGGCGGTCAGCTCTCAGCTATTACCTCGGGGTCATCTCGAAAAAATCGGCCGGCTCGAAGCTTTCAGTCCGCCATTTCTTCCCGATTTTGGCCACGCGGAAGGTGACGCGGTTGCTCTTACGGACGTTGACAACGCCAGGAGCGGGAGGGCCCGTGTCGGAAGAATCCACCGAGGCGAGATCTATGGCCCAATCAATAGCGACGGTGCGCAAGCGGTCGTCGCCCTCGTTGGTTACCAGCTCGAGGGAGGGCTGCAGTTCGACTCCGGAGACCGGGCGGCCCTGCATGTCAGAGAACGCTTGGAGCGGGGCTACGGCTTCTCGCAAGTGAATCTTGGCGGCGAAAGCTGGATCGAAGAAACTGAGGAATTGACCCACATCGCCGTTATTCATGGCGCTGGCGAGATCGTGAAACATGTCCCACATGGCGGCCATATCGGGCGCCGGGGAGAAGAAATCGGCGGGTTCGAAGGACGCGATGCGCCAATGGCCGCCACGGTCCAGCAGGCGGCAATGAACTTTGGCGGTGCGATGCGTGAGGCCGGCAATGCCCTCGCGCTGGGTGATGTCGAGCGTCCAATCCAGATCGAGAAGGCGCTCCCCGCCAACGCCCGAGATCGGGCCGAACTCAATGCGAGACTCAACGCCGGCTTGCGCCATCAGCGCGGCGGCGTTGCGCTCGAAGGCTTTCAGGCCGGGCATGGACGGGTCGAACGATTCCCGAAAGGCTGCCGTATCGCCGTTCGAGAGGGCTTCGGCTACGCTCCAGACAAAATCTGTTGGCGAGGTTTCAGCGGCCAGAAGTGGGCAGGCGAGGAGCACGGCGAGGGCGAGACCGTTGCGCCGGCAACCGCTCCCTGACGGTCGCGGCTCGGTTCGCTGCGCGGCGGTTCGTGGATGATTTGCGAACGTCATCACGTCCTATAGCTCGAGTTAATTCGAATATAGCCTTCGGTGAAATCGCATGTCCAGAATCGCGCTTTGCCCTTCCCCTTGCCACGAAAGTGGACGCGGATCTCGCATTCGGGGTCGTCCAGTTTGTGGCTGAGCTCTTCCTCAGAGAACGGAGCGGCCAAGCCCGCCTGGCATACCGCGACTCCTTGCACGTAGATATCGGTCTTGGCCGGTTGGAACGGCACGCCGGCATTGCCCGCCGCGCACAGAATGCGGCCCCAGTTGGGATCGGAGCCGGCCACGGCGGTTTTGACCAGCGGCGAGTTGGCGATGGCGCGCGCGATTTTGGCCGCGGCATCGTCGGACGGCGCGCCGGTGATTTCGATGGTGATCCGTTTGGTGGCCCCTTCGCCATCGCGCGCGATGGCCTGCGCCAGTTGCTCCATCACGGACACGGCCGCTTCTTCCACCTTGCGCAGTTCCGCGCCCTCCGGCTTCACGCCCGAAGCGCCATTGGCCAAGAGCAGCAACGTGTCGTTTGTCGAGGTATCGCCATCCACGGAGAGGCGATTGTAGCTGCGCTCCACGCCGCGCTTCAAAATCGCGCGCAACGGAGCGGGAGGAATGCGTGCGTCGGTCATGACGAAGCCCAGCGTGGTGGCCATTTGCGGATGGATCATGCCGGACCCCTTGGTCATGCCGGCCACGCGCACGGCGCCGCGGCGCAGCTTCACCTGGGAGCAGGCGGTTTTGGGCCGAAGATCGGTGGTGAGGATGGCGCGGGACACGTCGTCGAATCGATCGGGTGAAAGGCCATCGACGAGACGGGGCAAGGCAGCGATGATTTTGCCCGGGTCGAGCTCGACACCGATGACCCCGGTGGAAGCCACCAGCACCTGGCTCACGGGCATCCGCAGATGGAGAGCAGCTTGCTTGGCCGTTTTCATCGCAACCGCGTCGCCGGTCCGGGTAGCGCAATTGGCATTGCCGGCATTAATAAGGACCGCGCCCGCGGTGCCGCGGCTCGCCAGCAGAAAACGCCGCGAGAGCCGCACCGGCGCAGCTTGAGCGCGGTTCTGGGTGAATACTCCGGCGGCGGAAGCGGGCAGGCCGGTCACAATCAATGCCAGGTCGTCCTTTTCCACGTTGCGGATGCCGGCGTAGGTGGCGGAATAGGTAAATCCGAGCGGTAGGTGGTTCAAGCCGGTAACTCTCCTAGTCTTTCATTTTCAGCCAGGCGATGGCCGTTGGCGAAATCCGCGGCGGGCATGCGCTTGCGGCCTTCGAGCTGGACTTCGAGAAGCTCCAGGCCGCCGTCGCCGGTACCGGCCACCAGCGGGCGAACGGAAGCCAGAGCGCCGGGCGCGGCGCCGAGGTTGCCTGCGAATTCGATGGGACGGCTGCGCCAGATCTGGAGCGCATGCCCGCGAAAGGCGGTAGAAGCCCCCGGCCACGGTTGCAGGCCGCGAACCCGGTTGTGGATGGCACGGGCGGGGTGGCGCCAATCGATGCGGCCGTCTTCTTTCTTGAGCAGGGGTGCGTAAGTGGCCTGCGCGCTATCTTGTTTTTCGGGCACGATAGAACCCGCGTCGAAGGCGGCCAGCGCTTCGATCAACAGGCCCGCACCGATGGTGGAGAGGCGCTGGCCCAATTCGACGGCATTTTCTTCTGGGCCGATTTCCGTCTCGGCTTTCAAGAGCATGTCGCCGGTATCGAGGCCGGCGTCGATGCGCATGATGGTGACGCCGGTGCGGTCGTCGCCGTTGACGATGGCCCATTGAATCGGCGCCGCGCCGCGATATTTGGGAAGCAGGGAGGCGTGCACGTTGAGAATCCCCAGCGGGGCGAGATCGATGATGGATTGCGGAATGATCTGCCCGTAGCCCACCACCACCATGGCACGCGGCGCTAGAGCCGCCAGATACTCGAGCGCCTCCGGACGGCGGATGCGTTCGGGCTGATAAACGGGCAGGCCGAGACGGAGTGCGGCCTGCTTGACGGGCGGGGCGGCGGCTTCGTGGCCGCGTCCGCGAGGCCGGTCGGGTTGGGTGACCACGGCGGCAACTTCGTGGCCGGCCGCGCCCAGCCGCTCCAGGGTGGGGACCGCAAACGCCGGCGTGCCTAGAAAAACGACCCGCACGGCCGCGCCTATCCCCACTCCCCGGCGCGCTGCATTTTTTTGATTTTGCGCTTCATCAGGTCGCGCTTGAGGGGGCTGATGTGGGTGATGTAGAGCCGGCCGTGGAGGTGGTCGATTTCGTGAGTCAGGGCGCGGGCCAGCAGATCTTCGCCGGTGATTTCGAATGCCACGCCTTTGACATTGTGCGCGCGGGCGATGACGCGTTTGCCGCGGCGCACCTGCTCGCGAAAGCCGGGGATGCTCAGGCAGCCCTCCTCACCCACCTGTTTGCCCTCGATCTTGAGGATTTTCGGGTTGATGAGCACGAGCTTGTCTTCGGGGCGTTCGCCGTTGGAGGTATCGATGACCGCGATCTTTTTGCCGATGCCGATTTGCGGCGCCGCCAGGCCCACGCCCTTGGCCGCGTACATGGATTCAAACATGTCGGCGACGAGCTTGTCGAGATCGGGCGTATCGAAATCGGTGATGAGATCGGCTTCGCGCTCGAGCACGGGATCGCCAAATTTTACAATGGGGTAGACCATAGGATCAGAAGTTCTTCACCTGTTCGAGATATCCATGATAGTTGCGGCGCATCTCAGCCAGCGAGTCGCCGCCGAATTTTTCAATCAGAGCTTGTGCGAGCACCAGCGCGACCATGGCTTCGCCGATGACGCCGGCGGCGGGTACCACGCAAACGTCGGAGCGTTCATAGGCTGCCAGAGCGGATTCGCGGGTGGCGAGATCGACCGATTCGAGCGGACGGCGCAAAGTCGAAATGGGCTTGAGCATGCCGCGCACTACCAGATCCTGGCCGTTGGTGATGCCGCCTTCGAGGCCGCCGGCGCGGTTGGCGCCGCGGGTGAAGCGGCGGCTTTCGCGATCGTAGTGAATGGTGTCCTGGACGTGGGAGCCGAAACTGGCGGCGCCCTCGGCGGCAAAACCCACTTCGACGCCCTTGACGGCCTGGATGGAAACGATGGCTTGGGCCAGGCGCCCATCCAGGCGGGAATCCCAGGTGGTGTGAGAGCCGAGTCCGATGGGAACGCCATGGGCCACCACTTCGAACACGCCGCCCACGGTATCGCCGGTGCGATAGGCTTCGTCAACCACTTCCTTCATGCGGGCTTCGGTTTCCGGGTCCACGCAGCCCAGCAGCACTTCGGCCTTTTGGCTTAGGGCGATCAATTCGTCCCAATCCGCGTGCCGTTCCAGGCGCACGCCGCCGACGGCGATCACGTGGCTCAGCACGCGAATGCCGAATTCCCCCAGCAGTAGCTTGGCGATGGCGCCGATGGCGACGCGGGCAGTGGTTTCGCGGGCGCTGGCGCGCTCCAGGATATAGCGGGCGTCGTGGAAATCGTACTTGATGGCGCCGGCGAGATCGGCATGGCCGGGGCGCGGGCGGGTGACGGCTTTCCAGTGGGATCCGGAGCCGGCGAAGTCTTCCACTGGCAGCGACTGGGTCCAATTGGCCCAATCGCGATTGCGGATGACGATGGCGACCGGAGAGCCGATGGTGTGGGAGTGGCGGACGCCAGCCACGATTTCGGCGCAATCGGTTTCGATTTTCATGCGCCCGCCGCGGCCGAACCCCTGCTGGCGGCGCCAGAGCTCGCGGTTGACGGTTTCCAAGTGTATAGGTACGCCGGCCGGGAGGCCCGTGAGGGTCGCCACCAGGCATTCACCGTGGGACTCACCGGCGGTCTCGAATCGCAGCATTCTGTTAGAAGATGGTGACGAAGTTTCATGTTAGCAAAGTGACGGCGCGAGGCGGGGTTGCAGGCAGCGGATGGGGTGGTTAACCAATCTGCGGATTTCGCGAGTTAGGCGCGTCAACCGCTGCCTGAAAGAACTGTGAAAAATTCAAATTCGAGCCACAGATGAACACGGATAACTCCTCTGGTTCTTTCATCTGTGTTCATCTGTGGCTAGATTCTCTTCACGGCTCGGTTAGGCGCCCGGCAGAAGGAACTAGCGCTCCAGGGCTTTGACGCCTGGCAATTCGATGCCCGCCAGGAATTCCAGTGAAGCCCCGCCGCCGGTGGAAACGTGGCTGATCTTGCTGGTGACACCGGCTGCCTTAATCGCCTTCTCCGAATCGCCGCCGCCGACCACCGAAGTTGCGCCGGACTCGGCCACGGCTTTGGCCAGCGCCACCGTGCCCTTGTCAAAAGGCGGTTTCTCGAATATGCCCATGGGACCGTTCCAGATCACGGTCTTGGCGGAGGCGATCGCCTTGGTGTATTCGGCGATGGTCTCGGGGCCAATATCGACCGCTATTTTATCCGCCGGAATGGTGGACACGGTTTCATGGGCCGCGCCCGCGGCAATTTCGGAAACCACGACGTGGTCCGACGGCAAGAGCAGTTTCGCTCCTAGGCTGGCCATCAGTTTACGAGCCAGGTCGAGCTTGTCGTCTTCCACCAGCGATTTGCCGACCGGCAGTCCCTGGGCTTTCAGGAATGTGTAAGCCATGGCGCCGCCGATGAGCAGCTTGTCCACGATCTTGCCCAGGTTTTCGATGACTTCGATCTTGTCGGAAACCTTGGCGCCGCCCAGGATCGCCACGCACGGACGAGCCGGGTTGCGAGTGGCCATGCCCAGATACTTCAGTTCTTGTTCCATCAACAGGCCCGCGGCAGCGGTGGCGACAAACGGGACCATTCCCTCGGTGGAGGCGTGCGCGCGATGCGCCGACCCGAAAGCATCGTTCACGTAAACGTCGCACAGGGAGGCAAGCTGCTTGGCGAAGCCTGGATCGTTTTTTTCTTCCTCGGGGTGGAAGCGCAGGTTTTCGAGCAGCAGAACCTGGCCGGGCGCCGGCAGCATCTTCTCCACCTCCGGACCCACGCAATCGGGCGCCATCGCCACCGGACGGCCCAGCAGTTCGGCCAGCCGCGTAGCCGCCGGCTGGAGACTCATTTCCGGGTTGCGTTTTCCCTTGGGCCGCCCCAGGTGCGAAGCCAGAACCACGCCGGCGCCGTGTTCCAGCGCATATTGAATGGTGGGCAGCGACGCCTTGATACGCTTGTCGCTGGAGATTTCCATCTCTCCGCGGCCGTTCTTGACCAGCGGGACATTGAAATCCACCCGAATGAAGACGCGTTTGCCGTTCAGATCGAGATCGCGAATCGAAAGGTAAGACATAGGAGTATTGGGAACGCT
>JBEKYD010000215.1:0-13441 GCA_049511335.1 Bryobacteraceae bacterium | reverse complement strand
TTGAGAGAAGAAAGCAGTCGCCGCTTCCCCATTTCTGCGCCCGGCGCAGGCCAGAGCGTAACCCCACCACTGGCTCCTTTTCGCCCGCCAAATTGGTACCCTTTTTCGCCGCCACCGACACCCACCGAGGGGAACACTCCCAACAATCTCATTCCCTTCAACAACCCGCTGGCGAGCGTTCCCACGTATGCGGCCCAATGGCGGCTGCTTTACACCCTTAAAACTCTTCCCCCTGGCGGCGTGCCTTTTGCGGGGCTCGTCACGGTGTACGGCATGGAACCAGGGGTGAAGTGGGTAACGCCAACCACCTACGATTGGAACATGACCGTAGAGCGCCAGGTACTGCCGGACACCCTGGTGAACGTCTCTTATGTCGGACTTCGCGGCGTGCATCTCCGTCAGGATATCGACGTGAACCCCAGGGCGGCCGGAGTCGGTACCGACGCCAGCCGGCCCTTCCAAGGGTTCGGGGAGATTTACGAAAATCGCAACACTGGCATGTCCGACTATAATGCGCTGCAATTCAACATTCAGAAGCGCCCGGGCGGCGGCAGGGGCATCCTGAAGGACCTCACACTGCTCGCGAACTACACCTTCTCCAAGGCAATGGAAATCGCCTTGGCCTCGAACGGCGGCATCACCGATCTGGGATCGAGCAAGGGTTCCGGCATGCCGTTCGGCTATCCGAACCAAGGCAAATTCGATACCGGCCCAGCTCCAGGGCAGGACCGCACGCACCGCTTCGTGGCCTCCTACGCTTGGGACCTCCCCAAGCTGACCGGACAAAACGTCGCGATCCGCGCTCTCCTCGGCGGCTGGCAATGGACGGGCATTTTCACCTATATGACCGGAGATGCCATGACCATCCTCCTCGGCACAGACAGGTCCGAAACGAACCTGGGCGCCGATCGCGCAACCTTCATCGGGAGCCTGGACCAGTATGGCGGGACCGCGCCCGCGAGTTTACGCTCCGGATGCGGTTCGGCCACTTGCGTGCCTTGGCTCAACACTTCGTTGTTCCTGCCGGTTGCGCAGCAGGCGGTCGGGAGCTTCGGAAACGTCGGCAAAGGCGCTTTCCGCGGCCCCGGCAAGTTCAATGTGGACACCGGGCTCATCAAGAACTTCTACCCGTTCCGGTCGCGTGAAGATCTGCGCTTCCAGCTTCGTGGAGAGTTCTTCAACATCCTCAACCACACCCAACTTAACGATCCCGACGTGACCAGAAACGACGCCAACTTCGGAGGAGTTTACGGAGCGGCCGACCCCAGAATCATCCAGTTGGCCGTGAAGTTCTTCTTCTGAGACGCGTGGCCCGCCGGGTAACGGGTTGTTGACCCCGCGCCAAGTCTTATGGCTCCCCATCTTGTGCAAGCTGGGGAGCCGTTTTTTTTGGCGTCTGTCCGGGCCGGTCAGCTCGCAGGCAACCGCTCCCTAACGGTCGCGGCTCGGTTTACGCGTCTTTCCGAGCCGCGACCGTTAGGGAGCGGTTGCCCGCATACATTACCGCACCTTACGGCTGCCGGTTTACTTCCCCTGCTTCAGCTTTTCCCGCTGTTCCCGCAGCACTGCCTTGCGGCTGAGCTTGATTTTGTTGCCTTCGAGCGCCAGCACCTTTACCAAAATCTGGTCGCCTTCTTTCAGCTCGTCACGAACATCCTTGATGCGGTTTTCGGCGATTTCGCTGATGTGCAGCAGGCCGTCGGTGCCGGGAAAGATCTCGACGAACGCGCCGAAATCCACCAGCCGCACTACCTTGCCGAGGTAGGTCTTGCCCACTTCGGCCGAAGCGGTGAGATCGGAGATGATCTGCAGAGCCTTGTTGGCGGAAGCTTCGTCGGCCGACGCCACGTGAATGGTGCCGTCGTCCTCCACGTCGATCTTGACGCCGGTCTGCTCGATGATGCCGCGAATGACTTTGCCGCCTGGCCCGATGACGTCGCGGATCTTATCCTGCGGAATGGTCATGGTGTAGATGCGCGGCGCGTATTGGGACATGTTGGTGGCAGGCGCCCCAATCGCGGCGTACATCTTATCCAGAATAAACAACCGGCCGCGGCGCGCCTGCTCCAGCGCTTCCTTCATGATCTTGGTGGTGACGTTGGGCACCTTGATGTCCATCTGCAGGCCGGTGATGCCGTCGCGCGTGCCCGCCACCTTGAAATCCATGTCGCCGTAATGATCTTCGGCGCCGGCAATATCGGTCAGAATGGCGTACTCGTCGCCTTCCTTCACCAGCCCCATGGCAACGCCGCCCACATGCGCCGGAAGGGGAACGCCGGCATCCATTAAGGTCAGCGATGCGCCGCAAACCGTGGCCATCGAGCTGGAACCGTTGGATTCCAGAATGTCGCTGACCACCCGCATGGTATAGGGGAATTTCTGCTCGTCGGGAATCACCGAGCTCAAGGAGCGCTCGGCCAAAGCGCCATGGCCGATTTCGCGCCGCCCGGGCCCGCGCATGAAGCCCACTTCGCCCACGCTGAACGGCGGAAAATTGTAGTGCAGCATGAAGCGTTTGGAAGCCTCGCCGGGCTCCAGCAGTTCGATGCGCTGCTCGTCGTCCTTGGTGCCCAGCGTGAGGGTGACCAGGGCTTGCGTTTCGCCGCGCGTAAACAACGCGGAGCCGTGCGTGCGCGGCAGCACGCCGGTTTCGATCGCGATCGGCCGAATCTCGTCGAATGCGCGGCCGTCCGGGCGGCGGTGCTTCTTCAGCATCTCGTCGCGGAAGATGCGCTCCTTCAGAGCGTCGTAGCAGTTGCCGGCTTCTTCCTGCTTGTCTTCCGGGAATGCCTCCAGCGCCTTCTGGCGCAGCGCGTCCACGCGGGCGTAGCTTTCGAGCTTCTCGTATTTCTTGGTATCGAGCGCGTCGGTCAGATCCACGCGGACGGCTTTTTCCACCGCCCGATAAACTTCCTTATCGAGCTCCGGCGCCACGAATTCGCGTTTGGTCCTGCCCGCCAGCTTCACCAGTTGGCGAATGCCGTCGGCAATCTTCTTGCAGCATTCATGCCCGTATTCGATCGCGCCCAGCACCTCGGCTTCCGAGACCTGCTGCGCGCCGGCTTCCACCATCACGATGCCTTGTTCGGTGCCGGCCACCACAATATTGAGCTTCGATTCGCGCCCTTCGGTATAGCTCGGATTGGCCACATAGCCGCCATCCTTCATGCCCACGCGCACGCCCGCCAGAATGTGGGCGAACGGCAGATCGGAAATCGCCAGGGCGGCCGCCGCGCCGCAAATCGCCAGCGTGTTGGGATCCTGCTCGGGATCGGCCGACAGAACCATGGCGATCACCTGCGTCTCGTGCTGGAACCCTTCGGGGAAGAGCGGACGAATCGGCCGGTCGATCAACCGGCTGGTAAGGATCTCTTTTTCCGAGGGACGCCCCTCGCGTTTGATGAAGCCGCCCGGAATCTTGCCGGCGGCGTAAGTGTACTCGCGGTAATCCACCGTGAGAGGGAAAAACGCGGCGCCGGCTTTGGGCTTATCGGCCATACAAGCCGATACCAGCACCACCGAATCGCCGGAACGAACGACAACAGCGCCGTTCGCCTGCTTGGCCATCTTACCGGTTTCAAAGGTAATCTTGCGGCCGTCCAGGTCAACGTCAACGGTATGAAACATTTATTTCTTAAAACCTCCAACCTGGGCCAGCGTAAGGAGCCCGGCTCCTCACCGGCCAGTTCATGTTTTGGCCTCCATCGGGAGACCACCATGAGACTGGAGTTGACAGGATAGGGTTTGCTGCGAGGCCGCGCGCCTCTGGAACTAGCGTCGAATTCCCAAGCGCTGCAGGACCGCCTTGTAACAATCGGGGTCCGTATCGCGCAAGTAGGTCAGAAGCCGGCGCCGCTTGGCGACCATGGTGAGCAGCCCTCTGCGGGAACCATGATCCTTGCGGTGCTCCTTAAAATGCGCCGTCAGCAGCGTCAAACGCTGGCTCAACAGTGCAATCTGGACTTCCGGCGACCCTGTGTCGGATTTATGGCGTTGATTGGTGGAAACAACTTGCCGCTTAACTTCAATCGCCAGTGCCATTCGCTGGGTGATGCTCCTTGTCTTCTCTTATCTCGTTTTGGTACGGAAGTAGGATAGCACATTTGCCGGGCCTGGCGGGGAACCCCTACCCAATCCGGAAGCCCCGCGCGGCGACAACGCTGGTGTCAGTCCGACTGCAACCGTTCCTCTTCTATCGTAGCATCGGGCATATATTGGATGGGTGACGATCTCTCGAATTGCCCTCGGATTGCTGCTGGCCGCCGTGGCCTCCGCCGACACCTACAGCTTGGGACCAGACTCCCAACCCCATCCTGGCGTGCCGCAAGGCATGGTGGCCCGATACGAGTGGAACACTTCCCGCATTTTTCCGGGCACGCATCGCGATTATTGGGTTTACGCGCCGGCGCAGTACGACGGCTCGAAGCCGGTTTGCGTGATGGTGTTTCAGGACGGCGCCGGCTTTGTCAATGCGACCGGCGCCTGGCGCGTGCCGGTGGTGTTCGACAACCTTATTCAACAGGGCGCGATGCCGGTTACGATCGGGGTCTTCATCGACCCCGGAGTGGCCGCGGCGATCGACCCGGCGCGGCAACAGAACCGCTACAACCGGAGTTACGAATATGACGCGCTGGGCGACCGCTACGCGCGCTTTCTCACCGAAGAAATTCTGCCCGAGGTTGCCAAGAATTATAAGCTGTCGAGCGATCCGAACGACAGGGCGATCGCCGGATCGAGCTCGGGCGCGATCGCGGCGTTCACCGCGGCCTGGGAGCGGCCCGACATTTTCCACCGCGTGCTCAGCTTCATCGGCAGCTTCGCCGATTTGCGCGGCGGCGATATCTACGCGGACCAGATTCGCAAAATGGAGCCAAAGCCCCTGAGAGTGTTCTTGCAGGACGGCTACAACGATGAGAACATTTACGCCGGTTCGTGGTATCTGGGAAATCAGTCCATGGCGCGCGCGCTCGAATTCGCCGGCTACGACGTGAAGTTTGCCGTCGGCACCGAAGGCCATAATTCCAAGCACGGCGCGGCGATTCTGCCGGATGCCCTTCGCTGGCTGTGGCGCGGCTATCCCCGGCCGATTGTTGCCTCGAAAGGCGGCGGATTCGCACGCCAGTTCATTACCGAGATTCTGGACCCGGCCAGCGATTGGGAACTGGTGGGCCAAGGCTACCGGTTCACCGAAGGCCCGGCGGTGGACCGCGAGGGCAACGTCTATTTCTGCGATGCCGGCGCGTCGCGGATCTATAAAGTCGGGACCGATGGCAGGCCTGTGCTGTTTCGCGAAGACAGCGGAGGCGCAACCGGGCTGATGTTCGGCGCGGATAACCGCCTTTACGCCGCCGAAGAAAAACGAAAACGCGTGGTGGCATATTCCCCCGATGGCAAACTGACCGTGCTCGAAGAGGGGATTCAGCCGAACGACCTCGCCGTCACGCCGGCCGGCGCCGTGTACTTTACCGAATCGGAGGCGCGCAAAGTGTGGCGGATCGCGGCCGATGGCAAGCGCAACGTGGCGTTCGACGCCATCCACGATGGCAACATCATGATGCCCAACGGTGTGCGCCTGTCGCCCGACCATTCGCTGCTGGTGGTTGCCGATACCGTCGGCCGCGATTCCTGGTCCTTCCTCATCCAGCCGGATGGCAGCCTTGCGGACGGCGAACCGTTCTACCGCCTGGCCATTCCCGAAAGCGTGTCGAGCGGCCCAGTACGCTCCGGCGCCGATGGCCTCACCTTCGACGATCAGGGTTACGCCTACTTCGCCACCAAGCTGGGCATTCAGATCTGCGACCAACCGGGCCGGGTGGTGGGCATCGTTCGCAAGCCTTCCACAGCCGATCTTTCGAACCTCGTTTTCGGAGGCGCCGACATGCAGACAATCTATGTCACTGCCGGCGATAAGGTTTTCCGGCGGCATCTGCGGCGGAAGGGCGTTTTCCCGTGGCAGCCGGTAAAACCGCCACGGCCGCAACTATAGTACTCGACATACTCCCAATCTAGATAGACATGTGGTAGAATGCTGATCGCCAAGATCGGCGTCTATTTTCTCCACGAACGCATGTGGGACCGCATCGGCTTCGGGCGCGAAAAACGGCCGGAATACGAGATTTAGACAGCCCATTCTGACTCCTGTCTTCTGTCTTCCGACTTCCGTCTCCGCCCGATCCAGCTATACTCGTAGTTTCCGTGTTCCATTCCATCGAAAAGCAAGTGGCAAGCGCCTTTCGCGCGCACATACAAGTCCGGTACGGCATCGATCTGGCGGTCGCCATCGAACAGCCGCGTCAGAGCGACTTCGGCGAGATGGCTGTGCCGGCGGCCTTTCAGCTTGCCAAGCAGTTGCGGCAAGCGCCTAAGAAGATTGCCCAGGAGCTGGCCAACGAGATTGGCCCGATTCCGGGCGTGAGCGCCATGGAAGTGGCGGGCAATGGCTATCTGAATATCCGCCTGGATCGTGGAGCGTATGGCGCGGTGCTCCTCGAGGGCGCCGAACCCGCGCCCACCGGCTCGGGCGGCAAGCTGATTGTCGAGCACACCAACATCAATCCCAACAAGGCGGCGCATATCGGCCATTTGCGCAACGCCACCCTGGGCGACACCTTCGTACGCATGCTGCGGGCGCGCGGCGAAACCGTGGAAGCGCAGAATTACATCGACAACACCGGCGTGCAGGTGGCCGACGTGGTGGTCGGCTTCCATTACCTCGAACACAAAGGACCGGCGGAAGTGCGCGCCATGCTCGCCGACCCCGCGGTGCGCTTCGATTACTATTGTTGGGACCTGTACGCGCGGACCACGACGTATTACCAGGACCACGCCGAGGCGCTCGAGTGGCGCGCGGAAACGCTGCACTCGATCGAAGCGGGCGCGGGCGAACTGGCCGAACTGGGTGAAATCGTGGCCGACGCCATCGTGCGCACCCATTTAGCCACCATGTTGCGCCTCGACGTGGAGTACGACGTGCTGCCGCGCGAGAGCGAGATTCTGCACCTGAAGTTCTGGGCCTCGGCGTTCGAGCTGCTCAAGCAGCGTAAAGCCATTTACCTCGAGACCGAAGGCAAGAACGCCGGCTGCTGGGTCATGCCCGGACTCTCCGAAGAGGGCAAGGTGATTGTGCGCTCGGGCGGCACCGTGACTTATGTCGGCAAGGATATCGCTTATCAGCTTTGGAAATTCGGCCTGCTGGGCAAGGATTTTTATTACCGTCCGTTCGAGCGGTACCGAGATGGCCGCGTGCTGTGGGTGACCAGCGATATGCCGGGCGGCCAGGCCGCGCCCCAGTTCGGCCACGCCAGCCGCGTCTACAACGTGATCGATGCGCGCCAGAGCTATCTCCAGGATGTGGTCTCGGCGGGCTTGCGCGCACTGGGCTATGAACGCCAGGCGGAGGAATCGGTCCACTTTTCCTATGAAATGGTGGCGCTTTCCCATCGCTGCTGCGCCGACCTGGGGATCGAACTCTCCCAAGAGGACCGCGAGCGGCCTTACGTGGAAGTGTCCGGGCGCAAGGGGCGTGGCGTAAAGGCCGACGACCTGATGGATACGCTGATCTCGAAGGCGCTCGATGAAGTGGCGGCGCGGCACCCCGATTCGCCGCCCGGCGAGCAGAAGCGCGTGGCGGCGCAGATTGCCATTGGCGCGCTGCGCTATTTTCTGCTCAAGTTCACGCGCACTTCGGTGATCGCTTTCGATCTGCAGGAAGCGCTTAGCTTTGAAGGGGAGACCGGCCCGTATGTGCAGTATGCCGCGGTGCGGGCGCGCAATATTCTGCGCAAGCTCGGAGAGCGCGGCGAAGCGGTGCCGGATTTCGCGGCCGAGCTCGACCGGGAAGCCATGGGCCGGCAATTCGAGAGCGAAGACGCCTGGCAAATGCTGCTGGCGGCGTCCAAAGCGGATTCGGCGCTCGAAAAAGCGGTGACCGCGGGGGAGCCGGCGCACGTCGCCAAGTATGCGTTTGCGCTCGCCCAGGCGTTCAATAACTTCTATCATCAGTATCCCATCCTGCAGGAACAGAACCGCGAGAAGAAGGTGTTCCTGCTGTGGATGACGGATTTCTTTCGCCGCCAGTTGGAGCGCACCGCGGCCATTTTGGGCATCCGGATTCCGGAGTACATGTAATTCGTTGGGCGGACCCCCCGGTCCGCGCGGGACGCCCCCGTCCCGCTCTTCTCGCGACAATCACTCTTCGGCTCAGGCGAAGCGCGACCAGGGGGCCGGCTGCGCACGAGGGCGTCCGCCCTACCAAGGGATGCAGAATCTCGGCGGAGGTCAACGTTTGGCCGGTTTTGTGGGCGACGGTTTCGTGTCGGACGGCTTGGCCGGCTCTGATCGCGCTGGGTCTGGTTTCGCGTCGGCCGGTTGGCCGGCCTTTTGCGCGTCGGGCTTGGCGGGCGGAGTTTTGTCGTCTTTGCCGCTG
Organism: Bryobacteraceae bacterium; assembly: GCA_049511335.1. Lineage (GTDB taxonomy): Bacteria > Acidobacteriota > Terriglobia > Bryobacterales > Bryobacteraceae > JBEKYD01. Next base: position 5,016 of record JBEKYD010000215.1, on the reverse strand, counting down.
GCCGCTGCAACCGGCAGTTCCTGATACTGCACGATCACCGACACGCGGCGGTTGGAGGGATTCTCCGGGTCCTCGGGATGCCGCAACTGGCGATCGGCAAAGCCGCGTACCTGCGCGACTTGGCCTGGCCGCAGGCCGCTCGATTCCATCAGGCGGCGGGCCGAGTTGGAGCGGTCGGTGGAAAGATCCCAATTGGAATGGGTGTTCCCGCTGCCGAACGGTTTGGCATCGGTATGGCCTTCGATCAGAATGTTGTTGGGAAGCGTGCCCAACTCTCCGGCCAGTTTGGAGAGCAGCTCCGAGCCGCGCTCGGTGGGAACGGCCTTGCCGGATTCGAAGAACATGCCTTTTTCGTTTTCCAGCAGCTCGATACGCAGGCCGTCCGGCGTGACAGTCAATTCGACATTGTCCTTCAGGCTTTTGAAGTTTGGCAGGGTTTTCAGAACCTGCTGGATCTTTTCCTTCAGTTTGCCCATGTCGTCCTTGTTGATTTCGAGCGCGCCGAGACCGACGCCGGGAGCGGACGTGCCGGCGAGTTTGCCGGTACCGTTGGGATTGCGGAAGTACTGCGCGATGGCCTCCTTGATTTCCTTGTCCGAGCTCATGAGCCATAGCACGATGAACAGGGCCATCATGGCCGTGACGAAATCGGCGTAGGCCACTTTCCATGCGCCGCCGTGGCGACCTCCGTGGCCGGCGACTTTCTTTTTGATGATGATGATGGGCCGCTGTTCGAAAGGCGACGGCGTCGCATGGGGCTCGTCGTCCACTGGAGTTCCGGGCATCATGGCTTTAGCCTCCCGCGGCTACTTTCTGGGCTACCTTCTGCGCTCCTCCACCTCCGCTCCGGCAGGTGGTTTCCATTTCCTGGAAACTGGGACGCACCCCATGCGGAATGGAACGGCGCGCCAACTCCACGGCCATCATGGGCGACACCCCCTTGACAAATGCCAGCGAGGCCATGCGCAGGAATCCGTAATAGCGGCTCTCGGCTTCCTGCTCTATGCCCATGGCGGAGGAGATTGGGCCGAACAGTCCGTAACACAGCAGAATGCCCAGGAAAGTGCCCACCAGCGCCGAGGCCACTTTGCGTCCGATTTCCTCTTTTGGGCCGCCTAATGAGCTCATGGTGATGCACACGCCGAGAACCGCTGCCACGATTCCCAGACCGGGCAGAGAGTCCGCCGCGGTAGTGAGCGCCTGGATGGGCTGAGACGACTCCGCATGCTGAACTTCCAGATCGACCTCCATCATGGAGTCGATTTCCATCACGTCCACGCCGCCGGTCACGGCCATGCGCAGGGTGTCGCACAGGAATGCGACCGCATGATGGTCTTTCAGAAAGTTCGGGTATTTGGAGAATACCTGGCTTTTGTCCGGCCTGTCGATATCTTCTTCCAGCTTGGCCGTTCCCGATTTGCGCGCGTAATTGTAGAGCTCATAGATCATTCTCAGGTGCTCGAGATAGAACGCCTTACTGAACTTGCTGCCGCCGAAAACACCGGCGATGCCTTTTGCAATGGCAATCAGTACGGGAAGCGGATTGGCGATCAGTATCGTGCCCAATGCCGCGCCGCCGATGATGAGCAGCTCGGCCGGTTGCATGAGCACCTTTATATTGCCATGCTCCAAGAGATAACCGCTAACGATTGCGCCGAATACGGCCAGAATGCCGATGATTGGGAACATTAGAAAGCTCTATCAGTGGACATATCGGCGCGCGCCGCGCGTAGCTTTAACCCGCATTTGCCCGTCCCGGCGCGCCCAGCTTGGGGCGTCCGGCGGCCGCGTGAGCCAGTACGGCGCCGCTCAGTTGCATTTCCGGAAACCTCCTGAAAGAATAGGGCTGAGTCGAAAGCCTATGCGGATCAGGGTGTTGGGCATCGTGCTGGCCGGCGGGAAGGGAACGCGGCTGCATCCTCTTACCAAGGAACGCGCTAAACCGGCGGTTCCATTCGGGGGCAAGTACCGGATTATCGATTTCGTGCTGAGCAACTTCATCAATTCCGGGATTTATTCGGTGTACGTGCTGACGCAGTTCCGCAGCCAGTCGCTGCTGCAGCATTTAAGCGAAGGTTGGCAGTTTGGCGGGCTGCTGAAATCGCAGTTCGTGATCCCGGTGCCGGCGCAGATGCGCGCCGGGGAAACCTGGTATCAGGGCACGGCGGACGCCATTTACCAGAACATCAACCTGGTGGAACAATCGGATCCGCACGTGGTGGCGATTTTCGGCGGCGATCACGTGTACCGCATGAACATCTCCAGCATGATCGACTTCCACGCGCACAAGAATGCCGAGATCACGGTGGCGGCCATTCCCGTGGACAAGCGGCACGCCACCGAGTTCGGAGTCGTTGAAACATCGAGCGACGGACGCATCCTGGCGTTTCACGAAAAGAACCCGGATGCTCCCACCATGCCGGGCGATCCGGAGCGGGTTTTCGCCTCCATGGGCAACTACGTTTTTTCCACCCGCACGCTGCTGCGGCTGCTGCACGAAGATGCCGCCATAGCGGAAAGTAACCACGATTTCGGGCGCGACATTCTTCCCAAGCTGGCGGGTAAGGCGGAGATCTACGCCTACGATTTTCAGACCAACCGCATTTCCGGCGAACCCGCCGACGCGCAACCCTACTGGCGCGACGTGGGCACCATCGATGCGTACTTCGAGGCCAACATGGATCTGCGCTCGGTGAGTCCGGCCCTGAACCTGTTCAACCGGGAATGGCCGCTGCGCAGCACCAGCTACCCGGACCCGCCGGCCAAGTTCACCTTCGATGAAGAGAACCGGCGCGGCCAGGCCATCGACAGCATCGTTTCCGGGGGCTGCATTCTTTCCGGCGGCATGGTGCGCAATTCCGTGCTGGGGCGCGGCGTACGCGTGCATTCGGGCGCCGCGGTAGACGAGTGCGTGATCCTGGATAACTGCGACATCGGGCGCCGCGCCAAGCTGCACCGCGCCATTCTGGACAAAAACGTCCGCGTCCCCGAAGACGCCGCCATCGGCTTCGACCTGGAGCGCGACCGCCTATACCACCACGTGACCGAAAGCGGCATCGTGGTGGTGAGCGGGGCGCGCACGCCGGTCGAGGTCACGAGCCTGGTGGTGTAGCCGGAGCTTTCCTATCGGCGCCAAACCGGCCATCCCATCCCGCCCATGGAACAACACGTTCTCGCCTGGATCGCGCAATACGGTTATCTGGCCATTTTTTGCCTGCTCACGATGGGCATTGTGGGATTGCCGGTTCCGGACGAAACCCTGCTGACGTTTGCCGGCTACCTGGTGTATGCCGGGCACCTGTCGCTGGCCCCGGCGTACTTTACGGCGCTGGCGGGCAGTTTGTGCGGCATTACCCTGAGCTACACGCTGGGACGAATTTTCGGCCTGCCCCTGATCCATCGTTTTGGCCGCTACATACATATCGGTGAAGAAGACGTCGGCAAAGCCCATGCCTGGTTCCGGCGGGTGGGGCATTGGGGTTTGACCTTCGGCTATTTCGTTCCCGGGGTGCGCCACCTGACGGCTTACGCGGCCGGCATGAGCGCGCTCGAGCCGGGACAATTCGCGCTGTTCGCCTACCCCGGCGGGGCCATGTGGGTAGCCACTTTCGTCGGCCTGGGGATGGTGCTGGGCGAGCGCTGGCATGCGGTCGAGGCCAACATCCACCGCTACCTGCTGTGGGCTGTGCTGGCAGCCGCAGCCGCCGCCACCGGTTACTGGCTGTGGCGAAGCCGCCGCCGGAATTGACCGGAACGCGTGGGGCAGACCCGGGCAGACCATCGTTTTTTGTGGTCTGCCCTGCACTCTACTCTCATGGAGCAAACGTTGTCGCTTGCTAGCCGCCGTATCTGGCCTGCTTCAGATCCGCCTACCGCAGCGACTCGTCACGCAGCATGCGATAGACCAGCGCCACGGGCAGGCCGACAACATTGTAATAACAGCCTTCGATGCGGCCAATGAACTTTGAGGCCAAACCCTGGATGGCGTAAGCGCCGGCCTTATCCATCGGTTCGCCGCTGGCCACATAGTCGGCGATTTCGCGCTCGCTGAGCGGAGTGAACCAGACCGCCGTCGATTCCACCGCGGTGGTAAAACGTTCGCCGCGCCGGAGGCAGACGCCAGTCAGGACTTCGTGCCTCCTTCCGGAGAGCAGTGCGAGCATGCGGCGCGCATCGGCTTCGTCCTCCGGCTTCCCGAGTATGTGATGGTCGATGGCCACGGTGGTATCGGCGCCCAGGACAATCTCCCTGGCGCCAACCTCCACCGCGCGAGCCTTGGCTTCCGCCAGCCGCGCCACGTAGCGCTCCGCCGTTTCGCCCGCGAGCGCGGTTTCGTCCACCTGAACCGCTCGAACCACGAAGGGAATCCCCGCCTGGCGCAGAATCTCGCTGCGCCGTGGCGACCGCGAGGCCAGCACCAGCATAAGCTTTCAGTGTAGAGCAGGGCCAGCCCCCCTAAAGCGTTAACCTAACCAGGAGTTCGTCGGCTGGTGCGTCGATTCACCGGCCGGATCGCCCGTTCTGCCTGCGGCCCGGCGTCCAACTTCTCGGAACCGGCCTTTTTGGGCCCCGGCGGCCTGAGTCCCACCGGTTTCCGAGTTGCGCCGCATCCATCCACTGCCAGGCTTGTTGCATCAGGCCCGTGGAAGTATCTACCGGCCTCCAATGGCCGAGATCCTGCACCGGGTAGGGTTACTCGCGGCTGTTGTGCATTTTTGTGCAAATTTTCGGGTTTTTCGACGGCTTGGCCCTAAGCTGCCGGTTTGTCCTTTTCGGCTTGGGGCTCTTTGTCGAGTCCGGCGATTTCGCGAGCGAGGTCCAGGGGCAGTTCTGACAGGACGACCGGCTTGGCCGGCTGGAAGCGCGGCGGGGTAATGGCGGTTTGGACGATGAAGGTAGCGGCTTTGAGACGCACCGAGGGGGAAGCTTTGGGATCGTCGAGCAGGTCGCTGAGAGTTTTGAGGGCCCGGTCGGCGAGGGCCAGGGCTTTTTCGCGGAACTGGATGGCGCGGACGT
>JBEKYD010000214.1:0-13467 GCA_049511335.1 Bryobacteraceae bacterium | reverse complement strand
AACACGGCTAGCCCCACATCCATCGTGGCCAGAAAGGAATGCGCCAACAGCGTCGGGTCCAGCGCGTAGAGAAACACGGCCGCCAGCGCCGCGATCTCGCCCACAATCTGCCGTCCCCACAGGAAGAGCAGCAATCCCAGGATTCCGGACAGCAGAATCAGCGGCAACCGGGCCGGGGCCAGTACCCGATCGGGCCCATCCTGCGCAATCAGCGCGCTGCCCACCTTGCTTTCCCCCCGTGTCCTACCAGCATCTCCTCCACTCGCGGATTATCCGGCAAACGAACGCCTGCCAGCCACAGCGACAGCCCCGCCAGTTCCTTGATCAGCGGCGGATGTTGCAGGTTGGCTCGAATCTGCCCGGTCCTAAAGTACGAAAGAGCCGCGGCGATGTCGGTGGGCTCGTCGTATACGGCGCTCTTGCCGCGACTGGCCAAGAAGCTCTGGACGACGAAAATGCCGATGAGCAGGCCGGCGCATAGCGGAAAGGCCCGGGGCGCTTGCATAAAGCTGGATCGTAGCACGCCTCCCCGGTTGTGGACCTGATATCATCGACGTTCCCATGAAAGGCTCCAGGAAGAGTGGCGCCGAGCGAGCTGACACACGCCCGCAAGCCAAAATTCCCACCCCGGCGCCCGACAATCGTCATTGGCTGGCCGTGGCCGTCCTCTGCGCCGTGACCCTGCTGGCATACGCCAACTCCTTTGGATCGGGCTTCGTCCTGGATAACCGTGGAATTCTCTTGCAGGATCCTAGAATTCAGGCCGCCACCGCGGAGAATCTCAGGCTGATTTTCGAGCACACCTATTGGTGGCCCTACGGCGAGAGCGGCCTGTATCGTCCCCTGACCACCCTAACTTACCTGTTTAACTATGCCATTCTAGGGAACGCCGAACACCCCGCGGGGTACCACTGGATCAACATCCTCTTGCATGCCGGAAACGTTCTGCTGGTTTATCTCCTGGCGCTGCGCCTCGTTCGCGAGTTTTGGCCATCCGTTTTTCTGGCTGCGCTATGGGCCGTTCATCCCGTCCTTACCGAATCGGTAACCAATATCGTGGGCCGCGCGGATATCCTGGCCGGGTCGGCGCTGCTCGGCGGCTTGTGGATGTACCTGAAGAGCGCCGAGAGCGAGAAGCGGCGGCGCTGGGCCTGGCTCGCCGGTTTGTTCGCGCTGACCACGGCCGGTGTATTCTTCAAAGAAAGCGCGGCGGCCGTCCTCGGTGTCATCGTTCTCTACGAGCTGACCTGGTGGAGGGAACGGAAACGGGGAGCGGCGCTGCTGCTGGGATGCGCTGCCGTGCTGTTGGCGCTCGAAGTCATGTGGTATGCGCGAGGCGCCGTCTTCACCCAGTTGCCGCCGACGCAGTTCCCCTACTGGGACAATCCGCTCGTGGATGCCGGCTTCTGGACTGCCCGGCTCACCGCTATCAAAGTGCTCGCCAAATACCTCGGACTGCTGGTCTGGCCCGCGCACCTCTCCTGCGATTATTCCTACGACGAAATCTCTCTGGCCAATGGCTCCTTCCAGGATTGCCTGGCGTGGCTTACGGTGGCTGCCGCAGCGGCAGGGACCGTCTGGCTCTATCGGCGGAATCGGGGGCTGTTCTTCTTTGTCGGCCTGGCGTTCCTTACCTTGCTGCCAACCGCCAATCTGCTGTTTCCGTTAGGCACCATCATGGCGGAACGCTTCCTTTACCTCCCGGCCATCGCCCTGGCTGCTTGCCTGGTCTCTGGCTCCTATGCCTTGGCCCGCCGTGCCGGCCGACCCGCCGCGGCTCCCCTGGCCCTGTGTCTGATCGCCGCCGGCTTCACCGTTCGCACCTGGGCGCGCAACGCGGATTGGCAGGACGATTTGACCCTGACGACGGCTGCGGTCAACACCTCGCCGGCTAGCTTCAAGACGCACAAGCTGCTGGCTGGGGCACTCTACGAATCGGATCCCGCTCACGCCAACATCGATCGCGTCATCGCGGAAGCGGAGCGCAGCCTGGCAATCCTCAGCCCCGTGGCGAACTGGCATAACAATCCCGACTCCTACCGGCGCGCCAGCGAATACTATCGCACCAAGGGCGATCTGCTTTCGGCACACGATTCCGATGTCCAGCCGGTCTCGTCCCCGGACGCCCGCAAGGCTTACCAGCGGTCGCTCGAACTGCTGCTGCGCGTCAGGGTCATCGTGCGCGCCTCGCTGGATCACGAAGCCTCTCAGGCGCGTTCGCGCGGCCGCCTGGTTCCCCAGCAGGACGATGCCAGGGTGGCCGACGTGGAGCGCTCCATTTCCGCCGTCGAATTGCGCTTGGGGGAATCCGCGGGCGCCGTCGAAGCGGCCCGTAATGCCGAGCGCCTGGACCCGGCGGCGGCCGCGAGCTACCGCCAGCTTTCGTCGGCGCTCGTGGCGGCCGGTCGTGCCGATGAAGCCGCGGTTGCGTTGGTGAAAGGCTCCGTGGTGACCGGCGATGTGACCTTGCGGCAGGAGTTGTTGCGGCTCTACCGGAACGGGCTCGACACGAAGGGCTGTGCCACGATTCCGGGCCCGTACGGACCGGCCATCAATCCGAAGTGCGAGATGGTCCGCCGGCATGCGTGTGAAGGCTCCGCCGCGGCGTTTGAGGTGTTCATCCGGCTGGGACGCCAGGATCTTGTCGACAAGACGAAGGCGCAGATGGCCGGGGTATTTGAATGCCGCTAAGCCTCCGTGGATAGTGGAAGGCTCTCCGGGCAATAAAAACTGCAAGTTACGAATCTTCTTCCGGGAGCGTCTTCGCCCCGCAAGGCGGGGTTGTCGCCGTGCCCCGAAGATCCAAAACACGGAAACTTCTGTCCTTCCAACTCATTCCATAGGCACGCCACGAATCCCTGAGTTGGTTCAGTTCCCGGATGGATTTCCCAATTCCACCCGATTGTTGCGCAGGGTGATTTCGGGATCGCTGCCGCTCATCTCCACGGTCACGGCGCCTCCACGCCAATCCGCGTTCGCTGGTAACACCAGAGTTGCCTCCGCGGTCTTTGGCATCAGGTCGGACGGCGCTTTCAATGCCGGCACGGAGGCAGTCGCTATGACGTGACCGTTGCGGTCACGTAAAATCACGCGCGACGCCGGCGCATCCACCGCACCCAGGCTATGCACCGTGACTGTCATCCGGTTACCTTCGACACGAACGTCCTCGGGGTCGATTCCCAGGTCCGGCCGCGACCAGTACGGCAACCCTTTCGAGACCAGTTTCAGCTCGATCGCCGTGGTAGTGCGCGGCTCGAACGTGACTTCGACCTCCTGGCTGCGTCCGAAATCCATGGTGCGGGTATTGGTGTCGCGCACTGCGCTTTCTTCGTTCCCTTGGGTGCCTTGCGTCATCTCCCACTTGCCCGGGTCGATTTCCCAGCCGGTCATGATCGCTTTCACCGGCGATTGATCGAGGTTGTAAGCGGTCAGTTTAATATGGTCAGGCACCCCGTCTGAAACTGCCACGGCGACGCTCTGGTCAGTCGCGGGCGCCAGAAACTTCCAGCTCACCACGTGTCCCGGATAAGGATAGTTGCGAACCAGCGCGACTCCGCCCAGGCGCGCGCGCTGCAACTCGGCGCTCTCCACGTTGACGCGGTCGATCCACAAGCTACCCTCTGTATTGATATATTCCCGGACAGCCGCAGCTTCGACTTGGTCGGCGTAAAGCTGCTCGAGGTATCGCAGATCGCCGCTCATCTGCCAGGCGAAATGGCGGTTGGCGGAATCGGCAGAGCGAGGCGTGGTGGAAGCCAGGAGCTGCTTGCCCCAGGTATCGCGCACGTCGAGCAGGTCGAGACCGTCGGCGGTAATGCTCCTCAAGATCGCCGGCCCCTCATCCTGTAACGGCTGGAGATACTTGGGATCGCCGGTCCATTTATACGCCGCCCAAAAGACGTACCAGTCGATGCCCAGCGGGCTCGCCATATCCTCGTCCGTTTTGAAATTGATAACGTTGTGGATCGAGTATCTGCCGCTGGCATCCTGCTTGCGATGCGCCAGGAGGCCGTCGGCAAGTTCCAGAATCAGCTTGCGGGTGGGAGGAGCGCCGTTGAATTGTACGAGCAGCGCTCCCGGCTGGAAAACCAGGAAGGAATATGCCTTTTGCCATCCCCAGACGCCCTCCTCCGACATTTTGAGCCCATTGAAATAGTTGGTCTTGATATGCCGGTGCCCGGCCTGGTTCACTCCGGTGAGCCACTCCAGCCGGCGCGACGTTTCCATGGCGCGCTCGAGTTGCTTGGGGCTGCCGAAATTCAGGATGAGCGCCTCTCCCATCGTGGAAATGCCTTCTTCATAGCTGTGCAGCTCGTCAGCCTGGATGGTGGAGAGGCCGTTGGTGAACGTGTGGTTGTTGTAGAAGGCATCCAGCACTCTTAGCAGCGAATCCTGAATTTTCTCGGGCGTTGCGCCCATGAGCGCGGGTCCGGGCCAGGTATTGGTCAGGTCGCCATCGTCGGAGAGGCCGCCGCCCAGCTCGCCGTCTTCGATTTGCCGGTTGTCGATGTACCAGTTGACGAAGCGCTTTAAGTAGTCCAGATCTTTCACCTGCCGGAAGGCCCACACGGGCACTCCGGCGGGAGGAACGGGCTGTGTGAAAGGCGGCTTGGCCTGTTCTTTGTTGGTGTCGTACCAGTAATACAGGCCGAGAAGATGATCGGGGTTCACCCGCAGCAGATCGGTGATATCGGCGTAGAACCGCGCAAAATTGTTCAGCCGCTTGACGTTGACATGTTCCTCTACCATGTTGGAGTAGTTGTCGCGCACCTGGGTGAAGCGGTCAATCTCGTGTTCCTTGGCAGCATCTTTCCAGGGCTTGAAAATCAGCCGCACTTCGGCACCTTCGAGCAACGCCGAAGTGAAGTCGGCGCCCGCGCCGGCGATCGTCAGGTAGATGCTCTTGCCGTTCGGAAGAATCCGGTCACGCGTGTCGAGCCAAAGAGTGTGCGGCTCTCCCGGCTTGACGGAAAACGTGAAGTCCAGCATATTGCGCATGGGCCAGAGCGGATCTTTCACCTGAATGTTCAGCGGGAAATACTCACCATGCGTGGGCTTGACGCGCAGCGCCGGCAGGTCGATTGCGATTCCGTCCAAACCGGCGTGCATGTTCTCCCAGCCGTAAGAGAAAGCGTGGTTGTTGGGCACCTCGCGAAAATCCGCCGGGATCAGGATGTGCATCAGGGGCAGACCGGTCTGCGCCGTCTTTCGCGGCGTGCGCGGAGCGGCGGCGGGAAGCGCCACCATGGTCACGCGCTCGTCGGGCGGGAAGCGGCCGTCGATAAACTGGGTCAACTGGTTCAAGCTGGGGTTGTCAGGCTCCGCGCTGGCGGTCAGCCGATATCTGAGTTGCGCGCTGCCGCCGGGCTCGGTGCCGGGATGCACGTAATAGGCGGAAAGCTCCCCAATGGGCGTCTCCTGCTCCACGTTGGTGAAGCGGATCTTCTGGCCCGTGATGGGTTCTTCGAGGCGGTGGAAGGTTTTTTCCTGAGCCTTGGGACGGTCGAAGAGGCTCTTTTCGATGTTTGCCGCCCTCTCGATGTCGTAGCGCAACAGAGTCATATTCCCCCAGGCGCCGCCCGAAATTTCCAGGTGGTTCCAGGGTTCCTCCGGCATGAAGAAAGTGATAACTTTGCCGGAAAGCGCGTAGCAGTCCCAATCCGGGAGTTGGAAATAGTCGTTGCGCCCGGGGAGCCGGGAGCGATTGTATACACCCGGCCAAGTGGTCTCCCGGATGCCGTCGGTGGCCCTCCACCACCACCGCTTCAAATCGTAGGCGTCGTGGATTTCGACCTTGCGGACTGTCGTGTAGCGCTCCGCGAGTGGCGGGGGAACATCGCCGGGACGGTTCCAGCCATAGCGGAACCACCACTCCTGCTGCCAGTCCTTCGAAGACAGGCTTCGTTCCAGCGCGGGAATGTCGCGGGGCGTCTGGTTGCGCGAGAGAGCCGCGATGTTGTCGTCGGAAAGCATGCGGTCGTAGATGCGGATTTCATCCACATCGCCGCCACGGTCGAAATTGTACGCGCTCTGCACCTGTACGGGGTTGATTGCACGGGAGTGCGGCCCGAACTGGTCCAGCGTGGCATTGAACATGCCGGTGGCGGCTGCCTCCGCCACGAATTTGCCGTTCACGTAAAAACGAATGCCACTGTTTTCGTCCCAGGAAAGCGCCAGGTGCACCCATTCGTCGGGCTTGGGAAATGCCGGCAGAGGGATCGAAACGCGCGTGCGCCCGAGGTTGATATCGGTGACAAATGCGTCAAACCCCGGTTTGCCGTTATAGTCGATGCGCAGCCACACCATGTCCCAACTGGAGTGGTCGCCATACCCGACGCGAAACACCGGAAACGGCGTCGGCCCGACCGCCTCGCGTGAGCGCCAGTAGAACGAGAGCGTGCCGCGTTGCGCATAGATATTGCCAGGAGCCCAGTAGGAGAGCACTTCGTGGTGTCCACACTGGAGGTACGGCCCCTTGGGACCGCCGGGGAGGACCTTGACCTCTTCATTCCAGAAATTCGGCGCCGGGTTGCCCGCCGCATAGTCGGCCTGAAGGCCGTGGTCAAACGACAGATAGAACAATAAACCCGGTTCCGGCGCCGGTTGGGCGCCGGCAGCCGCCATCATCGCGAGGCAAGCTACCAAAATCGCGGTTCTTATCATGAATTCAGCCCTTCTCGGTTTCCGTATATTGCCGAACCGAAGGTGCAGGCCGCCCAAGAAAAGACTCGGGCGCTCCTATCGTCGCCGAGCGTCACGCCCGAACCTGTGCTCTTCCACGCCCATATGAAGCAGTCATGCGGATTGGCTACCGAAGCATTGGCCACATTGCCGTACGGGAATGGAAGGCGCGGGTGGTCATCATCGGCGAGCATGACAGATGCACCGGCGAGTACCGAGCCCGAAGATTCCGTTACGCTTCGCTGAACTCGGCCCAGTATGTCGTGGGCCACCGAAGAGCAGACGAGGAGCGCTGGTAGCACGGCCTGGCGCTCACTTGGCGTGACCAACCTGCACCTCCTGTCTTCGGCGGGATTGTAGCGCACCTCACCTTCGACGCAAAATCATTCAGACCTGATGACCTGTCATTATATACCTTGACAAGCATATGCTCCGTGGAGTATATCAAGAGAGTGGAATCCGTGTTCGAAATCATCGCGGAGCCGAACCGCCGCGCGATATTGAGCCTCCTGGTCTCGTCACAACAGTCGGTTGGAGAGATCGAGCGTCAGCTTCGTATGCCGCAGCCGGCCGTGTCCAAGCACCTGCGCGTGCTGCGCGAGGCCGGTTTCGTGGAATCCACGGTGGACGCACAGCGCCGTCTCTACCGGCTGAAACCGGAACCATTTCAGGAGGTCGATGCCTGGTTGGCTCCGTTCCGCCGGTTCTGGTCCGCTCACGTAGATGCTCTCGAACGCCACCTCGACCGCATGGATCAATCCACACCAACGAAAACAAAGATACGGAAAAAGACGACGCGGCCTAAACCGCGAACGTGACAAAGGAGAAACGAAATGAAAATCAAAGTGACCAGCATATTTGTGGACGACCAGGACAAGGCCCTGCGCTTCTATACGGAGGTATTGGGCTTTACCAAGAAGACCGATTTCAGTCAGGGTCCATACCGTTGGCTGACCGTGGCCCCGGCCGAGGACCCGAACGGCACGGAGCTCCAGTTGGCGCTCAACAATAACCCCGCGGCCAAAGCGTATCAGGAGGCGATCTTCCAACAGGGCCAGCCCGCGATCATGTTCTTCACCGACGAGGTCAAGGGCGACTACGAGCGCATCAAGGCCCGCGGCGCCGAGTTCACGATGCCGCCCACCGACGTGACCGGCTCGACCATTGCCATGCTGAAGGACACCTGCGGCAACCTCATTCAGCTCACGCAGCTAGCACGCTACTAAATGCGGCCGTTCCGCACATTGGCGCGGCTCCGCCGGTTCTGGTCCGCTCACGTGGATGCTCTCAAACGCCACCTCGACCGCATGGATCGATCCACACGAACGAAAAGGGAGACAAGGAGAAGAAGATGACCGATCGCGAGCAGTACACACCGGGTCCGGCCAGCGGAGCGCAGATACGAAAGGACGGAGAAAAGTGGACGCTCATTCTGGTCAGAGAACTGCGCCACCCGCCGGAAAAAGTCTGGCAAGCGCTAACCGACCCGGCGCACCTGCGCGAGTGGGCGCCCTTCGTAGCCGATGGGAGCCTGGGTACGGTCGGAGCCCCGGTGAATCTCACCTGGGTGGGAAGGCCCACGCCGATCGAAACGACAGTGACGCGAGCCGACGCTCCCAGGTTGCTGGAGTACGGCGATATCCGGTGGGAACTCGAAGCCTTCGGTGGCGGCACGCGCCTCACGCTGTGGCACAGCATCGATCGCCGCTTCATCTCGTGGGGCGCCGCGGGCTGGCACATTTGTTTCGACGTCCTGGAGCGGCTCCTCGCGGGTGAGCCGATTGGACGCATCGTCGGCGCCGAGGCCATGAAGTCCGGCGGCTGGCAGCGATTGAACGCCGAGTACGCCAAGCAGTTCGGCGTTGAAACGCCCAACTGGCTGCCTCAGGCGGCTCAAAAGTCGTGAATCGAGAAAATCGCAAAACAATGCACCGTGCAATCGAGAGGAGGTCCCAATGAACTGGAACAAATGGATTCGGCAGACCCACCGCTGGCTGTCCATGGCCTTTACGGTGGCCGTCATCGTCAACATCGTCGCCGTGGTACAGGGGAAGTATAGCTCCAGGGTGGGCCTCCTGGCGGTGTTCCCGCTCGCCTTGCTCCTGCTCACCGGTCTCTACTTGTTCGTGCTGCCGTATGCCACCAGGTGGGGCAGCGGGCGGCGCACCGATTGAACGGGCGGCCGGCCGCACGACGATGGCCCGGAGGTGTGGGGCTGGGCGGCTGCCACCGGCGTGCTCTGGGGGCTCTCGTTTCTTCTGGCGCCGCCTGCAGGCCGCGCCGGTGAGCGCCTGACCGCGCACCGCCGGCGGTTTAGGTCGTAGGACTGCGAGGAGGCGGCGACGTCGGCGATGCTGAACCCGTTGAGTCGAGAGGGCAGCGTGGGGATGTTGTTCACCAAGGCCACCCACTGCGAGAAGTCGACCGAGTACGCCAGGCGCCGAGGATGACCACGTTGTTCGCGCCCGCATTGCGCACGGCCTCGAGGAGCGACGCCATGTCGGCGACGTTGTAGGCGTTTTGTGCGACCTACCCTCTCGTTGACTCTGACCTTGAATTTGCTGTTGTCATGCATTCATCCCTATTAAGGGCAGGTATACACTGGTCTAATCCACTCGCCGGTGGTAGGCTTGGGGTTGGCGGTGATCCCCATTCGGGAGATTGGAAGCGTCGTTCATCCCGCGAGGTTAGAGATGGGGAGAGGCACTTGATGCTGTTCCGATTCTATTGTGATGAAAGCTACGATGGTTGCCCTCCGAGCAAGGCACGACGCAATTCAGCACTTCCGTCGTATGAGCCGAGAACTTATGTAGTGGCCGGGTTCTTTTCGGATGAGAGGACCTGGGACGACCTAGAGAGCCGCTGGTCCGCGGTTAATGATACATTCCACGTACCTCGCTTCCATGCGTCCCACCTTAACGGGAAAAAACACGAATACGAAGGCTGGGACGATCAACAGAAAATCGCCTACAGCGCCGAATTGCTGAGGATCATTAGAGCCCATGGCAAAATGATGCATGCTTTCACTTGTGGAATGTTGGCTGACAAATACCGGGACATTATCAGCGACGCTGGTCGAGAAAAGCTGGGCCATCCATATCTGGCGTGTTTCGGAACATGCATCGCGCGAGTTGCCGATGCGATGGACCAAGGTCGCTTCTCCTCTCAGGATCGAATAGCGGTGATCATTGATCGCAACGAATTTCAAGCTGAGGCAGTCAAGCTTTTCAACCATCTGAAGGATAATCCGCAATTTCCCTATCATCATCGACTGGCGACCTGCACGCCGGGGGATTCTGGAGAGATTCCGGCCCTGCAAACTGCTGACCTGATTGCTTACGAAGTATTCAAACGCCTTGATGTCAACCGCGATACCAATGCAGCAGAGATGCGAAAGGTGTTTTCTCTTCTCGTGGAGACTATCGGTTATGATGGTGGGAACTATTTCAGTGAAAGGATTCTGCGTGAACTGAAGCCCGGAATAGAATCGGCTGTGTGTCGCCCTGGTGGACTCGTAGTAATCCCTCCCCAAGAGGAGACTGGGGCGGAACTAAAATGAGAAGCGATGGTAGCGGGACGAGAGTCGATCCTTCCCTACTCGCTAGTGTGCGTTAACACGGGCGAAGCCATCACCGAGGAGGATCTGGTGGAATTCAGGCTGCTTTATGAGGGTGAATTGCTTTCGTCCGGCAACAGGCCAAAGCCAAAAAACAAGCACGCAATCAGGAGAAAACTGCATCCGCAACTACGTCGCCTCTGGCAGACCAAGAACAATTTGCGTCAATACGCTGAGCATCTTGGCAGTTCAGTGGATCCGCATGGAGGAACTGAAGAGGAGCGCATCAAAAGAGGCATTGCCGGTCTGGGTGCTAGCTGGCCCATAGCCGGTTATAACTTCGTCCCGCTGGTTACCAGTCGGTGGGCACTCAGATGCAGTGTGGACATCCTTCTTCTTCGGCCCGATGAGACACAGGTAATTCACAGCGACGGTGGCGATCTAGACGGAAAGGTAAAGACCATATTCGATGCACTTCAAATCCCCAGGAGCTTGGAGAGCGCAGGCGGAATTGGCCCACAAAAAGACGAGGAACCATTTTATTGTTTGCTTGAGGATGATAAGTTAATTTCCGAAGTGCATGTGACTACTGACCAACTACTATCTTTGCCGGAACATAGACGGCCAGAAGCAAGCGACTCGTTTGCGATCATGCATGTGAAAATCAATCACCGGGGTGGCGGCCCATTTGACCGGTGGTTCGACTAGAGGCTGAGCGCACCTAAAATAGATGCGAGAGTTGGAGCTATACATGAAGAAACCCGTCCCGGTGGAGTCTGCCTCTGCATTAATCGACGAGAAGATCAAGGGACTTGGGGACTGGCGCGGGAAGACGCTCGCGAAAGTGCGCGAAATCGTGCACGAGGCAGACCCTGAGATCGTTGAAGAGTGGAAGTGGATGGGGACCCCCGTCTTCTCCCACGGCGGCATCGTCTGCACGGGAGAGACGTACAAGAGCGTCGTCAAGATGACATTTGCCAAGGGAGCTCGGTTGCAGGACCCTTCCGGTCTATTCAACTCCAGCCTCGACGGGAATGTCAGGCGCGCCATCGACATCCACGAAGGCGGCAAGGTCGATGAGGCCGCCTTGAAGGATCTCATCCGCGCCGCGGTGGCGCTCAATCTCAAGGGCAAGAGCAAGCCGAAGCCCCGGCGAGCGAGCGGCAAGCGGGCCGGCTAGCGTGCGGTTCCTCGCATGCCCTCGGTCATGCGCTGGAACCAGCCGCCAAGGGCTAGCTCGGTGCGGTGGCAGAATGGGCCTGCCCTGGCTGATGGGTTTATGCTCCCCAGGACGGTCCCTGTCGCGAAGGGGCGTTGGAAGGCCGACAAGGCTGGGGCTTGACTTTGCCGGTCATCCGACTTAGGCTTTGCTTGGGTTCTCTCGATCCCAGCTTCGGACAATCTTGAAGCCCTGGCGTCTTTTGCGCCATCCCGCCGAGGCCAGCACAGAGCGCCAGATTCTGTTACCCGCAACATTGGTCGAAACAGACTTCGGACCCTTTCGCCAAGCGATGCCCGCGCACCGAAAGGAGGAAAGACCATGTCAAAGG
The DNA here is from genome assembly GCA_049511335.1 of Bryobacteraceae bacterium. Classification (GTDB taxonomy): domain Bacteria; phylum Acidobacteriota; class Terriglobia; order Bryobacterales; family Bryobacteraceae; genus JBEKYD01. Next base: position 1,680 of record JBEKYD010000214.1, on the reverse strand, counting down.
AAAGGAAGAGTGGAAACCTATCTGCACGCTTGACAATCGATCCCCTGAACCAAGCCGAGCAGAAACTCACCGCCCTCGCTAACGATCTTGGAGAAGAATCCCGCTCAAGAACATGACGACCATCTCTTGCAGCACTGACGTTCACCGCCGTTTCGGCGCCAGCGTTCTTGGCGTGGTCCCAAAGATGCACCTTGACACGGAAGCACAGCACTATATTGGCCTGTCGTGGGCTGACGGCGACCAGGCATCGAAGATCGAGGCTGTTCTAAAATTGAGCAACGGCGAGTTTTCCCGAAATTCACGCCGAGCCACGAGACCGCCCAGGATCGCGGCCATTCCTACCTGGCTTTCATTTGCAGCACGGTGATGGAGTAAGGCGGAAAGGTGCGCGTGAACCTCGTGCTCAGGCCGTCGATGGGGGTGGCGACGGGCACGATCTTGAGCGGCTCGGCGATGGAGTTGGTGCCGTCGGGACTGGGCGCGCTCATGGCAATCGACTGGCCCTTGGGATCGAGCGAGCCCAGGCCGCCGACCTCGATGCGCACGGCCTGAGGCATGGCGGCGCGGTTCACGATCTTCAGAAAGATGTTGTGGGTTCCACTGTCGAGCGTGGCGTTGAAAAACAGCGTGGGAACCTGCTGCGGCGGAGGTGCTTGGGGCGGAGTGGCAGGCGGTTCACCGTTGGGTCCCTTGCGGCCGGCGGGCGTGGACGGCTGCCACAGGCGTGTCGGAACGTCCTGGGCGACAATCGGCAGGACTAGGTCGCCGTGGTAGAGGCTGAACATCTTCTGCGCGTAGTAGGCCGGAGATCCATAGCTGGTAAGCGTGTCGTACCCAATCAGGTCGGTACGCCACTGCATGGCGTCTTTGTTTACGTTGACGAAGAGGGGAGCGTAGCTGGACATGATCACCAGGTCGGAATTGCGCTCCATGCCGGTCATCCACGCGGCATCGCCAAGGGCAGCGCTCATGTTGGGCGTAGGGGAGCCGACACGGGTGGCCCATTCGCCCACGAAGACTTTAGGGCCGGTGCGCGGGCGCGAATCGTACATGTGCGCGGTGGAGGCCATGAGGTCCTCGGAGTTGCGGTAGTAGTGCTCGTCGATAACGTCGGGCGTGCGGGCGGTGACGCGGGTGGTGGCGATGAGCTGCAACTTGGGATATTTGGCCTTGATAGCGTCGTAGAACCGGGTGAAACGGCCGTCGTAGGTTCCGCCGCCGGCACGGTCGAATTGGTCCTCGTTGCCGATCTCGACGTAGGTGAGGGGGAACGGGGCGGGATGGCCGTCCTTGGTGCGGCGCGCTCCCCAGGTGGACGCGGCGGGGCCGGTAAGATATTCGATTTCGTCGAGGGCGTCCTGCACGTAAGGTGCAAGGTCGGGGCCGGGAGCGACGCGCTGGCCACGGAGAGAGTAGCCGGCATAGACGGCGAGCACGGGCTCCATATGGAGGTCTTCGCACCATTCCAGGAATTCCAGCAGACCCATGCCGTCGGTGGACCAGTACCGCCAGGCATCGTCCATGTGGCCCGGGCGCTGAGGGACGCCGTCCAGGGTCTTCTTCCAGTCGAAGCGCGTGGCGATGGTATTGCCCTCCAGGTAGTTGCCGCCGGGGAAGCGCAGGAAGGCAGGCTTCATATCGGCTAGCAGTTGCATGATGTCTTTGCGATTGCCGTTGGGG
>JBEKYD010000213.1:0-13544 GCA_049511335.1 Bryobacteraceae bacterium | reverse complement strand
GGCCTCCGGGTTTGGCTGCTTGGTTGACAGCAACAGCTTAACTCCGTGGGGCCCGCCTTCCAAACAAAATCAGGTGGTTTTGTTTTATTTCAACAACTTCGCTTCCTTTTGCAAGAGGCTCGCGTGACCGGGTTTTCGCGGGGGGTGCGGACAGGGGCACCGGTGGGGGGAAAAGCAGGCCGAAGGCCTATTCCACGAAGAGAGGCGAGGATTTTTTGGCACTGTTGCGCGGGATGAGGAAAGTGCTTTCTCCCACTTCGGTAAGAAGCGAGAGGCTCAGGCTTGGAGACGTTCCGTATGTCCCCACGTTTCCAACCGGGACAAAGCGTGGGTAAAAGTCTGCGACGTCATCCGGAAGACGCTTGAGAAAGGTGACGCCTGTAGGGCCTGTCCCAAAAAGGATTCCGCCGCGCGTCGGCTTTCAAGCCGTGGTTCCTTACTCTCCCGAAATCCGCACAAACCTGTACAACGCCGCCAATTTCGCCGGCCTCAGTGAGGCGTGCCTCTGCGGCAGCGGTAAGAAATTCACCGATTGTTGCCTCCCCAAGATGCTTTCCGGCGCCGCCTGACAACCGATACCAGCCCCGGCTCCGACTCGCGGTTCTTTCGCACACCCAGGCATGTTGGCATTAGGATCGAATGTCCGGGTCGGAGCCGCGACTGTCAAGAGCGGTTGCTGAATACGTCACCGTAATTGCGAAACCGTTTACTAAGCGGCATGAGACTGCGAGCCTGCGCCACGAAGAGACCAAGCAACCCATCCAAGGCCAAAACCCGCCTGTTCCACGCCGCCTTGCTGAAACCCTCAAAATTGCACAAAAATGCACAAATGCCTTACCCCGCCGCACTCGTGGGACAGAGCGGGAGAACCGTGAAGAAATATGGCCACGGATGAACACCGATGGGTTCGTTTCGCAAACCCTCTATGCGTTCGCCGCCGCCGGCACCAGCCGGATCGCGCAAGCCCACTGCCGGGATTCCGCCCGCGCCCGATGGACCTTGATCGCCCAACCTCGCTCGCGGCCGGGTTTGACACCCCGATTTCGCTGCTGCTAGGCTGTGTCTTCATGCCAAATGCGTCGTCGTTGCGCACCACGCCCTTGAACTCTGTACATCGTGCGCTGGGGGCGAAGATGGTGGATTTCGGCGGCTGGGACATGCCCGTCCAGTATGGCGGCATCATCGACGAGCACAAAGCCGTGCGTTCCGCCGTGGGAGTGTTCGACGTCACCCACATGGGCGAAATCGAAATCCGCGGCCCGGAGGCGCTGCGGCTGGCCGAATTCGTCACCACCAACCACGTCGCCAAGCTAAAACAGGGTCAGGCGCACTATTCCGGCCTCCTGTACGATCACGGCGGGTTCGTCGACGACATCCTGGTGCACAAGGTCGCCGACGATCATTATTTCCTCTGTGTGAACGCGTCCAACCAGGAGAAGGATTTCGAGCATATCCGGCAGCAGAATCGTTTCGACGCCGAGGTGGAATTGGCCAGCGATCGCTACACCCAGCTCGCCATCCAAGGCCCCAAGGCGCGCGCGACTTTGCAAAAGCTCACCCCGGTAGACCTGACGGCCATCAAGTATTACTGGTTCGCCGACGGCGAAGTGGCCGGGACCCCGGCGCGCATCGCGCACACCGGCTATACCGGTGAAGACGGTTTCGAAATCTACATTCCGCCGTCTGAGTCCGAGCGCATCTGGAGCCGGATCCTTGACGCGGGCGCCGAGTTCGGCATCGAACCGTGCGGGCTCGGGGCGCGCAACACGCTGCGTCTGGAAGCGAAGATGGCGCTGTACGGGCACGAAATCGACGCCTCCATTTCGCCGCTCGAAGCCGACCTCGCCTGGATCGTTAAGTTCGATAAAGGCGAATTCCTAGGGCGCGAGGCGCTGATCCGGCAGCGCGAAAAAGGCGTTTCGCGCAAGCTGGTCGGTTTTGAAATGCGCGGGCGCGGAATTGGCCGCGACGGCTATGAAGTATGGCTCGATGGCGCGGCCGCCGGCTGGGTCACCAGCGGTTCGCCGTCTCCGACGCTGAACAAGAACATCGGTCTCTGTTATCTACCGGCGGCACGGGCCGTTGCGGGCGCCGGCATCCAAATCCTCATCCGCAACCAGCCCGTGGAAGCGGTAACCGTCGAAACTCCTTTCTATAAGCGAGCGAAATAACCATGTACCCGCAAAACTTCCGATACACCAAAGAACACGAATGGGTCCTCGTGGAAGGGGACACTGGCACGATCGGAATCACCGACCACGCGCAGGAAGAGCTCGGCGACATCGTTTACGTCGACCTGCCCCAGGTAGGTGCGCGGCTCGAGACCGGCAAGTCGCTCGGCTCGGTCGAGTCGGTCAAAGCCGTTTCCGATATTTACGCGCCGCTCAGCGGCGAAGTGCTGGAGATCAACTCCCTGCTGGCCGATGCGCCGGAGAAGTTGAACCAGGATCCGCATGGCAGCGCCTGGCTGGTGAAGATCCGCCTGGACGCCCCCGCCGAAGCGCTGAATCTCCTTTCGGCCGCCGACTATCAAACTTATATCGGAGCCGAAAAATAGTTGCGCTATCTTCCTAAGTCGGATTCCGAGCGCCGCGAAATGCTGGATGTCTGCGGTGTCGGATCAGCCGAAGAACTGTTCTCGCACTTGCCCGAGGCAGTGCGCCTGAACCGCCCTCTGGCACTGGCACCGGGCATTTCCGAGTATGAGATTGTAGATTACTTCCGCGAGCGCGCCGGCCGCACCGCCGCTGGTTACGCCTCCTTTCTGGGAGCTGGCGTCTATGCTCACTATCGGCCGGTGCTCGTGGATACTGTAGTGTCGCGCGGCGAATTTCTGACCTCGTACACGCCCTACCAGGCCGAAATCGCCCAGGGCACGCTGACCGCGATCTTCGAATTTCAAACCATGCTCTGCCAGCTCACCGGCATGGACGTGGCCAACGCCGGCATGTGGGACGGCTCTACCGCTTTGCCGGAAGCCGCCATGATGGCGGCGCGCGCTACCGGCAAGGGCCGAGTCCTGGCCGCGAAATCGGTGCATCCGGAATATCGCGAAGTGCTTCGCACCTATGCGCGTCACCAGGGAATGGCGGTCGATGAATTCGGCTACGACTCCGAGACCGGTACCGTCGATTTAAGGGATCTCGAAAGCAAGATCGACGGCCTGACCGCCGCGGTAATCGTCCAATCGCCTAATTTCTTCGGCATCGTGGATCAAGCCAGGGAAGCCGCGGAAATGGCGCACCGGCACGGCGCGCTGTTGATCCTGGTATTCACAGAGGCGGTTTCGCTCGGCCTGCTGGAACCGGTGCGCGAAGCCGACATCGTCGCCGGCGAACTGCAATCGTTCGCGATCTCGCCCAGTTTTGGCGGTCCTTACGCCGGGGTCATCGCCACCAAGGACAAATTCGTTCGGCAGATGCCCGGCCGCCTGGTCGGCCAGAGCACCGATTCGCGCGGCCAGCGCGCCTTCTGCCTCACGCTGGCCACTCGCGAGCAGCATATCCGCCGCGAGAAAGCCACTTCCAACATCTGCACCAACCAGGCCCTGGTCGCGCTGATGGCCACGGTCTTCATGACCGTCTATGGCAAGCAGGGGCTGCGCGAGCTGGCGCTGCAGAACCTGGCCAAGGCGCACTATCTCGCAGGCAGACTGAAGCCTCGCTTCGGCGGCAAGTTCTTCAACGAATTCGTCGCGCGGGTGGGCGATCCTGAAGCGTGCAATCGGGCGTTGCTCGAAAAGAAAATCGTGGGTGGCCTGCCGCTAGCGCGGTTCTATCCCGAGCTGGCCGATTCGGTGCTGCTCTGCGCCACCGAAATGTCGCGCCGCGCGGATATGGATACGGTCGCGGAGGTGCTGCGATGAGCGGAAAGAAACTCGAGCGCAAAGCCAATACCCACCTCTCGCCCAACGAGCTTTTGCTGTTTGAGCGCAGCTCTCCCGGCAAGCGGGCATACCAGCTCCCCGAGCTCGACGTGCCTGCCGTGGACGCCGCCGAGGCGCTCGGAGCCGCCAACGTTCGCGCCGAAATCACCGGTTTCCCGGAAGTCAGCGAAGTGGAAGCCATCCGCCACTTCACCCGCCTCTCCACCTGGAACTACGCCATCGATTACGGCATGTACCCGCTGGGTTCGTGCACCATGAAATACAACCCGCGGATCAATGAGGCGGTGGCGCGCCTCGAAGGCCTGGCCTGGGCGCATCCCTATCAGCCCGAGTCGCTGTCGCAAGGCTGCCTGGAAGTGATGGAACGCCTCGAAGCCGCCCTCGCCGAAATCACCGGCATGGACGCCATCACGCTGCAGCCTTCCGCCGGCGCGCAGGGAGAGCTCACCGGTATCTTGCTGGTGCGCGCGCTGCTCGAAAGCCAGGGGAATCCGCGCAAGAAGATTCTGATTCCGGATTCGGCGCACGGCACCAACCCCGCTACTGCCGCCATCGCCGGCTATGCGGTGGAAAACATCCGTTCGAGCGAAACCGGCGTGTTGGACGTGAGTGCGTTACAGCGTATCGTGAATGAAGATGTGGCCGCGCTGATGGTCACCAACCCGAATACGCTCGGCGTCTTCGAAGAGAACATCATCCACGCCGCCGCAATCCTGCATGCCAAAGGCGCCATGCTGTACATGGATGGCGCCAACATGAACGCGCTGGTGGGTGTGGCGCGGCCGGGGGATTTCGGCGTCGACGTGCTGCACCTCAACCTGCACAAGACCTTCTCCACGCCTCATGGCGGCGGAGGTCCCGGCTCCGGACCGGTCGCGGTGAAGAAGCACCTGGAGCCGTTCCTGCCCGCTCCGCGCCTGGTGCGCACCGGCGGACGCCTCCATTTCGATTACTGCCGCGAGAAAGCCATCGGCCGGGTGCGCGCTTTCTACGGCAACTTCGGCGTGCTGGTCCGCGCACTGGCCTACATCCTGGCGCACGGCGGTCCCGGCCTGCGCAATGCCACACTCGACGCCGTGATGAACGCCGTCTACATCCGCAAAAAGCTGGAACCGTACTTCGATCTTCCTTACCCCTCGCCCAACATGCACGAGGTAGTGTTCAGCGACGAACGCCAGGCCAAACTCGGCGTTCGCACCGGCGATCTGGCCAAGCGCCTGATCGACTACGGCTTCCATCCCTACACCGTCAGCTTTCCGCTGATTGTCCACGGCGCGCTCATGATCGAGCCCACCGAAACCGAAAGTAAGGACGAGCTCGATCTGTTCATCGACGCCATGATCGCCATCGCCAAGGAAGTCGAGACCGATCCGCAACTGGTCAAGACCGCGCCGCATTCCACCCGCATCGGCCGCGTCGACGAGGTCGCCGCCGCGCGCAAACCCGTGCTCAAGTGGACGCCCGAGTAGCAGTGGGACAGGCCTCCCAGGCTGTCAGAGGCATTTCACGCTGGAGTTGGTGTGGCTTCGCCTCGACGCTGTGTCGCGACTCCAAACAGGTGTCGAGAAGAGTCTCGACACGGCACGCAAGAGTGCGCGCGCCACATCCGCGGGCCTGCCGGACCCGGGCTCTGCTGGAAGGTGTGAGAAGTGGCGCGTTACCGTAGTCTGCTCTTGATCCTCGCTTTCGCCCTTCTCATTCGCCTTCCCTTCCTCGGTCAGGCGATCCAGGGCGACGACGATATCTATCTCACTGAAGGAGCCCACGCGCAGATCGAGCCCTGGCACCCGTTGCACACGACGTACATATTTCGCGGGGAGCCCGTGGACCTGCGCGGGCACCCGCATCCGCCGCTCGATGGTTGGGTTCTGGGCGCTCTGATTGCGCTCTTCGGCGGCGTCAACGAAGTGGCATTTCACGCCGTCTACATCGGCTTCACCTTGCTCGCTGCCGCGGCGATGTGGTCCCTGGCGCGGCGGTTTTCATCCCGGCCCGTCTGGGCAACCCTGCTGTTTCTGGCAACTCCCGTTTTCGTGGTGAATGGCACTTCGCTCGAAGCCGACCTGCCCTTCCTCGCTTTTTGGATGGCCGCCATCGCTCTGTTCTGCGCCGGCCGCCGGGCTTTGGCTGCGGTTGCGATGGCCCTGGCCGCGCTTACCTCTTATCAAGTCGTCCTGATTGTTCCGATCCTAGCCGCGTGGCTCTGGCTAGACCAACGTGGGGCGGACCGCCAGGTCTGCGCGCGACCCCCCGGTCGCGCTCTTCGGCAGTTTGCCTGGCTCGCCACGCCAATACTCGCGCTCCTGGCCTGGCAGGTTTTCGAACGTTGGGGAACCGGCGCTTGGCCTCTGGCGGTAACGCTTGGCTATCAGCGCTCCTACCAAACCGCCGGTAACAAGCTCGCGAGCGCACTCACGCTGGCCATCCACGCGCTGTTTCTGGCCGGTCCGCTGCTCGCGCCTCTAGCTGCTGTGACGGCCTGGCGCCGCCGTCACGATCGCTCCGTCCAATTCCTTCTGGCTTGGATCGGAATCTTCTTCGCCGGTTCCGCTGTTATCTTTTTCGCCGGCTCCGCGCGCTACCTGCTGCCCATGGCGCCGCCCGTCGCCATACTGGCATCCTTCAGCTTCGAGCCGATTCAACGCCAAGCTTCGTCCGCGCTCCGAATCCTCACCCTCACCGGTTTCGCTTCCCAACTGGCCCTTGGCCTCGGTCTGGCCACGGTGAACTATCAGCACTGGGACGGATACCGGCAATTCGCCGCCATGCTCCCCACGGGACACCGTACCTGGGTGAACGGCGAATGGGGCCTGCGATACTACGTGGAAAGCCGCGGCGGTTTGGCTCTCACCAAGAACCAGCCGCTCGAACCCGGTGAGATTGTAGTCGCGAGCGACCTCAGCCGCGCCGTCGAAACCCACGCGCCGCTCACGCCCATGGTTCGAACCCTGGAAATCCGCCCCGCCATTCCGCTGCGGCTCATCGGTCTCGAAAGCCATTCGGGCTACTCCACCGCTTCGCTCGGTTTCTGGCCTTTCGGCGTTTCGAGCGGTGTCATCGACCGCGTCCATGCCGACGTTGTCGGAGAACGACATGTCACGCGCGAATATCTCACGCTTGCCGCGCCCGATTCCGGTGAGCAGATCGCCGGCGGCATTTATCCGGATCATTGGATGGCGCGAACCGCCATGGTGCTCGTCAAGAATCCCGCCGGGCCTCGCGCCTTCAGCGTGGAATTCTATTTGCCTCCGCAAGCCCGTGCCCGGCGCGTGAAATTGTGGTTGGATGGAAAACCCGTGGCTGAGGGGAACTACTCGAAGGACGGTCTCTACACGCTGGCTACTGCCGCGCCCATACGCGGAGCGGGCGCTATCGCCGAGGCGGAAGTGGAGGTCGATTCCACTTTTTTCGCACCCGGCGATCAGCGCCCGCTCGGTGTCGTGCTCCTAGGCATCGGCTTCCGGTGAGAAAGCTTTCAACCAGATCTTCCGGTTATTAGCGTACTTCACCAGGGCGTGCGCATCGCCGCGATCCCACGGACGAATCACTCCGTACGAGGTCGAAATGGGCATCTGCAAGATTCACCCCGCTCAACTCTCCCACACGCGCTTCGGCACGCCTCGGTCGCGGTCCTTCACCCGGTCGTACAGATAGAAAGTGGAAACCGTTCCCAGCGCTTCGTTGTAGTAGGTCTGCTCGCCTAGCGCTTCGTGCAAATCTTCTTCGAAAGCGTGCAGCGCTTTCAGCTCGTCCGCCGTAGCGGGCTTCTGCCGGCCAGACGGCGTGCGGAAGAATTTCTGGTATCCGCCATCCACCAGCGCGCCGATCTCCATTCCCATCTCGATCCCCGCCAGGCCTACCGCGCTGGCGGCTCCGGACTCGTCCCTAAGATCGATGGCACATCCATCGCGCGACACGCGGGTCACCCCGCCCTGCGCCCCTCCAACCGCAAATCCGGCCTTGCGCAGCGCATCCAGCCGCTCGGAAAAAGTCGGGACTTTGGGCGTCTCTCGGCGAAAGAACATGCTCCTATTATACGGATCAGCCGCGGGTGCTTTACTGATCCGGGGATCGCGCGGTTTAGGTTCGGCAACCGCTCCCTGACGGTCGCGGCTCTGACCCGAAATCTCGCGCCAAGTCGACATCACTGATGGCAGCTCGGAAATGCCAGTCAGAGCCGCGACCGTCAGGGAGCGGTTGCCGGCCTCGGTCGATTGCTCGTGGGATCGAAACCACAGGGCCTCCGGGTGTATACTCGTCCCAGTTCCCCAATCGAAAATTTCGGTTTACCCGCAGGAGGTGTTATATGCCGCGAGTTTCGCTTCCTTTCCTCTCGCTCTGTGCCCTTTTCTTAACACCGATCGTCTGGTGCGACAGCCTTGGCGATATCCAGGCTGACAGGCCGCTGCTTCTTCGGCATCCCACCATCAGCCGCAGTCAGATCGTCTTCACCTTCGCCGGCGACCTCTGGAGCGTCAGCCGCGACGGTGGATCGGCCATCCGCCTGACCACCGGGGCCGGCGCGGAAACCGATCCGATCTTCTCCCCCGACGGATCCCAGATCGCGTTCACCGGCGAATACGACGGCAACGTGGACGTCTTCGTGATGCCCGCCGCGGGCGGAACACCCAAGCGGCTCACCTATCATCCGGCGGCCGATCGCGCCATCGGTTGGACGCCCGACGGCAAGAACATCCTGTTCGCCTCCGGCCGCGCCAGCTATTCCAATTTCAGCCGGCTTTTCACCGTTCCCGTGGAGGGCGGGTTCGAAACCCAACTTCCGCTCGATCGCGCCGTCGCGGGTTCGTATTCGCCGGATGGAGCCAAGCTCGCCTACGTCCCCACCGACCAATGGCAGCGCGCCTGGAAGCGCTATCGCGGCGGCCAGACCACGCCCATTTGGATCGCCACGCTCAGCGATTCCAGCATCGTGAAGATCCCGCGCGAGAATTCCAACGACTTCAACCCGGTGTGGGTCGGCGATACGGTCTATTTCCTCTCCGACCGGAACGGCCCCGTCTCGCTGTTCGCTTACGACACCCGGTCCAAGCAGGTTACCCAAGCCGTCCGGAACGACGGTCTCGATTTCAAGTCCGCCTCGGCAGGAGCCGACGCGGTCGTCATCGAGCAGTTCGGCGGCCTGCTGGTTTACGATCTGAAGACTCGCAAGACGCACCCCGTGAAGGTGCAACTGAGCGGCGATCTGGCTGAAATCCGGTCGCATTTCCGGAAGATTCAGCCCAATGAGATCCGCGCGGCTGGAATTTCGCCCACCGGCGCACGCGCCCTCTTCGCGGCGCACGGCGAGATCTTCACCGTGCCGGCCGAAAAGGGCGACATTCGCAATCTCACCAAAACCACCGCGGTGGCCGAGCGCGATCCCGCCTGGTCGCCGGACGGCAAATCCATCGCCTACTTCTCGGATGCTTCCGGCGAATACCAACTGGAAATCCGCGATCAGAGCGGCCTCGGCGAACCCAAACGGATTAGCCTCGGAAAGCCCGCGTTTCCCTACGCGCCGCGCTGGTCGCCGGACAGCAAGAAGATCGCCTACACCGATCAGGAGTTGAATGTCTGCTACCTGGATCTGGACAAGCCCACGCCGGTCAAGATCGACACAGACCTTTACGCCGGTCCCGTGGCGCTCAATCCTTCCTGGTCGCCGGACAGCAAATGGATCGCCTATACCAGGAAGCTCAAAAGCCAACTGCACGCGGTCTTTGTGTACTCGCTGGAGCAGGGCAAGACCTTCCAGCTCACCGACGGGATGAGCGACGCGGCCGACGCCGTGTTCGACAAGGAAGGCAAGTACCTTTACTTCACCGCCAGCACCGACGCGGCGCTCAGCAATGGCTGGCTGGATATGTCGAGCATTCAGCGGCCGGTGAGCGCAAGCGTCTACCTGGTGGTGCTCTCCAAGGACGAAGCTTCACCCTTGGCGCCGGAAAGCGACGAGGAAAAACCGGCCGACGAAGCCAAGAAGGACGACACCACCAAGAAAGATGACACCGCAAAGAAGGATGATGCCGCCAAAAAGCCGGACGCCAAGAAAGAGGTCACCGTCAAGATCGATTTCGACAAAATCGACCAGCGCATTCTGGCCCTGCCGCTCCCCGCGCGCAATTACATTTCTCTGGCCGCCGGAAAACCAGGCGTCATTTTTCTCCAAGAGGCATCGGCCGTGCAATCCTTGACAGGTCCCGGCGAAGGCCGGACGTTGGTCATGTTCGATCTGAAGACGCGCAAGACGGATCGCATTCGCGAAAACATCCGTGGATTCGCGCTCTCGTTCAACGGCGAAAAAATGCTGTACCGGCAAGGGGAGCAATACTTCATCGCCGCTGCAGGCCGCGGGCCGTCTGGGCCTCCGCCCGCCGCCGACGGAGGGTCGGGATCGGGAGCGTCAAATGGGGCTAACGGGCCATTGAAGCTCGATACCATGGAAGCCTACGTCGATCCGCGCGCCGAATGGGAGCACATGTATCGCCAGGCGTGGCGCGATGAACGCGACTTCTTTTACGATCCCGGCCTGCACGGCGTCAATCGCGAAGTCTTCGAAAAGAAGTACGCGCCCTATCTCGCCAATCTTTCGAGCCGCGACGACCTGAACTATCTGTTCGAGGAAATGCTCGGCGAGATGACCGTGGGACACATGTTCGTCGGAGGCGGCGACCGGCCGGAGGTAAAGCGTGTTCCCGGCGGTCTGCTGGGCGCCGACTACACAGTGGAAAATGGCCGCTACCGCTTCTCGCGTGTCTACAGCGGGGAGAATTGGAATCCCAATCTGAAAGCGCCGTTGACGCAGCCGGGCGTCAACGTAGTCGCGGGCGAATACTTACTGGCTGTGCAGGGCCGCGACGTTCGTCCGCCCGCGAACCTTTACAGCTTCTTCGAAGAGACGTCCGGAAAGGCAATCGTGATTCGCGTTGGCCCCGATCCATCCGGAGCGAATGCGCGCGATGTAACCGTTGTGCCCGTGGCGAGCGAGAGCGCGCTCCGCAATTTCGCTTGGATCGAGGACAACCGCCGCAAAGTGGATCAATTAAGCGGCGGGCGCGTTGCCTATGTGTACATGCCCAACACGGGCGGCAGTGGGTATCTGAACTTCAATCGCTATTTCTTCAGCCAGGTGGGGAAGGAATCGGTCATCATCGATGAGCGCTTCAACGGCGGAGGAGACATCGCCGATTACGTCATCGATTATCTGCGGCGCCCCATCATGGGCCGCTTTACCATGCGCTATGGCGAGGACATTACCGTGCCCATGGAAGGAATCTTCGGTCCCAAGGTCATGATCGTCAACGAAATGGCCGGATCGGGCGGCGATGCCATGCCGTGGCTGTTCCACAAAGCCGGCATCGGCCCCCTGGTGGGCATGCGGACCTGGGGCGGCTTGGTGGGCCATTACACCGCGGCCGGCGACCTGATCGATGGCGGCAGCGTCGGCATGCCGGATCTCGGCTTTTACAACCTGGAAGGACAGTGGGACGTAGAAAACCACGGAGTCTCGCCCGATTATGAAGTGGAAATGAATCCCAAGCTAGTGCGCGAGGGCCACGATCCGCAGCTTGAGAAAGCCGTCGAAGTAGCGCTGGACCAGCTCAACAAGCATCCCGTGAACTACGGCAAGCGCCCGGCATATCCGGATTATCACAACGGGAAAAAAAGCACGCAGCCCCAGGCGCATTAAAAGCCTAGGCGCTCGAGGCCCCGGCGCTCTCGCGCCGCGTCTTCCCGGGTGTATTCGATCCACACATCGTGGGCCTTCAGAAACTCGTCGAGCTGGAAGCTGGTTTCAATCCCAAGAAGCCGTTGGGGTTCAGGTTTGGTGATTCGCTCGTGCTTGTACTCATCGGCGGCAAGCGCCTCTAGGGCTCGGCGCGACAAATCACGCCCGCCGGCGCTCAGCCGGTTGGGATGTCGTCGGGAATCTCCATACTGAGGTTCATGACGCTCTCGGCTGGTGCTGGAGGAGGGGGTCGAACCCTCATGACCAGTGAAGGTCGCGGGATTTTGAGTCCCGTGCGTCTGCCAGTTCCGCCACTCCAGCAAGTCTATGACTCGTTTGAGTTTACCACGCTCTCGTCCTTGGCGCACTGTAATGGTTCTTGTAATGGTTCTCCCGGCGATCATTTGATTTTCCGCAGCCGTGCGGCCCGCTCCTGCTTTCGCTGCTTCGCGTATGCTTCGAGGCGTTCGCCGGCACCGCGAACGTCCGCCTCGTCCACGATGTTGTAGCGGTCAAAAACGCGCCGTGTGCGGTGGCCGGTAATGTCCATCGCTACTTTGTCTTGAATGCCGGCTCGCTTCATGTTGCGCACCGCGCTCCGTCGCAGGTCGTGGAACAATAGCCCAGGCAGGCCGGCGCGTGTGCATGCTTCCGATCATCCGTTTAGATTAGGTGATTGTCCACAGGGGTGGTTGCGCGCGCCAAAAAAGACCCAGGGACAATCTACCGGACACGTCTCGCGCAGGCGCTCCAGCCAGCGCCGCATGTCGCCATAGATTGGTTCCACTGACTCAGGCCTGGTATTGTTCGTCGGTGACCTGTTCCATCCAGTCGACGGCCTTTCCGTCAAGCTGCTCCTGAATGGCGATGTGAGTCATGGCGGTGGTCGCCGTCGACCCATGCCAGTGCTTCTCAGAAGGCGGAATCCAGACCACATCACCCGGCCGGATTTCCTCGACCGGTCCGCCCCAACGCTGTACTCGGCCACAGCCGGCCGTCACGATCAGAGTCTGGCCCAGCGGATGGGTGTGCCATGCTGTCCGAGCGCCTGGCTCGAACGTGACACTGGCGCCGAACGCGCGCGCCGGAGCCGGCGGGTTGAACAGCGGGTCAACCCGCACCGTGCCGGTAAAATACTCTGCCGGTCCTTTGCCGGAAGGCTGAGAACCGCTTCGTTTGATCTCCATTTCTTGAAATCCTTCGCGTGGTCGCTCAGCGGCCGGTCATCTGCTCCAGCTTCTCGGGGTAACGAGCGCCTTTCACCGTGATCTTTGAGGCCGCGTTCTCGATGTCACCGAGATCGTCGGGCGTGAGTTCGACTGAGACTGCCCCGATGTTTTCGTCCAAGCGATGCAGCTTTGTGGTGCCGGGGATCGGTACAATCCAAGGCTTCTGGGCCAGCAGCCAGGCGAGTGCGATCTGAGCAGGTGTGGCCTTCTTCCGTTCCCCGATGCTGGCGAGCAGATTAATTAGGGCCTGATTCCCCTTGAGAGCCTCCGGCGTGAAGCGAGGCAGGGTGCTGCGGAAGTCGGAGCTGTCGAACTTCGCATTTTCGCCGATCTTGCCCGTGAGAAAGCCCTTGCCCAGGGGGCTGTACGGGACAAAGCCGATTCCGAGTTCCTCAAGGGTCGGTATCACTTCCTTCTCCGGAGTCCTCGTCCACAGCGAGTATTCGCTCTGGAGAGCAGTGACCGGCTGGACTGCGTCTGCGCGGCGGATCGTTTGCACTCCCGCTTCCGAAAGGCCGAAGTGCTTGACCTTGCCTTCCTGAATCAGGTCCTTCACCGCTCCAGCTACGTCTTCGATAGGCACGTTCGGGTCAACCCGATGCTGATAGAGCAAGTCGATGAAATCCACCTTGAGCCGCTTGAGCGAATCCTCGGCGGCTTGCTTGATGTGCTCCGGCCTACTGTTCAGGCCCGGCGAACC
>JBEKYD010000212.1:0-13738 GCA_049511335.1 Bryobacteraceae bacterium | reverse complement strand
CGGCTTGGCCTGGCGGGCGGCGCGGGCTACCTGGGCGACGATTTCGTCCCACGTGCGCGCTTCGCGAAGATCGAGGCCCATGCGATATTCGCCGAGCGAAGTGAAGTGGCCGTGCCCTTCGATGAACCCAGGAATGGCGAGCATCCCGTGAAGGTCGATCACCCTGGTTTGCGGACCGATCCAGCGCGCCGCATCGCCATCCGCGCCCACCGCCGCAATCCGCCCGCCGCGCACCGCGACCATTTGAGCGAAAGGCAGCGCCGGATCGACGGTGGCGATTTTACCATTTCGCAGCACCAAATCGGCCGGTTGACCGAGCGCCACGATGGTCATTACCAGAGATAGACAGAGAGGCCGCATCGTCACCAGGATACTAACCTGTGGGGCAGACCATCGTTGTTTGTGGTCTGCCAGCCTGGTTTTTTCTTGATGTTCCTTGGAACGGCGGTCAGGCCAAAGTTCTTCGCCAGCATGCGCAGGGCGTAACGTAGATCCTGTAACAGCAGTTGCATGGCGTTTGGCGCTACTTTTTCAACTCGGCTTGGAGCTGGCGGTAGGCGTCCTCCTCGTAATTTTCTTTAAGCCGGAGGCGGTTTTCCAGGCTCTCCGTGGTTCGGGCGCCTTGGCCTTGCAGCGCGCGGCCGAGCATCGAGGTCGCCTCGGCGTCGTTCGGGTCGCGTTCGAGCGCGGCGCGGAAGCGTTCCACCGCCGCCGCGTACTCGCCCGAGCGCCACCAGGTATAACCGAGGTTGAACTGGTAATCCGGATCGTTGGAATCGCCGTCGACGGCTTTTTTGAAATTGGCCATGGCGGCTTCCAGCTTGCCCTGGCGGGCCTCGGCCGCGCCCAGGTTATTGAAAACTTCGTTGAGCGGCACCGAAACCGCGACCGTCTCGAAAGCGGTTTCGGCGGCGGCGAAATCGCCCGTATCGAAACGGCACAGGCCGAGAAAGAACTGCGCCTCCAGATAATGCGGATCCGAACGGGAGACGCGCGAAAACCATCCCGCCGCGAGCTTATATTCGCTGCGCGCCCAGTAGGTTTTCCCAAGCTGGAAACAGGGCTGCGAAAAATGTTCGTCCAGACGGGCCGCCTGCAGAAAGAAATGCTGGCGTTGATCGGCATCCGGCGCCAGCAGGCCGCGGATGTAATTTTCCACCGCGTCGATCCGCACCGGCGGGCGGGCCGCGCGGAAATCGGCTTCCGACGGCGCCGCTTTCGGCGCGATTTGGGTGAGGCTTTGCCAGCCCAGATGGACTTCGAGCGGCGCCAGATCCTCCAGCGCGCCGGCCTCGCCGAATTCCGGCCCCAGCGCCGAGTGCTTCAGGTTCATCACCCGGGCCATAATCCGCAGCGAAGCTTTCGCCGTTCCGCCGCCCGGCGCGGCCGCGGCGGCTTCGAAACTGCCGAAGATCACCTCGGTGGCGTCCAATGCCATCCCCAGCTTGATGATGGAAGCGTGCGTCAATTGCGCGCCCGGCCGCAGCGAGAGCCGGCGAAACCCTTCCAGGCGAGCCTCGCGCCGCACCACCAGCACGCCCTCGGACGCAAGCGAGTCCTGCACCGATTCCGCGATGCTTTCCCCAATCCAATCCAGGCTGGCGTCGTTCGAATGGTTGAAAAAGGGAACCACCAGCACCGAATCCGCGCGCAATGCGGCCGCGCAAACCAGCATGGCGGCCAGAGACCTGAACATCGATTTCCAGTTTACCAGGGGCCCAATTCCGTCATGGAGCCGTGGTGGAGCAGGCGTTTTCGCCTGCAAAGCCGCCTCCCAGGCGGCTGGGCCCAATCGCCCCGTTTGCCCGCTTTCGGCGCGGCTCGCCTGGGCCCGTCCAGGCCCGCCCATCGTTTTCTGTAATCTGCCACCGGCCAGGTGGCACCGCCCAGGTGGCACCGGCTCTAGCCGGTGAAGCCATTCTTCAGTGCAAGCCCTACATATGCGAGCCCGCTGATCTTTGTCGCCGCAGCCCCTGCTCACCGCCGCCGCCGCGAAGCCGACAGATACCTTTCTCAATCACACGGAACAGCGAAAAGTTTAACAGCGAAAAGTTCCCTCCACCTTTTCAACCACCTACGGCCAATCCCTCCACCTCACACCCAGTCCCCATGCTACAAGGGAAGCGGCCTCGTGGCGCGGGCCTCGAGGCCTGCCGTGTCCGCTGTCAAGCCGACATTTCTTCGCCCGCACACACACCTGTCGGGCTGGATCTTTGAGCTAGATCCGAACTGCGGTTCCGCCCTCAGCGGTCGGGTTTATTAGCGAACAAAAGGCGAATCTGTTAAGATCCCATTGCATGGCCCGCCGCCCCGAAACCGAGACCGTTTTGGGCCGGGATGAACTAGCCGAGACTCACCCGGCGTCTGACCGTGTTGAGCGTTGACAGCGTCGAAGGGGTTTACCGGACGGCCCATCGAGAAGCCGCCTATGACGGCAAAAGGATTCCACCAGCCGCCGCCGTCCAGCAGTTGGTCGCGGCGTGGAAGGTGCTGAGAAGGATTCGGAATGGCAAGTGACGGCTCTTCCGATTCGGCGCATAATGTGATTCAAGGTACAAGTCGTGAAGCGAACGCTCTCCAAGAGCCTGGAATATGCCATTCTCCAGATACTGATGGGGTCAACCTCCACTCACGGGGCACACGAAGATTTTTGGGGCGAGTGGGAAAAGCGAGTTCACAACCACATACCCGACCATTTCACACAAGACGATCTCAAAGATGCGTTCAAACGACTCCACACAAAAGAAGTGTTGAGACTCACCAAGGGCTACCCGGCCCAACCCTATTCAGGCAACGAAGAAGACGACCCGGTATTCTTCTTTTCTGGTTCCTTCGCTGCCAAGATCACCCCCGAAGGGCGTAGCCATTGGGACGAACTCCGGGTTGAGAAGGTTCGGCACGGCCTATTCATCAGCCATATCACGGAAGAAGGACCCGTTGCCCTCGTTTTGCAGAAATATCTCAGGCTGGCATTCGGCAATGATTTTCCGGTGTTCGTTTCTTCCGACGCCAAGAGCATCGGCGGCGGGACGAAGTGGTACACGGAGATTATCGACAGTCTGCGGTCGAGTGAGGTCGTTTTGGTCCTTGTCTCCCAAGAATCCAGAGGGAGAACGTGGATAAACTTCGAAGCCGGCGTGGGTGAAGGTGCCGAGAGCTTGGTTATCCCGGTGGGTATTGCCCACTTCCCGTTAGGACAACTCTCGTTTCCATTGCTTGGAATCCAGGCCCGGAATATCGACGAGATTGGCTCAATTCTTGAGGACATTGAAGGCCGCATTGGCAAGACGGCAAACACCGTCAGTGTGAGCGCTTATCACGAAGAATTACAGGAAGCGGAGGCAGCATTGATATTCTATGTCGCGCACCCACCGGCAACAACGGCGCGGGCGTAACCGCCGGCGTAACCGCTGGCGCCGCCGGCGCGTCGCCTCCCGCCGCTGCTCCGTTACTCTTCATGACGGTTCACCCCGAGTTGATCGGCTTCGGCCCCTGGGCCCCCGAGGAACGCTGCAAAATCAGCCGCGCCCAGAATATCAGCCACGCCCTGGCCGACGGCTTACACCGGCTGGGTGTGCAAGTCCGACTCCTGGAAGCTTTTCCTCCGCTACCAGGCCCAGGTGCAGCGCAACCACATCAACGCCGTCGCGGGCCTGGACCGGCTGATCGCCATGCGCGACCGGCTTGACAGCTCGCAACCCGTGTGCGACCAGCGGCCGCCTGACCCGGATCCCGGCTGCTTGCCGCACAAGCTGAACAAAGTATTCCGCGACCCGGCAGCAGTCATATTGCGAAACGAAGCCAAATCGCAGCAAGCGACTGAAACCAAGCCGGATGCGGCGCCGGCAGCGCCCGCCACGGATCCCGAGCCGGAAGATCGGGACCTGAAACCAGACCGGTGAGCGCGGAACGCCGGGCCAAATATCGAGGAAAGCAGCCACAGACCGAGACTAGGGCAAGCATCCAACTCACGAGGTCTGCCTGCGGGCGAAGAAATGTCGGCTCGACAGCCGACACAGCAGTCCTGGAGGCCCGCGCCACGAGCCCGCTACCTTTGTAGCATGCCGGGCGGCGGTGCGTCGGGGGGATTGGCTGTAGGTGGTTGAAAAGGCGGAGGCGATTTTCTGAATTTCTTGTGGCTGGGATTTGGGCGGGCTGGCATTGCGGGTCTGGGAGCGGGGTGGGATAGTCGGGATGCTTCAGCCTGCGCGGAGCGTTCCACGAGCGGGGGAGCGGTCCCTGTCCGACAGGTCATCGAGCCGGCAAATCCGGCGCAAGGGTTACTGTCCCGGATTTCCCCCGGATTTCCCCGGATTTCCAACTGTCCCGGATTTCCATCGGGCAAAATAACTTCGGCAACCTGCATACTGTAAGTTTGGTCTGCATAACCCAAGTCCCTTCGAGCGGCGGCGCGGCGATGAACGCATCTTCAGCGCCGGAGAATGCTCCAATGGCGTCCTTACATTCCGTTCCGCCAGAGTGCCGCTCAACACAACCGACAGCTATTGCGAACGCTTCGGTCGCTGCCCGATACATTTGGCTAACTTCAACTCCTGCAAAGAGTCTCGTCACCTTTGCATTACGGGTAATGACAACACTGTGGTCCAGCAAGCGCTGAAACTCGTCACCTTTGTTTGTGCCGCCACGCTTAGCCGACTCATAGCGTATCGGTAAGGAAGACAGCGTGCCGAGATCAGCCGTGAGCGTCTCATATTTCTCCTTCTTCGCAGTCCATCTAGTCTGTCGGTCCCACTTCTCAGTCTCATACTGGTGGTTTGTTTTGTTCAACATCCGATTATGCTTGTTCGTCAACCAAACGCCAAGCAGAGCGAGGCCGGCACCGATAATCCCCGGCACGACCAGTTCAAGGATGTGCATCCAAGGATTCGTCGGCGGCATTTGCACTTGTACGACAATCGGCGGTTCGGCCTGTTGTGGTGAAGGCTGCGACCAGCCGGGGAGGCTGAGAAAGGCGAAGATGAGCAAGAAGTGGCGCGTCATTGTTAGGTCCAGGAAGGGATGTCTTTGATCTGGAGGTCTTCTTCTTGGGTCCGATAGCCAATTGCATGGATTTGATAGAATATGTGTAACTCCTTGTCGGACGGTGACAAGCCTGTGCGAATGGGTATTTCAAATGGTGGTCGGACTTTGCCCATTGATGGCGTGATAACAGGGCGCAGAACCGGAGGATTGTGTCCGCATCTGCCCCTGTTTGAATAGCAGCAGCATGAAAAGCAGACTATTCCGTCTCTTGACGTGACACTCAAATCCACCCCCTCGAAGACGTAGTCCTGGGGCACCAGACTTCGAGGGATACAGACTTGAAGCATTAAGAGTTTCTAAGTCAACATTGCCAACATTTTCCAGGTCAAACCGCAGCCAGTTCGCTTCCGGGACAGGCTCCACCTTCAGAGATTTGCACATCGACTTGTAGATATACGGACGCGATGGTCTTTTTCTTGCGGAATCCTTCCGGTAGCCATACCCCCGCCCCAATCGGCTTTACCGAACGCGCTTGTAGTCGAGATTCTGGAAGAGGATAATGACATCTGATGATATCACTGCGCTTTGTGATGTACAGACGTAGTACTTCATCATGTTTTCGCCTGGCGGCTCTGGCGCTAGTGGGGCTGGCAGGATCACTTCCGGCCCACGCTCAAAGTTCGACCCAGCCGGCCGGTCGGCAAACCATTTTCACCGACGATTTCGAACGCGCAAGCCTCGGGCCGAACTGGCAGATCGCAGTCTCTCGCCGGCCGCGGCGATGTGGATGTAGTCCTTACCGTCGATGGCCAGACAGCAAATGTGGTAACGGTTCGCATCCTCTAAGTACAGGAGGTAAATGTGATGCGCAAACGCTGGCTGTTTTGGACGTTGGCGTGTGGCGTGGCGCCGGCAACACTGACGTGGCTCGTGGCCGATACGCCGAGTCCCATCACCGGACTTGTGAAGGATGCCACTGGACCCGTGTCGGGCGCGGTGGTACGCGTGCAGACTACGTCTGTTTCCGCTACCACAAACCAACGCGGTGAATTCACCTTGAGCGGTGTCCCCAACCTTCCTGCCCTGCCGCTGACCGCCTGGGCGCCGGGCTACTACATCGAGGGTCCGGTGACGGCCAAGCCGGGTGATTCGGGCATTTCATTTTCGCTGCGAAAGCTTCCCGCCGCCGACGATCCGTCCTACGCCTGGGTCAGTGCCTTCTCCTCCTTCGGCCAGGACGTGAACTGCCAGATTTGTCACGCCGACATCCAGCCGAAAACACCGCAGCTTCCTTTCGACGAGTGGCAGCTCGACGCTCATGGAACGTCGGCTCAGAACCGGCGCTTTCTCTCCATGTACAACGGCACCGATCTCAGTGGTCAGAATCAGAGCCCGTTGACCCGCTTCGTCTATAACCCGGATTACGGCCTCGTCCCTTTGCCTCCGGACTCCAGCCTTCCGTATTATGGGCCCGGCTTCAAACTCGACTTTCCGCAATCGGCGGGTAATTGCTCCGCTTGCCATCTGCCGGCGGCAGCGGTCGCCGCACCCTACGATACTGATCCGAACACGGTGACTGGTGTCGGCCGCGAAAGTGTCGCCTGCGATTTCTGTCATAAGGTGTGGGCCGTAAAGTTCGATCCAAGCACTGGCGGTCCCTATCCCAACACGCCGGGTGTTCTCTCATTCGAACTCCGGCGGCCGCCGGCGGGACAGCAGTTCTTCGCGGGCCCATACGACGACGTCGGGCCCGGCGACGATACTCTTTCTCCCCTCCAAAACCAGAGCCAAATCTGCGCCCCCTGCCATTTCGCGCAATTCTGGGGAGTGCAGATCTACAACTCCTTCGGCGAGTGGCTCGCGAGCCCCTATTCCGACCCGGTAAAGGGCCAGACCTGCCAGGACTGCCACATGCCGCATCGCGGCGCCACCCTGGCGGCGCGTGCCGATAAAGGAGGGCTGACGCGCGACCCGAAGGCCGTGTTCAGCCATCTGATGCCTGGAGCCAAGGACCAGAGCCTGCTGGAGAGCGCGGCGGGCCTGGCCATCGACGCGCGTCAATCGGGGCCTCTCATTCATGTGACGGTGACGGTTACCAATGAAAAGGCTGGCCATCACATTCCGACCGACCATCCCTCACGCAATATCCTGCTGCTGGTCTCCGCTACGGACAGCAGCAATCAGAACCTGCTGTCACTGGACGGTCCGGTTGTGCCGGGCTGGGGCGGCACAGGGTCAGCGCCGGAGGATTATGGCGGCAAACCGGGCCGCGGTTTCGCCAAGATTCTGGAACAGCTCTGGACTGAAGTGGCACCGACGGCAGCCTACTGGAGCCCCACTGTGTTGCGAGAGGACACGCGCATTCCCGCCCTGGGAAAGGACGTCAGCCAATACGACTTCCTGGCACCGTCCGGAAGCGGCGCCGTCCATGTGGACGCCAAACTGGTATTTCGGCGCGCGTTCCGGCAGCTCTCGCTCTGGAAGCAATGGAACGACCCGGACATTCTCATGCAGCAATCGAGCGTTACCCTTGCCGGCAGTCCTTCCAGTCTCGCGCCCCTCGCCGTGGTTCATGCTGCCACGTTGCAGGCCGGCGCGCCGCTCGCGCCCGGATCCGTGGCTACGGTTTATGGTACGGGCTTGGCCTCCGCAACCGGTGGGACAGCGGGCACCAGTGTCGTGGTTCGCGATCCAACCGGCGCCGAGACCGCGGCCAACCTGCTGTATGTTTCTTCCGGCCAAATCAATCTCGTGGTGCCGGGCGGAATCGCACTCGGCAACGCCGTCCTGAAGGTGCTGCGCGATAACCAATTGGCCGGCGCGGCGCCGGTCGTCTTGAATTCCGTCGCGCCCGGTCTCTTCACCGCCAACGGCCAGGAGACCGGGCCGGCGGCGGCCATGGTCTTGTACGTTGCCGCGGACGGCTCCGAAACCGTCGCGCCGGCATTCCTGTGCCGGGCTGCCGGCGACTGTAGCACGGCGTCCATTTCCATCCAACCGGAAACGGCCAGAACCTATCTGATGTTGTTCGGAACAGGCATTCGCGGCGTGAGCTCCTTGTCCGGAGTGAAGGTTACCATCGCGGGAATCGACGTCCCCGTGTTGAGCGCCGGCGCGCAGATACAGTACGCCGGGCTCGACCAGGTCAACGTCGAACTGACCGCGCCCCTGGCGGGTAAGGGCGATGTCCCGGTGGTCCTCACCGCGGATGGCCAGACTGCAAACACCGTTTTGATCGATGTGCGCTGAGAAGCGCGGAGGTGAGCCATGCAAACGCGGCTACCGGGGTTGCCCTCATTGCTATGGATTTTTCTCGCCGCGGGCCTGCACCCGGCGTTACCCGCCAGTGCGCCGCAGCCTGCGGGCTGGACCGTTTTTTATCAGGACGATTTCGAGAGCGGCAATGCCAATGGGTGGGCGATTACCCTGGGCGATTACGAGGCCGCAAGCTGGGGAATCGAGATGGATGGGACCAACCACGTGCTCGGTATGCACGGGATGGTCACGGCGACTCTGACCTTGGGGCGCTGGTCCGATTACCGCTACGCGGCGAATATCAAGCTGATCCAGGGCGCGGTCAATCTCTGCTACCGCCAGGGCCTGAACTCGGGCTACGTGGTGACCTTTCAGCAGGACCAATCTTACATTGGCCGCCCCACGAGCGGGACGCCCGGTTCCCTGGCGCACGCCGCGGGAATCGGCCTCAACACGTGGTACACCGTGGAGATCGTCGGCGTCGGCGCGGAAATCAAGGTCTACCTGAACGGTTCCTTGACCATGGATTACACCGACCCGAACCCGATTCTGAATGGCGGAGTGGCCGTCCAGGGTCAGACGGGCGGCTACTTTCTGCTCGACAACGTGGAGCTGAGCGGCCCGCCGGCCCCGGTGCAGCCCACGTGGGTGAAGACCGGCGGTCCACTGGGCGGTGTGGGCTATGACATTCACATGCGTCCGGACAACTTTAATGTTCTCTATGTGACCGATACCAACGCCGGCGTGAACGTGAGCGTGGATGGCGGCAACACCTGGTCCGAAACCAACACGGGAATCACCGCGCGCGCCGGGCTCTCCGGCGATGCCATTCCCGTTTTCTGCCTGACGATCGATCCGCATAATCCGAATATCGTATGGGCCGGCACGCAAGGCACGCGCGGCATCTTCAAATCTCTGGACGGCGGTAACACGTGGACCGAGAAGGACAACGGCATCACGGACCCGCTCGGAAGCACTTTGCGAGGATTCACCGTGGACCCCAGAACCTCGGACGTCGTCTACGCGGCCGGCGAGATTCCAGGAAGCGACGACCCCACCCAAACCTATGGCCTGAGCTTCACCCTGGCCAAAGGCGTGGTCTACAAAACCACAGATGGCGGGGCGAACTGGACAGCCATCTGGCGCGGGGATGCCGTGGCGCGCTACATCTGGATCGATCCGGCCAACCCCAACACCCTGTACGTCAGCACGGGATTCATCGATCGCGAACCGATGAACTCCAATGCGGCGACCCTGACTCCCGGTGGCGTGGGCGTTCTCAAGAGTCAGGACGCCGGCCAGACGTGGCAGGTCCTCAATGGCGCCAATGGATTGGCAAACCTCTACGTAACCTCGCTCATGATGCATCCGCAGAATCCCAACATCCTGCTGGCGGGAACCGGCAGCCTGTCCTACAAGTGGAGCAATACTGCCGGCGTGTATCTCACTACCGACGGCGGCAACCACTGGACGCAGACACTTACCGCGACCCTCAGAGAGCCGGGCGTGTGGGATCCGATCTCGACGGTCAAATTCGCCGCGGCCAATCCGCAGATTGCGTATGCCGCCAGCCAGACCACTTTCTGGCGCAGCCAGGATGGCGGGCAGACGTGGCGCATCATGGCCGGCGGTCCCGGAATCCTCTATTACGGACCGCCCGGCGTTTACATCGGCCAGTGTATCGACTTGCAGATCGATCCGCGAAACCCCGACCGCGCCTTCCTGGACAACTATGGCGGCGGTGTGTTCCTCACCGAAGACGGCGGAGCCACCTGGACAGTCTCCAGCCAGGGCTACACCGGCGCGCAAATGTTCGATGTCAAAGTCGATCCCACCGATCCCCTGCGGATTTACACCACCGGGCAGCCCGGCATCTATGGAAGCAGGGACGGAGGAGCAAGCTGGGACGGCTACAACAGTTCGGTGACGGCCAACGATCCGTTGATCGGCGTGGCCATCGACCCTTCCAACCCGCAACACATCATTCTGACTGACGATTGCTGCGGCCGGCTCGTCCGCACGTTGGACGGCGGCAACACCTGGACGCAGAATTACCAGTATCCGGCCTTCCTGCCAGGGGGACCGATTCTGACCGTCAATCAGACAGACGGTTTCAAGGCGATCGCCTTTGCGCCTTCCAATCCTAAAGTACTGTATCTGGGTATGCGGCGCTCCCGGTTCAGCGTGGACTCGGGCTACAAAGGCTCCAGTTACGGCGTTTTGAAATCGATCGATGGGGGCGAGACCGTAC
Source organism: Bryobacteraceae bacterium (assembly GCA_049511335.1). Lineage (GTDB taxonomy): Bacteria > Acidobacteriota > Terriglobia > Bryobacterales > Bryobacteraceae > JBEKYD01. The sequence continues at coordinate 3,249 of JBEKYD010000212.1, read as the reverse complement.
AAGACGCGAATGACGGCAACACGGCGCAACAGGACATTAGCACGCTGGCCATCGATCCCACAACCGAAAACACCGTCTACGTGGGCACGCTCTTTGCCGGTGTCTTTCAGACCCGCGACGGCGGCCATTCCTGGTGCGCAATGAACCAGGGGCTAAGCCTGCTGGATGTGCGCGCCCTGGCGATCGATCCTTCCAATTCATCCACGCTGTATGCCGGTATCGAGAACGGCGGCGTGTACAAGACGGTAAATGCGGGCGGGAGCTGGTCTTACGCAGGATATGGCATGGACCCGCAGGCGGTCGTCCGCAGCATCGCGATCGATCCCACGAATCCCCTGACCATTTACGCCGCGGACGTCCGCAGTGGGGTCTACACCTCGACCGACGGTGCCAAGACGTGGACTCTGATCAATGCCGGTCTTCGCATACGGGCCGTGAACGTGCTCTCCCTCTCTTCCGATGGCAGCACGCTGTATGCCGCCACGGATGCCGAAGGCGTTTACCGCCTGGACGTCAGGCCGCGCGCGGAGACGGCGGTCAGCGCGGTTTCGGCGGCCACCTTCATCGCCGGAGCGGCGTTGGCGCCCGAATCCATCGCCAGCCTCTTCGGACAGGGCCTGGCGGCGGCAACCGCGGTTGCGAATTCCGCCGCGCTGCCCAATGCTCTCTCGGATGCCAGTGTAGTCATTACCGGCAGCGATGGCATAGACCGGACCGCACCGTTATTCTTCGTCTCCCCTGGCCAGATCAATTGCTTGATTCCGACCGGCATGCCGAGCGGGCCGGCCGATGTGCGGGTATTCCGTACAGGCCGCGTGGCCGCGCGCGGGCAGCTTCAGGTGGCTTCGGTAGCGCCTGGTCTGTTCACGGCAAACGGCGACGGCAAGGGTGTGCCAGCCGCCGTCGCCATAAAGGTCGCCAGCGATGGAACCCAAACCGTGGAGAGTGTATATCAGTGCGGCGCCACCAGTGGCAGTTGCACAGCGGCGGCAATCGACCTGGGTTCGCAAACCGACCAGGTGATCCTCTTGCTTTTTGGCACCGGAATTCGGGGCGCCAGTTCAGCGGCTGCTGTGAAGGTGCAGGTGGGCGGCATGGATGCCCTAGTGTTAGGCGAGGCCCCGCAGGGGCAGTTTGCCGGGCTAGATCAGGTTAACGTTCTGCTGCCTGGCGCGCTCCGGGGGCACGGGGACGTAAACGTAGCCCTGGTTGTGGACGGCAATGCAGCCAACATCGTGACAATCCGGATTCTCTGAGCACAGCACTATGCGGCTGCCAGCGATACATTCAGTATCAACAGCATCGTCGGAATGCCCCGATCCCCGGCCAGGACTTCGAACGCGTCGTGATCCTGAGCAACGGCACGGAAATGCGGGGCATGGTTACGCAGGGCTGCTGGGAGCTCCCATTGGCGTGGATTATTATCGTCGGGTCTTCTGGAGCGATCCGCGGTGCACCAGCGACATGGTCCGCGGTTTGTGCGCCGCCACCTACGAGGGCACCGTGCTCATGACGCCGTCCGGCCAGTCGCACCCCAGGCGTTGCCCGGCCAGGAGATCGAACACAGCGTGGTCTTGAACGGCGGCCATGAAATCATCACCATTACCACATTACTACCCAGGGCGTCCTCGGAGCGCCGATCGTCATCGGCAAAATGAAGCGAATGACCCTGGAGCCGCAGGAATCCACCCGACACAACAAATGCGCTAAGGCCGCCGCGGAACGGCCGTTGCAAATAAATCAGTTACTTACGAATGGTCGGGGCGCGCGGATTTGAACCGCGGACCCCCTGCGCCCAAGGCAGTTTCCAGCCTCCGCCAAAAATGCTCTATTTTCAACTGCTTACGTTTCAATCGGATGGCGCCGGCTTGTTGAAGATTGTTGAGCTATGTGGGAACGGGGTGCTCTTAACAGCTACAAAATTATCTACAGGCAGAATTCGTGCTTGAAACTATTCGAAAGGGCTTCACGTGGTCGGACCACTTCGCTACCGACTGCCCTGCCACTGACAAGCTGTCCAGGTGTTGAGTGTGGTGATGGACAACGTCCTTGGCGAGTTGTCGGCCTACCGCCTCTGGCGGCTACACGTGTACGACGATAACCACCGCGCCTACAACGTGTATCGCTCGCTTGGCTTCATCGCTTCATCGAGGATGGCATGCTGCGAGAACGTGTCAAATGCCAGGAGTGCTACGGGTCATTGGTCGCCATGTCGATCTTGGAAGCCGAATATCGAGACGTCATTTCACCCTATGCCGCACCCCACAAATAAACACCCACACAGTGGATACAGCGTCAGATTCGAGGTCCGCGGTTCCAACACGTTAAGGAGTTCCGACCGGAACTCCGCGTTGTTGTCATGGGTGGATCTGTGTTCTCGCGAGCGGTTCTTTGACCCAAGTCTGGTAAACCAACCGATCTTTCTGCCGCTCCCACTGTTCCACCGAAAGTGCGTTTACCCATCGCGCATCCCGTTGCAATTCTGCACCCAAATGGTACAACTCCTCACCTTTGGTGTGTACCCGCTGCTAGCTCTGCCGGCTTGAGCCCGATTTGGCCCATGGACGGATTAGGGGCGGCAAGGCGAAATGAATCTCACGACAAAAATGCTTGACAGCGAATTGGGTTGGGTGTATAACTCGCTTGAATCGATTCAAAACGGAGTCTGATAGCCCCGATTGGGGGTCGATCGCGGCAGAGTGAAGGTTTGTCTTGGTCCGGGAGGAAACGTCCTATGAAGCGTGGGGTAGTCTTCGCGTCCATGATGACGGGTCTGCTATTCGCATCGATTGCTGACGCTCAATCTATTGGGATTATATCGGGAACCATCCTCGACCCGACAGGGCTGGTGATTCCCAACGTCCAGGTCACCATCAGGAATGAGGGGACCGGGCAACAACGTGTAGTCGTCGCCGACAGCGCGGGACACTATACGGCTACCGAGTTGCCCATCGGGAACTATTCGGTGAAAGCTTCAGCCTCCGGTTTTCGACCGGTCGAGAACCGCAATCTGAACCTTGAAGTCGGGCAAAATCGGACGGTGGATTTTGTTCTGCAATTGGCGTCGGTAGGAACCGAAGTGCAGGTTTCGAGCCAGGTCGCACAGATCGAAGTGCAACGCTCGGACGCCACGCTGAGCCAAGTGATCCATCCGGAAGAGGTGGCGCAGTTGCCGCTGAACGGCCGCGATTTCGTGCAGCTTGCGTTGTTAGGCGCCGGCACTGTGAGAAACACGAAGCCGAACGACTT
>JBEKYD010000211.1:0-24255 GCA_049511335.1 Bryobacteraceae bacterium | reverse complement strand
CTTTCCCGTACCGGCTCCAGTATCGGCTACGGTCGTGATGCTGTGGTAGGTCAGTCCCGCGTCGGTGGAATCGGGATGGCTGAATCCCCAGGAATTGCTGAAGCTGGCCGACATGCCGCGGGAATTCACCTCCCGCATATAGATTCCGCCGGTGTAGGTGAAGGTCCGATAGCCCCAGCTCAGGTTGCCGCCCAGCGGCGTGGTATAGCTGGTCAGCTCGCCCGATCCCGAAGCGTAGCCGAAATTGTGGGAGATGTTCAGGCCATTCACCGTCAAGCTCTGCAGCATGGCCGTGGTCCCCATGGAGGTTCCGGCGGGCAGGGGCGAGGTGAGTGCCTGGCCCTCGTTGTAGGCGAACGTGTAGGCCTCGGCAGTCTGGATCGTGTTGGTAATGCCGGTCAAATGGGGCGTGGAATCGCCGTTGTAGGTGAAGTTGTATGACGCCGAATTGTACTGCCCTTCGCGCGGATCCTGAATGCTCCAGATGCGGGCGCTGGTGTTCGCGGCTCCGGCGCCGACCCCGTTTTGATAGGTGATGACGATCTGGTTGCCGTTGGAGTCCTCGATCACCGTCGGGTACAACGTCCCGGCATCGTGCTCGCTTTCAGCCGATTCGCAGCCCATGTACCAGAAGCTGCCATCGGTATTGTAGATGCGATTGGCGTTCGAATCGTACGCGATGTAAACGCCTTCCTGCGAGGTCCAAACGCCGCCGGTATTGACGCTGAGCCGGTATTCGGCGCCGCTGGCGTCGGTGAACAGGTAGTGGTCGATAGTAGAACCGGCCCAAACGGCGATGAGGGACCCGGCCTGCAGCTTCCAGCCAAATCCGTAGCCGACGTCCTGGCCCAGAAGCCAAGTGCCGGCGCTATCCTGCCGCCACGACTGCGAATTGTAGTTTAATACCACAGGTACGCTCCAGCTCCCTCGGCTCACTACCTTCAGCAACGGGATGGTGAGATTCAGATTGCCGGACGCCATGTCGATCTGCTCACCGGCCGCGCCCCAATAGGATGCCAAGGCGCGTACCCCCACCCGCCGCGGGTCCAGGCCGTTGCCGGAATCGCCTTCGGGCGTGCCGGTAGTGGGCGAACATCCCGACGCGGAGCCAGCCGAGCACGGCGCGGCAGGCGGCCCGGTGCTTCCGCCATTGCCGCCGGGGAAGCTAAAGGTGGCTGTGCCGAACCCGCTATCGGCCCAGTTGGTGCGGTAGGCGATTGCCTTGATCGTCAGGTTGGTGGACACGGTAAATGGGCCGGAGTAGACCGCGCCGGCGGTTTCGCTAGGATAGGAGCCGTTGGTCGTATAGCGGATGGCGGCGCCCCCGGTGCTGGTGCTGATGGCGACAAGCTGGCTGGTGGAGTAACTGCCGCCGCCGGGCTGGATTACCGGCGTGGCCACAGTGCCCTGCGAGCCAGTGATGCTCACGGTGCCGATGGCCTGCCAGCCGGAGCTGAGGCCGGAACCCAGGTCCGTAAAATTCCCCCAAATCGTGTACTGCCCCGTAATGGTGAAGTAGATCGGCAGGTAAAGGGAGTAGACGGGGTCACCGCCGGTCAACCCGGAGGAGCTTGTCTGGATAGCGCACTCGTTTGTCGCGTAGAGCCCGTTGTTTCCCGAGACCTGCCCTCCCGAGTCGTTCAAGAGGCTGGCGCCCAAGCCATCAACGGGCCAGCCCTGGGCGCCCCACAAGGAAATGTTGCATCCGTTGGCGTAACTGGCGCTATTGTTGATAATGATCGTCCCAGTGAATTCCGAAGTGCTTGGGATGGTGATGTTCGCGGTCAGGGCTGTCCACTCGCCAACCGTTGCCATATCGAGGCCGTTGTTCATGGTCGCCGGGATCTGCGCCGTGGCGCTGGGCGGTATGACATACGTAATGGTCAGCGACGGGTTGTCATAGACGGCAAAGCCGCCTTGCGTGCCGTCCGGATTCTGGGGCGTCATGGCCAACGTCACCGAGCCGTTGGTGAGATCGAACCAGCTCAGCATGGCAGAGGTGTAGCCAAGGGTCATAATCGTGTTGGGGATATCCCACTGTACTGGCTGCGGCTGGCCGCCGGGCTGCATGAAGTTTTGAGTTTGGGTGACGCTGCCTGAGGGCGTTGTGATTACAGGCAACATGCTCCAATCGCCGTTGTCGAAGTTGATGTCTCCGGAATAATCCAGTTCCACGTCCGTTACCGTCGCCCCCGAGGGGAGTCCGACTGAGAACGTCGCGGAGTAGCTCTGCTGGGAATACGGACTCACCCAAACCGTGCAGAGCGTTCCGTTGTCCGCTCCCGTGCACGAGTAACTGGCAGGTCCGCTGCTTACGCTTGGGTCTATAACGTAAGGGTACGCGGCCACGGGCAGCGCCGTGTCATCGCAGGAAAAGGAAGCGGTGTTGCCTGCCGCGGACCACGCGCTACAAGCGTAGGCCTTATGGTCCGCGCCTACAATGGCCGGTGCGCTGGCGGCGAAGAGTGACCCAAAATTCAGGTTGCCCTTCGAGTCAGCGCTCACCGTTCCCGCCGTAAACGTGTAAGGAAACGCAAACGTCTGCTTGCCCTTCTTGGCGCTTACCTGGCTCTGAAAACTCACTCCGCTTTTCGTCAGGTTCAACGCCCAGGCCAAGCCGCCGGATTGAAAAGTGAACCCCTTCGCGCTAACGTAAGCAATGGTGGATAGCTCCCAGTCCAGGGTGTTCTTGCCGGTACCGATCGTAACGTGCATCGCCGTTCCGGAGCCAGAAATCGAGATCGGGACGGCGGTACCGGTCAATGTCCAGCCGGCCGAGGCGGACAACTGGACGACTTGGGCCTTGGTGATTGCCCAGACCCCGTTGTTTTGGTAGGTCAGGCCTGGGGAGAGCATCCGGGCATTACCCTTGGGCGTTTTCATGGTGACACCGTATTGGTCGATCGAGGTAACTACGGTGCCGGGATGCGCCGCGATATACGCGTCCACCGGCGAGGTGTCCGTAAACAACGTCTGCGCCGGCGCGCCGCCCAGGGTTTGGCTGGCGGCGGGCAAGGCGATGGCGCAGAGCAGGGCCACGCCAGCGGGCAAGGGATTTTCACAGCCTAAAATCTTGATATTTCTCATGTCAGCTCTCTCTTGTTGGCCAAACAGTATTCCGTTCTAGATTCTTCTTACCTGTTTGCCGCCGGCTTGGGCGGCGGTGGGGCCGCGTTAGTCCCCGGGATGGGAACCGGCGCCGTCGCCGTTACCGATGTGCCAGGCGAAAAGTTGAAGTCCTCGTCCACCGCGTAAATCGTGTAAGTGTGCTGGCTTCCGGGCGAGACAGCTTCGTCGCTGAACTGATGCGCCACGGTGCGCAGAAGGTAATCTCCGTCGCGGTAAATCCAGTAGGAGGGCGCGCCGCCAAACGCGTTCGCAACAACGGGAACCCACTGCACGTCCACCCGGTTGCGAAACGCCGAAACGCCGACCGTCTCCTCGGCTACGGCTGCGGGAGCGGCATGGGCGACCAAGCCCAGGCGGACGGCAGAGACCGCGTTCCCGGCAGGTGTTTCCGCCGCGCCGATCCCCGGCTGGCCCGATGCGGGCGCCGCGGTTGGAAATTCGGACGGCGCCGATCCGTCGAGCCAAACTACAGCTAAGTTGCCGTGAATGGCGAACCGCATCTCCATGCCGTCATGACAGCCGTGTTGGAAGCTGGAAAGAACCGAAACCACGCCGCCGACACGCTGGAGGATCGAGAACGTAGCGGCGCAGGCCCCGCTCGGGTCGAAGGTTGGATTGCGCATCTCAAAGGCGAGGTAGCTTCCCGCACCCGACCCGCCGGTGCGCGCATCCGGAGTCGCCCGTAGGTATTCCGTGTATCGGCCCCCCGAGCCGGTGAGCTTGATGGATGCCCGCACTTCGGCGTCGAAGGTTCCATCGGGGACTGCTTGGCTCCAGATTAGGGAAGCGCCCTCCACGTCGGCGGCGGCGAAGCCCACGTCTCCGGACGACGGGCTTCCAGTGGCCACCCAGTGCGATCGGTCTAGAGCAGCCAGGCGCTCCTCGAAGAAGTACCTCTCAGCGCCGGACAGGGTGCAGGCGCCAAGCAACAGCGCGGCAAGCGTAGTCGTAGTCATGGCATCACCAGTCCGAATCTGTTCAGGTCAAAGTCCTTACGCTGTTGGCGGATAGCCGATTCAATGTTCGCCTTAGGCACCCTGCCCAGTTCGAACGGCTTGAGGGATTGGTCCTCAAACAGGAACTGGAGCGCCGCGCGGGTACGGGCCACGAACTCCACCACCGCGGACGCCCCGTCGTCGGTCGCGAGGTAGGTGAACCCAATGATGCCATTGGGATCTTGAACCTCCGGCCACGGGGCATACTTGGGGCGCTTGGGGTCTTCCGCGGTCCCGTTCCCGACAAGCGGGACAATGCAGATCACGCGGTGGTAGGTAAATTTCGGGTCAACGGCGCGTTGCGCCAACAAAGTCGAGGTAAACAACGCTAGACACACTCCGGCACGAGTTCGCATTCGAGCGTCCTCCAGTTAACGAAAGGCGACACACTTACGCGAAAGATTTCACAGAGCAGTGCCTTCGCACACCGCCCCACGAACTTCCGTGTGCAGGCGAAAGGGTGGAAGTTACAAGGCTGTTACTGCCGCCCCGGATTCCTGTTTGAGTTGATTAGTAAGCGACTGCTAAGAGTCTCAGCAAACCTAGCGGTACTTACAGGTTCGAATAATACTGAAAGTCATGGAACGTGTCAATATGAAATTATTCAACATATTTGAGTGCTCGGATATGGCATTTGACGGGTGGTAACACAATTGTTACCATACGATCGTGGATGATCGAGCTTCGTGGCTACATTGACGAGAACGGAAGCACACGGTTCGCCCAATGGCGATCCGGATTTCCGCCAAGCGCTTCTACGCGAAGCCGTCGAGTGTGTGATCAATGGGGACCTCGGGACCGGCAAGGCTGTCCTGCGCGACTACGTCAACGCGACAGCCGGATTTCAGAACCTTGAGAAACGCACGCACATCCCCGCCAAGAGCCTGATGCGAATGCTAGGTCCGAAGGGCAGCCCCTCCGCCGCGAATCTCTCCAGTATCCTCACCGCATTACAGAAAATGGAGGGCGTGCAGTTCAAGCTTTCGGTGAGACGGCAACCGGCCGGATGCACCGCTTAAGAAGAACCTCTGTCTCCTTGCGGCAGGGATGGCCGGCGCTTGCCCGTCTACAGCCAATGCATCAAACTGGTCGAGCCATAGGCCAGCAAAATCCCGATCAACGCGCCGGCGATTACATCGCTAAGGAAATGCATGCCGAGCAGGACGCGCGACGCCCCAACGCTGATCGCGCAGAAAAGCAAACCTACCAGGAGCTCGGGGTAGAAGCGCTCGAGCGATATGGCTACGGCGAAGGCCGTGATGGTGTGGCCGGAAGGGAACGAGAACTGGTCCGGCGGCAGCAGGGTGGCCCAGCAGTGGGGCTCGACGGGGCGCTTGCGGCCGGTGGTCTTTTTGATCTTGAGGAAGACGGCGATGCCCACGCCGGCAGCCAGGGCCGCCGCGCCGGTGGCTCGGTACCGTTCCGCGCCGCCGAACAGCAGGATGATGCAGCCGAGGGCGTACCATAGCCAGCCATCGCCGCCGCGGGTGGCGCAGATCATCCACACGCGGATCCAGCGCGGCGCCGGCCAGCGATTCACACGGCGCGCCAGGCTATGGTCGCGATGCGAGATAAAACTCAGCATGGCTTGGGGAAGCGTCACGACAGCACCTCCGCCACGGGAACGGCCCCCGCGGCGCCGGCTTTCCAGCTTCCCAGCGTCCACGCGTGGCGGCATTGTGCCATCCACCAGCGCGCGAATAGGTTTTCTATTACATAGTTTCCGAGAATTACCGCCGGAACCGCAACTCCCAGCATGGCTACCGGCAGCGTCCACGGCTTTTCCCGTACCATGTTGCGGCCGATGGCGAGCACATCGCGGGTAAGCTTCCAAACGCCGCCCACCTGGCCACGCACGCGCCCCCGGCCGCGGCGCAGACCTTCCAGAAATTCGCGCTTGTCGCGCGCCCCAGGCACCACCGTATACGCGCAACCCACCGACCGCATGGCATGCGCATCGCTGCCGCCCACCTCCGCCCGCGCCGACCGATCGGCCAGCAGCGCGGCGCTCGCGTTGGCGCACGCCAGCATATGACCGTTGCGGGTTTCGATGGCGGGAAATGCGGTGGCAAACAGTTCGAAATCCGCCAGCACACGGCGGCCCGTGAGGCTTGAAAACACGTGGTTGGCGCTGTAGAACAGGCCGCGCTCGTCGAGGTATGCGGTGAGCGATTCGAAATCGTCGCACCGGCGGCGAAGCTCGACGTGGTCGCGCTCCTCGATGTCGTACACACCCACGTGCAATTCGGTGCCGGCGGGCAGCTTGCAGGTGACTTCCTCGCTCAGAAAGAAATCCGGCCGCGAGCGGAGCGCTTCCACCGCGCCGATCGAGTCGTGATCGGTGACGGTCACCAGATCCATGCCCAGCCGCTTGAGCTTTTCGTAGACCGCGTGGGGATCGTTGTAGCACTCGCGGCATACGGTTCCGAGCAGGGGCACGCCGCACATGCCGGAGTGCCGAGTGTGCACGTGCAGGTCGCAGCGCATGCCTATTTGTAGCCCTGGAACAGCTACAGTTCCGTGACGGACGGGAAAAACATACGTTAATCGTTCTGTTTTTGGGGACGCGCGCGGGACGCCATGGCACAATCGAAACTGGATGATTCGCCTGGACTTCGTATTTTTCGACGCCGGCGGGGGCCATCGCGCGGCCGCCCATGCGCTGCGGGAAGCAATCCGCCGCCAGGCGCGGGCAATGGAAGTCCGGCTCATGAATTTACAGGAGTTGCTGGACGAAATCGACGTTTTCCGCAAGCTCACCGGACTTCGGTTACAGGACCTTTACAATTTGATGTTGAAAAAGGGTTGGACGCTGGGCTCGGCGGAACTGACGGTGGCGATGCACGCCGCGATTCGCATGTTTCATGGCCGCCAGGTGCGGTTGCTCGAGGAATATTGGCGCCGGAGCCGGCCGGACATGGCGGTCTCGCTGATCCCGAATTTCAACCGCGCGCTATGCCAGAGCCTGCGCCAAGCACTGCCGGGGACGCCGCTGGTGACGGTGCTTACCGATATCGCCGATTACCCGCCGCACTTCTGGATCGAGCCCTTCGCCGGCGGGCTTCAGGAGCAGCATTTCATCTGCGGCTCGGCCAAGGCGGTAGAGCAGGCGCTGGCCCTGGGCCACGCACCGGGAAAAGTGTTGCGAGCTTCCGGGATGATCCTGAACCCGCGCTTCTACGACGCCGCTCCGCTGGCCGCCGAAGAGCGGGCCGAAGCGCGGCGGGCGCTGGGCTTCGATCCGGATCGGCCGGTCGGATTGGTGCTGTTCGGCGGGCAGGGCTCGACGGCGATGCGCGAAATCGCGTCACGCCTGCCGGATCGCCAGTTGATTCTGATTTGTGGCCATAACCGCCGGCTGCGCGAAAAACTGAAAGCGCAGCCGCACGCCGCGCCCGTGTTCGTCGAGGGTTTCACCCAGGAGATCCCGCATTACATGCAGCTTGCCGATTATTTTGTCGGCAAGCCCGGCCCCGGCAGCATCAGCGAGGCCGTGGCCATGCGGCTTCCGGTGATTGTGGAGCGCAACGCCTGGACGCTGCCGCAGGAACGCTACAACGCCGAGTGGGTGCGGGAGCAAGGCGTCGGGGTGGTACTCGAGAACTTCCGCCGGATCGGCGAAGCCGTGGAGGGAATGCTGGCGCCAGCGGCTTACGCTTCCTATCGGGCCGCCACCGCGCGCCAGAACAATCGCGCGGTGTTCGAGATTCCGGAGATGCTCGAGGGGATTTGGAGGGAACGCGAAGGCGGCGGGAGGAGTGACTAGCCCAGTTTCCGCATGAGAGAAGAAGCGCCGAAGTGAGCGTTCGACGGTGCGCGCCAGATCCTCGTGCGCTATCGTGTACTTGTGGCCGCGGGAAGCACGTTCTTGTGCTGGAATGTGAATCGAAAGCCTCATCTCGAAGAAGCCATCTACGTCCTGCATTGCTTCCAGAAGAAGACTCAGGTGACCAGCAAACAGGACAGGGCAATTGCCGCGGCGCGCTATCGCGCCGTGGTCAATTTGAGGAGGGAAAAGAAATGAAGGTCGACACCGAAATCCGCCATGTGACAAAGCCGGGCGCGAACCTCTTCCTGGAACTGGGTTTTACGCCGGACGAGGCCAAACGTCTACAGGCTGCGTCCCGCAAACAGATCAATGACACGCGCCTGCTGAAGCGGCAACTGATGGAGGAGCTGTCTGTCTGGATTGCGAAACATCACTTAAAGCAGGCCGAGGCCGCCGAGATTTTGATGGTCTCGCGCCCGCGTGTGTCCGACGTGGTGAATAAGAAAGCCGCCAAGTTTACCATCGATACGCTCGTGGAAATGCTCAGCCGTGTCGGCAAGCCGGTCAAGCTGGCAATCAGTTGATCAGTGGCCGTTCTTATGCTTAGGACGACACTGTAATCAGCAGCTTGGGGGCGGAGAGGCCGTTGGGAACCATAGTTTTTGAGTAGACCATTTCGAATCGATGACCTGCCGGTGTCTCCCCGTCCCGAAATAGCCTTTGTTTCTGCAGGCTAGCGCGAGCCCGTCCGCGCCAGCCGCCTCACCCGCGCTACCGCATCGGCCGATTCTTCCACGCGCAGTGCATACGTCAGGGCAAGATAGCCCGCGCCGTAGGTTGCCAGGATGAGAGCGCCGCCGGATACCGGGTGGGCGACGCCGATGGCTAACTTCACGGCCCAGGCCAATGCGCCGGCAACGACGGCGGCCAGCCACAGCTTCGCGGTGAGCACGGCGGGCAGGCCGGTATGGCCGATGCGGCGATTCAAAGTGCGGCGCAAGAGGGTGAACTCCACCCAACCGGCCACGCCCGCCGAAGCCGTCAGCCCGGCCACGCCCCAGCGGGGCGCGATGCCGAGCCAGATCGGGAGCGGCACCGAGGAAAGCCAGCCCAAGCCTGTGGTCAGCGCTACGCGGATTAAGGCAAAGCGCAGCGGCGTGCGGGTGTCGCGCAGAGCCCAATAAGTGGAAGAGTAGAGGCGGCCGAGAGTGGTCGCGAGCAGGCCCACCGAAGAGCCGGCCAGAATGCCCCAGACGTAGACCGAATCGGGGCGGTGGAAGGCGCCGTTCTGGAACAGCAGGCCGGCCATCACGTCGCCCAAAGCCAGAAAGCCGAGCGCGCAGGGCACCACGAAGAACGCAATCCGCCGCAGGCCGCTATCGAGGCGCCGGCGCAGATAGGCGGCCACTTCTTCGGTATTGCCCAATGCGCTCGACATGGCGGGCAACTCGGCCGCCGAGATCGCCATGCCGAACAGGCTCACCGGCAGCATGTTGAGCGCTTGGGCGTTGGTGAGCCCGGTCACGGCCCCGTATCCTAGCAGGCTGGCCAGGGCGGAATCGACGTAGGCGGATATCTGCACCACGCCGCGGCTCAGAAACACCGGGCCGAAGTTAGCCACAATCTCGCGCACGTGGCCCGAGCGGGTATCGAGGTGCACGCGCAAGCGGGGGGCCAGTTTCAACACCAAGGGCAATTGCACGGCGAATTGCAAGGCGCTGCCGGCGACCGATGCCCAGGCCAGCAGCGTCGCCAGCCTTAATTGGCCGCCGCCGTGAAAGCCCACCAGGCAAGCGATCATGGCCGCGTTCCACACTACCGGCGCGGTGTAGGAAAGGAAGAAGCGGCGATGACTGTTGAGGATTCCCAAGCACCAGGCCGAGAGCACCAGCATGGCGGTGCCAGGGAACAGAATGCGCACAAGCTGGATGGTGAGCTGGCGTTCGGCGCCATGGAAACCCATGGCGATGACGTCGATCAGGTACGGCGCGGCCGCCATGCCAACCGCTGTCAATACCGAAGCCGTGAGCGCCAGCAAAGCGAAAACCGCGCCGGCCACGCGCCCGGATTCTTCTTCGTCGCCTTCCGCCAGCAGGCGCGCATACACCGGAATGAACGACGCCGAAAGCACGCCTTCGCCGAACAGGTTCTGCAGGAAATTGGGGATTCGGAAGGCCGCGTTGAAGGCATCGGCGATGGGGTTCTGCTGCCCGAAATAGCGGGCGAAAACGCGCTGCCGCACGAGCCCGGTAAGGCTTCGCAGCAAAATGCCGGAAGCGACCAGAAAGGCATGGCGCCCGGTGGATTCGTGCCCGGGCGATTGGGGATGCGTGGCGGCCGGCACTAGAGGGCCTTCCAAGGTGGGGCGGACGATCGTTTTTTGTCGTCTGCCCTGGACAAACACAAGTTCCTGGCTAAAAGGAAAGTGCGATGTTGGCTGGCAGACCACAGAAAACGATGGTCTGCCCCACGGATGGCCACCAGCACTAACCCAGCGCCTCCAGCACGGCGTCGGCCACGGCCGTAGTGCTGGCGTTGCCTCCCAGGTCGGCGGGGAGCGTTGCCTTCGGCCAGGACGGCCGCCACGGCGGCTTCCACCTGGCGCGCAGCCGCGCCGAGTTCCAGGTGCTCCAGCATCATGGCGGCGCTCAAAATCTGCGCCAGGGGATTGGCCAAGCCCTTGCCGGCAATGTCCGGCGCCGAACCGTGCACGGGCTCGAACATGGAGGGAAAGCGGCGCTGCGGGTCGATGTTGGCGCTGGCGGCCAGGCCCATGCTGCCGATGATGATGGCCGAAAGATCGCTCAGAATATCGGCAAACAGGTTCGATCCCACCACCACGTCGAAGCTGGCGGGGCGGCGCACGAAATTCATGGCCGCCGCGTCCACCAGCAACGATTCGGTTTCGATATCGGGGAACTCCGCCGCCACGTCGGCGAATGCGCGGTCCCACAGCACCATGCTGAAACCCTGCGCATTGGACTTGGTCACCGACGTCACCTTTTTCTTCTTGCCGCGCTTCACCGCCAGCTCGAACGCGAATCGCACGATGCGTTCCACGCCGCGCCGGGTGAAGACCGACGTCTGGATGGCGATTTCCTCGGGCTGGTCGCGATAGACGAATCCGCCCACCTGCGCATATTCGCCTTCGGTATTTTCGCGAACCACGACAAAATCGATGTCGCCGCCCTGGTAGCCGGCGAGCGGCGATCGCACGCCCGGATATAAGTAAGCCGGGCGCACGTTGGCGTATTGGTCGAAGGCGCGGCGAATCGGCAACAGCAGCCCGTTCAGGGTGACGTGGTCGGGCAGCTTGGGATGGCCGACGGCTCCCAGCAGGATGGCGTCGCACGGACGCAGCAATTCCAGAGCGCCGGCGGGCATCATGCGGCCCCAGCGGAAATAGTGCTCGGCGCCCCAATCGAAATCTTGAAACGCAAACGTCAAGGAATGTTGTTGCGCCACGCGTTCGAGCACGCGCCGCGCCTGGGGGACCACCTCGGTCCCAATGCCATCGCCGGCGATCACGGCTATCGTAAAAGTTTTCATCGGATTTGCTTCACGCCTTGGGAGTTTCGGCCGCGGCGTTTTCCATGTACAAGGTCCGGGTGGGATAAGGAATCCGGACGCCTTCGGCCCGCAAGCGGCGCAGCACGCGCTTGCGCAACTCGTTTCGGACGGCGTACTGCAGGCTGAACTCTTCCACTTGATACCCCAGGGTAAAGCCTAACGCGAAATCGCCCACGCCGGGGTCGAACAAAGCGGAAGGCGGCGGGTCGGCCACCAGACCGGGTATCTGGCCGGCCGCCTGCTGGCCGACTTCATTGAGGAGGCGCTCCACCTGGTCCACATCGCAATCGTGCGCTACGTTCACCTGGATGGAAGCACCCATGCGCTTGTCGGGCAGCCAGTAATTGGTTACATTGGCTTGCGCCAGCTTGGCATTGGGAACGAAGATCAGGTTCGAGGCCAGCGCCCGAATGGTAGTGGAGCGCCAACTGATGTCGGCCACGTAGCCCTCTTCGCCGGTGTTGAGCTTGATGTAATCGCCCAGGCGGATCTGCCGCGACACCGCCACGTAAAACCCAGCGAACAGGTTCGACAGGGTATCCTGCAACGCCAGCGCCACCGCCAGGCCGCCTACGCCCAGCGCGGTGAGGATGGGTGCGATGTTCACATGCTCCAGGTCGAGCAGGATAACGACGCCCAGGATCAAGACCGCGATCTGCGCCAGGTTTTCGGTGAGCGTGGTCACGGGCAGAATCGCCTGCCCCTGGTTGCCCCAGTAGCGCACCATCTCGCGGGCAACCCGCCCCATCATCATGGTGAAGGAAATCACTACCAGGGGGACCAGCAGCCGCGGGGCCCAAACGGCGGCGATCACGCGGGGCAGATCGGAGCTTTCGATGGCCAGATGGGTGGCCAGCACCAAGATCCAGATGACGGTGGGTCCGCTCAGAGCCTCCGACAGAATTTCCCCGCCCCGGCTTCGAGAGCGCGTCGTCCAGGCGTCCAGACCGCGCAGGAGCAGACGCCGCAACACCCAGCAAACGGCCAGCGTGACCAAGAAGACCGCGGCTGGAAGGACCACCAGCCCGGGATGGTATTCCACCACCCTAATGAATTCGTGTTCGCGCATTCGCTTGTTTCTAGGATCACACAGGGAAGTCTGCGCGGGAAATCAGGTGGGACATCGTTTTTTGTCGTCTGTCGAGCGGCTGGCCTGGAGAGCCTGGCAGACCACGAAAAACGATC
This sequence comes from Bryobacteraceae bacterium, assembly GCA_049511335.1. Lineage (GTDB taxonomy): Bacteria > Acidobacteriota > Terriglobia > Bryobacterales > Bryobacteraceae > JBEKYD01. Next base: position 11,607 of record JBEKYD010000211.1, on the reverse strand, counting down.
GTCTGTCCAGGTCTGTCCCACCACCCCGCCTGCTATCGGGCCAACTCGTCGTAGCGATGGGAAAGGTAGTCCCAGTTGATGACGTGCACAATGGCGGCGAGGTATTCGGGACGGCGGTTCTGGTATTTCAGGTAATAGGCGTGCTCCCAGACATCGATGCCGAGCAGGGGCTTGCGCCCGGCCATGAGGGGGCTGTCCTGATTGGGAGCGGTGTCGAGCACCAGGTTGCCGGTACCATCGAGGGAAAGCCAGGCCCAGCCGCTGCCAAACACGCTGGCGGCGGAGGCGCGCAGCTTGTCCTCGAACTTATCCCGGCCGCCGAAGCTCTTCTCGAGCGCGGCCGCGAGCGCGCCGGCGGGTTTGCCTGCCTGGGAAGCGGGCGCCAGAGTCAGCCAGAACAACGAATGATTGGCGTGGCCACCGCCCTGGTTGCGGACGGCAGTGCGCACCGCGGCGGGCAGGGAGTCCAGCTTGCCCAGCAATTGTTCCACCGTCATTCCGGCCAGCGCGGGCTCACCGGCTACTGCCTTGTTTAGGTTATCGACGTAGGCTTGGTGGTGCTTGTCGTGATGGATCTGCATGGTTTGGGCGTCGATGTAGGGCTCCAGCGCGTCGTAGGCGTAGGGCAATTTCGGCAAGGTGAACGCCGGCTCGGCGGACCATCCCGTGGCCACCGCGGCCGCGCCTGCCGCCGCTGCTCCAAGAAGTGTTCTTCGTGTCATTTTGGGTTCCTCTCTCTGTCGGACGATTATACTAAGGCGGCCGCGGCCCGCACGAACAATGTTGGACCGGAAGTCGGCACGCCATTTGGCGCCTCGCCGCTTTGTGGAACCGGCGGCTCCGGGATCCGTCTCAGGTTCTAGGAGAACTCTGTGGGCAACTTCGGTTCTGTCTGCTTTCATACAGGGTTAGCTTAGGTTAATCCCTTGATTTTTCGCTCCCTCGTAGTACACTGATCATTCACTCCCCCGATGAAGCCGAAACAGGGAAAAGTGCAAAGCCGGCGTAGTGAAGAACCGAACAGCGGCACGGCGTCCGCGGTGGCAGTTCACGAGTTGAACAACCTTTTGACTCTCGTCCTAGGGTACAGTCAACTCATTATCGAGAGCACTAAGCAAGCCCATCCGAATCGCCACCACGCCGAGCAGATCCTAAAGGCGGGCGAAAGGGCCGCGGCGCTTACGCGACAGATGGCGGAAGCCCTCGGCCGGGCCGGAATTCGGCTAACTCCGCTTGGGGCCGCGGCCGGTCACAAGACTTCGGAAGAAATTTCAAAGCTCGCCGAATCGCCCGATCCGGCCCCTTCCCGGCGCACCGCGCGCCGCGGCTAAGGGCCTTGGCGACATCTACGCCAAGATTCGTATCTAATTGAATTAAATTAACTTCCCGTTCGAAACGCGGCCACCTGGCACTTGTGCCTCGGGCTGCCAAGCGGCACCGGCTTAAGGCTCGACGGGCGTCGTGAGCGGCGCTGGGATGAGCCGCCGCAGCCCTGGAATCGAGCCGGCTCCGTGGTAGCGTAAAGGCGCCATGGAGCACTTGTCTCCCTCATTTCCCACTCCCATGCCGCCGCGGATGCGCCGTCTAATCGGCTGTGGGCTGGTAGCCGGGGGCGCTGGCCTGGCTGCGGCCGCCGCATGGCTCTGGCCGGTGGCCGACAGCGGCGATTCGCTGGTAATGATCGGCGGGGGCGCGATGCGTGTATCTCGGGAACTCGACCTGCTACTGCTCGCCATGGTGTTCGGCGGGCTCGGCAGTCTGCTGCATGCCACCCGATCTTTCGCCGGTTTTGTAGGTAATCGCACACTCGTGGCCAGTTGGGCATGGTGGTATGCGCTCCAACCCTTTACTGGTGTCACGCTGGCGCTGCTGTTCTATGCGCTGATCCGCGGCGGCCTGTTCAGCCCCACCGCCAGCTCGGGCGCCGTCAGCCCGCACGGCGTGGCCGCCATATCGGGCTTGGCCGGGATGTTTTCCAAACAAGCCGCCGACAAACTCAGCGACGTGTTTTCCTCGCTTTTTGAATCCACCTCCGACCGGGCGCGCCAGGACAAAATGACCGGCCAGCCGGTAAAATCGGATTCATGAAGTTTCGCCGCGGATTGTTTTGGGTTCCGATGGCGCTGAACGCCGTACTGATGCGAGCACAGCAGCCGCCGGTGTTGTTCAGCCAGACCTTTGAGACGGGCACCGGGGGCTGGGCGACCGGCGAAGGAGGGCGGGTGCGGCTGGCGGCGGGCGAGGGACGCCAAGGCGCCGGCGCGCTGGCCTTCGAATACCGCATCGCGGCCAGGCATAACTCCGGTATGGTGCTGCCGGCGCCGGCCGAGCTGGCCCTCGCCCAGTCGCTGCGCTTCCGGGTAAAAGCCGACCACGCTACCGCGCTGGGAATTCTGCTGGCCGAAAGGAAACCCGGCGGCGGCAACTATACGGCTTGGTTCTGGGCGCCGGCCAATGCGTGGCAGGAAGTGGAATTATCGCCCGCCGATTTCACCGTAGCCGACGGTCCGCGCGATCCCAAAGATACCGATGGCAAGCTGGACATGGACGCGGTGGAAGCGGTTGGCATTTTCGACCTGGCGCAGTTCTTCCGCAACTTCGCTTCCGCCAGCCCGGTGGACGTGGTGATCGACCCCACCGAGGGCCCACGCTCCATCTGGCTGGAGCGGTTTGAGCTTTCCGCCGACCCTCCCGCTGCCAACACGCGGCGCGCCACCGGCGGTTGGGTTTCCCCCGGCGGCATGCGCTTGAAATATGCGGCGGAAGCGAACCCGCTGAAGACTCCGGCGCTGGAGGCTGCCTACCGGGAGATTGACGGCAAGGTGGAGCTATTGGTGCGCCGCGAAGCGCCGGTCTCTTCCAATCCCACGCGCCTGGAATTCGACGTAGCCAGCGAACGCGACATTACCTTATTGGTCTCGCTCGAAACCAAGAACCCGGCGGGCGGCGCCGGCCCGCGCTATGCTTTGCCGATCTTCCCGCCCGGCAACCGCGAACCCTTCCACGTGAGCGTCAAGCTGGAGGATTTCCGCGGTCCCGGCCATTTCGATGCCGCCCAGTGGCGCACCACGGCGCTGGTGGACGTGAGCACCGCCAACGGCGGAGAGCAGGCGAACAATACCCTTTGGATCGCCAACTTTCGGGTGGAGTGAGACGCTTGAGTCCGTGCCTTTCCATGCCTGGTAAAGACAACCGCCGCTACCCCAAACGCCCCCTGGTGGGCGTGGGCGCGATCCTGATCCGCGGCGACCGCATCCTCATGGCTCAGCGAGGCAAAATTCCGCTGAAGGGCTGGTGGTCCCTGCCCGGCGGCGCGCTCGAAACCGGCGAACTGCTAGTAGACGGCATTCGCCGCGAAGTGCGCGAAGAAACCGGGCTCGAAGTCAAGCCCGTCCGCATGTTCCAAATCTTCGAGCGCATCATGCGCGATTCCGCCGGCGCCGTCGAATATCATTATGTGCTGGTGGATTACCTTTGCCGCGTGGTGGGTGGAACCCTCCGCGCCGGCGATGACGTTGCCCACGTCGAATGGGTCCGACGCCGCGACCTCCCCGCGCTCCAGATCACCGAAGGCACCCTAGAAGTGATCCAAAGCGCCTTCCGAAAGCGCCGGCATGCACGCCGTTAGATAAACAGACCCACACTCACATGGAAGAATTCCGCGAGCCTCTTCGCCTGTTCCTTAGTCATCTCGCGCTTGCCGGCAAGGATCTCCGATACCCGGCTCTTGGAGCCGACTACTTGCCATAGGTCCTTCGGTGTGAGCCCGCGTTGCTCGAGCAGGAACGCGACCATCTCGCGCGGCTCCGACTTCGGGATGGGGTACGCCTTCTCCTCAAAATCGTGAATCAGATCGCTGAGTAGTTCGAGAAGCGCATCTTCCTCAGGCGTCAGATTCCCCTCGCCTTTCTCCAGCAGGGATTCGACAAAGGCAAGCGCGCGCTCGTTTTCCTCCTCCGTCTTGATGACCTTAGGAACCGCCCGTGCCAATAACCGCCCGTAGCGATTCAGGTTGAGATTTTCGATGGTTGTGCTCATAGCTTCCACTCCCCCTGGTCATACTCCTCATGAGTGAGGATCTGCTTGATGTATACAATCTGACGGCGATAGTGCACGAACACGATCAACCGGTACTTGTTCCCGCCCACATTGAACACCGTCAGATCTCCCACAAAATCGGCGGAAGAAAATGCTGCTTTTAGCTCGCCAGGGTTCTGCCACCGCGCAGCCTCGACGGCATTCGCCCAATGGGTGAGCGGCCCGGCCGCTCTCGGAAACCGCGCCGTGAAGCCGCGGATCTGACGTCTGCTGACGATCCGCACCTTCTCAGGTTCCCATATATGGAACCAAAGGTCAAGGTGACGGTCATCCGTCTCGTTCTATGCTGGTGATTCCGCATGCAAACTAGCGCCAATCTTCTCGAATTCGAAGCCCTCCGCCAATTGCTGGCCCGCTTCGTCTCCAGTCCCCTGGGCGCGGCCGAGCTCGCCGCTCTCGCGCCCCAAACCGATCGCGAGCTCCTCGCATCCGCCCTGGCCGAAGCCGGCGAAGCCGTCCAATACCACCGCACCTCCATCCGTCTCCAGTTCGGCGGTCTGCCGGATGTCACCGAGCCGGTGCAAAAGCTCAAGATCGAAGGCGCGGTGCTCGAACCGCGCGAAATCTCCGATCTCTACGCCCTGCTCGACCGCGCCGCCGACGCCAAATCGCTTCTCATGGCGGCCGCCGAACGCTTCCCGCGCCTCGCCGCCCGCGCGCAAACCCTGGGCGATTTTCGTCTCCTGCTGCGCGAGCTGGCCGGCAAGATCCTGCCCGATGGAACCGTCGCCGATAACGCCAGTGTCGCCCTGGCCCGCATCCGCCGCGACAAGGAGCGCCAGAGAAAGGCCATCCAGGAATCGCTCGAGCGCTTCCTCAAGGCCCACCGCGAGGAAGGCGTGCTGCAGGAAGAGTTCGTCACCATCCGCAACGAACGCTACGTGGTTCCGGTCGTAATCGGGCAGCGCCGCAAGCTGGATGGCGTGATTCACGGCGCCAGCTCCAGCGGCCACACTCTCTTCCTGGAGCCGCTCGAAACCATCGAGCTCAATAACGATCTGGTCCGGCTCGACGAAGAAGAAGCCCGCGAAGTCCACCGTATTCTCCGCGAGCTCACCGACCGTCTCCGCGGCCATGCCGATTCCATTCGCCAGACCCGCGCCACCATGAGCGCGCTCGAGCTCCTCTTCGCCAAGGCCCGCTTCGCCCTCGAGTTCGATTGCGTCATCCCCCGCTTTGGGGCGCGCCTGCTGCTGCGCGACGCCCGCCATCCCCTGCTCGAAGACGTGCTGCGCAAGCGCGCGGCCCACGCCGTGCCCATCTCGCTGGAGCTCACGCGCGAATCCGGCACGCTGCTCATCAGCGGCCCGAACACCGGCGGCAAAACCGTCACCTTGAAAACCATCGGCCTGCTCAGCCTCATGGCGCAGGCCGCCCTCCCTGTTCCCGCCGCCGAGGCGGAATTCCCGCTGTTCGACCGCGTGCTCGCCGATATCGGCGATTACCAATCCATCCAGGAAAGCCTCAGCACCTTCTCCGCCCACATTTCGCGCATTCGCGAGATGGCTCTCGACGTCACTCCCGATTCGCTGGTGCTGCTCGACGAGCTCGGCTCCGCCACCGATCCTGAAGAGGGTGGCGCACTCGGCGTCGCCATCGTCGAACACTTCCGCGCGGCCGGAGCCTTCACCGTGGTCTCCACGCATCTGCTGGCGCTCAAAATCTACGCCGCCGGCACGCCCGGCGTGGTCAACGGCTCCGTCGGCTTCGATGAGGAAACACTCGCGCCCACCTTCCGTCTGCGCTTGGGCCTGCCCGGCAAATCCGCCGGGCTCGAAATCGCCGCCCGCCTCGGCATGCCCGAAGACATCATGCGCCGCGCCCGCGCTTCCCTCAGCGACCGCGAGCGCGACGTGGCCCGCTTCCTCACCGAGCTCGAAAGGCGCATCGAAACCACCCAGGCGCTCGAACAGACTCTCCGCACCAAAATTGCGGATCTCGAGCGCCGCGAAAAAGAATTGGAACGCGAGTGGGACAAGCGCGAAACCGCCAAGCTGAAGGAGCTCGAGCGCCGCACCGACCAGGCCCTCGCCCGTTTCGAGGAGCAGGCCCAGGATACCATCGGCAAAATCGCCCAAGGCGCCGACCGCCGCAAAACCGAACAGGAAGCCCAGCGCCGCGTGGCCAAAACCAAACGCGAGCTGAGGGAGGAATTCGCCGCCACCGTCTTGAATACCGAAGACGACGCCCGCCAGGGCAACATCGCTCCGCTCAAAGTCACCGAGGGCGCCCGCGTCCGCTTGCGCGATGTGCGCGAACCGGCCCGCGTCCGCCGCCTGTTGAGCAACGGCCGCCTCGAAGTGGAAGCCGGCTTTCTCAAAATGCAGATCTCGCTCGACGACGTGCTCGAAGTCTTACCCGAAACCCCGGCCCCGGCTTCCAAGCTCCCCCGCAACGTCAGCTCCCGCCCCGCGCCCGAGTTGGCCCCCGTGCATCAGGAAATTAATGTGATCGGCCAACACGCCGAAGAAGCCCGCGACCTGGTCGACCAATTCCTGGACCGCGCCGTCATGGCGACCGCCTCCCGCGTCCGCATCGTCCACGGCCACGGCATGGGCATCCTGAAGAAGACCATCCACGAGTTACTAAGTCATCACCCCCACGTAAGTAAGTTCTACTCCGCCCCCCAACAGGAAGGCGGCGCCGGCGCTACCATCGTGGAATTACGCGAATAGGGAGAGAAGCCTGGCTGGCACTAACCGTGGAACAGCCCTTTGGCCTGCACTCGCCCGGAGCTACCATTAACCGCATGCGATTCGTCCTCCTTTTCACCGCCGCAACCCTCGCAATCGCCGGTGAATTCACCACGTCTGTCGGTGACACCTACCCCTTCAAGGTCTCCGCCATCGCCACCGATGCCACCGGCAACACGTATGTCGTCGGCAGCCGAATGCTCAACGGTTACGGCGGGGTCTACGCGATTGTCACTGGCATCCTGCCGAGCACATTTGTGGGGGTCGCCAATCTCCTCACGGTCCCGGACATCGACGTTTTCGTCACCAAGCTCGATTCCACCGGTAAAGTCCTGTTCACCGACACCTTCGCAGGCAAAGGCGTCGACTCGGGAAACGCCATCGCCGTCGATCTGAGCGGCAACATCTATATCGCGGGCCATACCACATCGGATGACTTTCCTTTGAGCAAGGCTCTCCAATCCCAGCCCAGCGCCGACGGCACCGGATTCATCGTCAAGCTCTCGAACGACGGCAGTACCATTCTCTACTCCACTTACTTCGGCGGCAGGCTTGGTGTAACTTCCATTACTTCCCTCGCAACCGATACTCAGGGCAATCTCTATCTCACCGGCTACACCAACGCGGCCGATTTCCCACATACCGCCGGAATGCCATTCGGCCCAGTAAGTCTAACCGCGCCCGCGACCATGGGCGCAATCGTCGCTTCCATCTCCGCCGCCGGCGACAAAATCCGTTACTCGGGCGCATTAGCCGGCACCGTGCCGGCCTGCACCGTCGTGATCGATTGCCCCTCGATCGTAAGAACCACCTCGGGCGTCGGCATCGCCGTCGACGCCGCCAGCAACGCTTATATCGCGGGAAACACCAATACCACCGATTTGCCGGCCACAACCGGCGTGCTCTCGCCGCACGGCGCTGGCCCGTTCATCGCCAAGATCAACTCGGCCGGCACGGGGCTGAGCTATCTCACTTACATCGATTCGGCGGAAACCCTCAGCCCTTTTAGCTCCGGCCCTGCCAGCACTCTCAACGCGATCGCCGCCGACGCAGCCGGTAACACCTATCTTGCCGGTAACACTTGCGACGCCAGTTTCCCCACCACCGCCGGTTCGCTTCAGCCTGTCTACACCGGAGGAGGTCCGCCCAATTCCTGCTCCCCCAACGGTTTTCTCGCCAAGCTCAAACCCGACGCCAGCGCGCTATTATGGGCGACTTACTTGGGGGGCATCGACACTACGGTCCAATCCATCGCCATCGATTCCTTCGGAAACGTCTGGGCCACCGGTACAGCCGAGTCCTTCACAACCGCAATTCCGGGCGCCAATGGATGGTCTTTCGGTCCCGAGTTTCTCGCTGGCTTGAATGCTGGCGGCTCTCAGTTGACTTACTCAGCGCTTTACCCCACGGGTACTGTCGCCCAGGCGGTCTCGCTCGATCCCGCCGGCTTCATTCACGTAGCGGGAATCGACGGATTCGTTTCCGCCATCTCGCCCTACGCCGCGCCACCCATGAAGATCTTCGCGTTTCAAAACGTCGCCGGCGGCAACGCCACCGCGCGTATCTCGCCCGCCGAAGTCATCTCGATTTTCGGCCCTGGCATCGGCCCGTCAACGGCGGTGGCGTCTACGCCCTCCAGCGGCTTCTATCCGAAAACGCTCGCCGGCGTCCAAGTCTCAATCGACGGCACGGCAATGCCGCTGCTCTACGTTTCCGCCAATCAGATCAACGCCGTCGTACCCATGGAGATCGCCGCCGATGCCGCCGCAAACGTCCACATCACCGACGGCGCCACGACGAGCCCCGATTACCCGGTCTGGATGGTCGCTTCGGCGCCCCAGTCTTTTCCGGCGGTCCTGAATCAAGACGGCACCCTGAATTCTTCTTCCAACCCCGCAAGATCCGGCTCCATCATTACCTTTTACGCAACCGGCTGGCAATCGAGTTTTGGCCCGCTCACCGACGGCGAAGTCGCCACCCAAGCGCAAGATAGTTGCCGCGGTTATTGCCAGGCGACCTTCCCCGCGACGGATCTCGGCATATCCGGCGGCGTGACCGCGTTCGTACAGTACGCAGGCGCCGCCCCCGGAATCGTTGCCGGAGTAACTCAATTCAACGTAGCGCTCGGCACCCTCCCACCCTCCGCAGGCACAAACCAACTTCTTCTCTACCTGACCGATCCGTCCGCCACCTCCACGGTAACCCAGACCGTCTGGATGGCTCCATGACCCTCCCACAGTCGCGCGGCAGCCAGCGCAAATATGCTAATCTAATCGACGCGAGACCATCCTCAGCACTCATTCCCCGGTCGTCTAATGGTAGGACAGCGGCCTTTGGAGCCGTGAATCGTGGTTCGAATCCATGCCGGGGAGCCAACTCCTTTATGTTCAATAACTTACATGCGTAGCCAATGCATTTGTACGGCGCTTGGTACAAAAAACTGTAAGAAACCTCCCCGGCAACCGGCCAAAATCCCACCTGACACCGAGAATCGGCGCACCCGCCCCCGGCGCTGGCGGCGGTTTGTAGCGCCTGGGAGCCGCTCTGGTTCGATCTGCCGGTTTCGTTCGCAACTTCCGACCGGCAGGAGTCCCATCGAGAAATCTGCCTGGGGAGTCCATTCGGAACTTTGCCGAGAATCCTTTTGGCCGGTGCTGCCGGGACGGACCCTTTGCAAAAACAATATCCGTCCCCGACAACGGGTGGGTGGGGTGTAATACACCTTTCCTGGGGAGGCTCATTTCAGATTTTCACTGTCTGACCTTCTTTTTGGACTCGACTCCGATCACGACCGCGAACACGCCGCCAGAATACGTCGCACGAGCGCACAGCGCCTCTCAGAACTGCTCTACTGCGCCGGGTAGGGCTTAGGGCGGCAGCAGTCAATAGATAATCACTTTCGAAGCAGGATGAAAGCCAATCATCAAGGCGCATTCGGAGAGCGCAAACCCGACGAAACGAGTTCTGCCAATGGCGGTGAAAGCCACGATGAGACCGGGACGTTCTCGGACTGGGGCAGTCCAGGGGAAACCCTTGTCGTTGTTGCGTTTGAATTTGAACTGTTTGACGAGCATCGGATTGTCTCCAGGCTGAACAAAGATCCGCCAGTTCGCCTAACCCCGGCCTCTTGACTGGATCAACAACCGTGCTCCTTCTTGTGATCGTCAAGGGCACTTTCCGCCGCCCTCACCTTCTCCCAAGCCTGATCCTTCTTCGTCGTTAGCGAGTCGTAAAGCCGCCCCGCCATGCTCCCGCTTGAAAGTTGCATGACCAAATCACTAAACTCCTCGTTCGCCGCATTCCGGCGTTCCTCAAGAACCTGTCTCTGCTGGCAAGGCATTGCGCTTTGATCGTAGCATCGTTCGTCATTGCCAAGGTGTGGGTTCCTTCATAGGCATTCGCAGGAATGCTGACGGGCTTTAGGCAGTAATGATGCCCCGACTCTCCAGTTCCGGTTCCGGTCTTCAAATCTCGCCATCCGTGCATTGGTGCTATGGTTGGGCATGACCTTAACACGGGAGTGTAAGCTCCGGTTCAGACTGATGCTAACGGCGCTGGCGGTTTCCTGCTTTTCTCTTCACGCCCAACCGACGAAAGATGTGAACGGGTGGGGCAAGCTCAAATGGGGCATGACCGTGGAACAAGCCACAGCCGAATACAGCGGGTCGTTCAAGGTTTTGCCGAACAAAGAGAATACGAGACCGGAGATCACGATCAAAGATGTTGAGGTAGGGAGACTGCTGCTTGACGTCTCCGTAGTTGCCGTTTTCGGCCCCACAATCGACAACATTACGCTTGAACCTCAACCACACAAGGATTGGGAGTACACTCGACAGCAGAACTTTGATCTGCTAAAGGTGTTGCTTGTCGAAAAGTATGGGGCACCGACCAACGAAGATCGAACGAATAACTTCGACTACGCAAATAAACCGGACGGCACCCGCACGGTTGTGATTTGGGCTTTGCCGTCAACAACGATCAAGCTCCTATGGTCGGAACAAAGTAAGTCGGGATCATTGTTCGTGGAATACACGCCGCCCAATCGAAAGTTTCTCAGCAGAATGTGAAACGAGATCGTGGCGTTCGCACAGGCCAAAACAGCCCCAAGTAAACCAGATTCAGATAACACTATCCGCAATATGCTACCATCGGCAACATGAAGCTGGTCATATTATTGGTCACTGTCGGACTGGCAGTGGCACAACAGGAGGGCGGATTAACAAAGCAAGCCGCTCCGAAATGGTCGAACGAACCGGACAGCTATCGGGGATTGAAATTCGGGGCGTCCGAATCCGAGGCCAAGCACATTTTTCAGGGTGTGGGGCGCTGCGTTGCGGCACCTAAAGGCCAACAGGCGACAATAGGCGACCGAGCGTGCGTCACTCAGTACGAACTTGGTGAAGTTTCAGTACGTGGTTTTCTAGTGTTTGTGGATGGCAAATTCGTCAAGAGTATTTCCACCTTCGATTCCAGGTCATTTGACAAAGTGCGTGATATCATCACCGAGCGGTACGGCCCTCCGCACGTCACTCTCGGTGACAAGTTGGGGTGGACCGGAAAAGATGTCACGATTTCCCTCGGTAGAGGAATCACCCAAAGCGTTTTCGCTTTGGGTCTAGTTAGCTTCGAGGAAGCCACAAAAGAGGCGGAAAAAGCAGCGAAGAAAAAGGCCGCAGAAAAGATGTGATGAGGGGCGAACGGGTCAGCCTGACGGAAGCTGTTGGCGAAAACGGCCAAACCGTCAGAGCGCTCCGACATGTTCACGACTTTCGCATTTCTGACATGAAAACGTCCGGACAGTGCGTCGGTGCCACGG
>JBEKYD010000210.1:0-13982 GCA_049511335.1 Bryobacteraceae bacterium | reverse complement strand
CACAACGGCTGGGAAGACGAGCAACGCTCCTTCGACTCCACCTGCCGCAAGTTCCACAGCTTCCTCATTCAATCCCAGCGCTGAAACCCGCAAGTTACCCACAGATTCCCCGGACGAGCCGGGAAAATAGGCGGGCGTTTCTCCAGGTGGTGCTGGTGCCAGGCTCGGGTTCGGGCGAACCACAGCGTAATCTCGCATTCCAGACCGAAAGCGACGGAAGCTTCGATTTCGCCGACGTGCCCGCCGGCGATTACGTCCTGTTCGCAGCGGAGAATCTGGAGCTGGAGTACGCCAATCCGGAGGTGCTGCGGCCCTATCTCAAGGATGGAAAGCGCGTGCGAATTGAGTCTCACGACACTCGCGCCCTGACCATTCCGCTGCAATGAGGGGGCCGTCACTCGGCGTGTCGGGCCATTCTGCCAATCAGCGCCAATCCTGCGCCCCGTGCCAGATGTGCAGGATCTCGACTATTTCATCGGTGTAACGATACACAACCACATAGGGAGGGCTCACGAGCTCGCGGGTTCCTTTCGCTTCTCCGGGTCGGCCCAGACCAGGGAACACCGAAAGTCGCTCGATGTGGTCGATGACCGTCTGGGCGACATTTCGTGCCGCAGCCGGATCGTCTTCCCGTATGTGCTTAACAGCGGCTACAAGTTGGTCAGCTGCTTCCGTCGTCCACCGAATCTGCCTCACGAAAACAGCCTGTCGATACGGGCGACAACCTCCTGATGCTTCACCAACTCACCCCGATCGGCTTGCTCGATACCTCGTTGCACTCCCGCCATGAAGCAAGCCTGACTTTCAAGCATCCGGTCGACCGTCTCTTTCACCAGTTGCTCGGCATCCTTACCATTGGCGGAGGCCACCTGTCGAAGCCGCGTTACCACATCGGGCGAGAAGTTTACTTCCATATCCCCAAGCCTAGATGTTATGGGGAAGTTCTGTCAACGGGGGTGCCGCGCCACCCGCGTTATCTCGCTTCCACTCCCGATCTGGAGAACGCGCGCAACAGGATCCAGGTTTTTTCAAGGGCGGTGAGGCGCACGCGGCGGGTGAAGACGTCGAAGTTGGTACGGCGGATGCGCTCGAGCAGGCCGGAGTAGATGGCGATCAGGGCCCACAACGAGGGGCGGCTGCGGGGGTGAATCAGATCGAGCAGCGGGGCCGCTTCATCGTAGTAGGCGCGGGCGCGGTCGGCTTCGAATTGCATCAAGCGCAGGAAGGCTTCGCTGCGGTTGCCCGCGCGCAAGTCGTGCTCGCTCACGCCGAACCGCCGCAGGTCTTCGATGGGCAGGTAAATCCGGTCGCGCTCGGCGTCTTCGCGAATGTCGCGGAGGATGTTGGTGAGCTGGAAGGCGACGCCGCACTTTTCCGCCAGCGGCAGCGCACGCGGGGTGTCGAAGCCGAGAATATGAACGATGGTCAGGCCCACCACCGAGGCCACCCGATAGCAGTAGGCGTAGAGCTGGTCGAAAGTTTCCACCCTGCGCGGCTCCAGGTCGGAGAGCTGGCCCGCGATCATCTCGCGGAAATAGACATGCGGAATGGAAAACCGCCGCACGGTGTGATGAAACGCGGGCCAGACCGGGTGGCCGCTGAAGCGGCCTTCGAGCGCGTCTTCCATGTCGGCGCGCCAGCCTTCCAGCGCCTCCCGCGACGCGCCGGTTTCATCGGTCAAGTCGTCGGAATGCCGCATGAAGGCGTAGATGGCGCACATGGCCCTGCGCTGATGGCGGCTCAGGAGCAGAAACGAATAGTAGAAGTTCTTGGCTTTGCTGCGCGCCACGGAGCGGCAATAGGCGTAGGATTCATCGAGGGTGGTCATCACGCGGCTCGCGAGAACGCTACCCGCGTCAAAGCGCCGAGGAGCAAGGTCAGCCTTTCGGCCTTCGAAATCGCCGGCCGCCGCGCGAGTACGTTGTAATCCAGCGCTTCGATCTTCTCGAGCACCCTCAGGCCGCCGCGGCTGAACAGGTCCAGATCGAGCGCCAGACGGCGGTCGACCATTCCCACCAGGGGAAGACCTTCCAGGAACAGCGCCCGCGCCCGTTCCACGATTTCGCGCATGGCGTTGCGGAACGCCGGGTTGAAGCGGCGCGCCGCGAGATCCTCGATCGAATAGCCGTGACGCTCCAACACTTCGAGCGGAATATACACCCGGTCCTTGGCCAGATCGACGGTGACATCCTGCCAAAAGTTGGCAAGCTGCAGCGCGGTGCAGGTGGCATCGGAGAGCTTCTGCCGTTCGACGTCCGCGTAGCCGCATAGATAGAGCACGAGCCGGCCCACGGGATTGGCGGAATAGCGGCAATAGGCGAAGACCTCGTCCCAGGTCCGGTAGCGTGTCACGGTCTGGTCGGCGACGAAAGCGCGGATCAAATCGGCGAAGGGCTGTTGCGGGATGGAATGGCGCGCCACGGTATCGCGCAGGGCGACGAACACCGGGTGGGTGGCCCGTCCGGCATACATGGCTTCCAATTCCCTACCCCACCATTCGAGCAGGCGCAAACTTTCCGCCCGGTCGCCGATTTCGTCGCCCAGGTCGTCGGCCCAGCGGCAATAGGAATACACGTTGAAGAAATCCTGGTGCAGGCGCTTGGGAAGCAGAAAGCTCACCACGTGAAAATTTTCGTAGTGGTGAGTGGCAAGCCAGCGGGTGTACGCTTGCGCCTCGCCGAGGGAATACACTTTGCCGAGCGCTTCCGGGGAGCGGACGAACTCGGCCGGCGCAAGCGGCGAGAGAGCGGCTGGAGCAGCAGGCATGGCTTGTAACCCTGGAAGCCTCATGGCGAAAGAATATGGCCACGGATGAACACAGATGAACACGGATGAAAAAACAAAAGATTTATCCGTGTTTATCTGTGTTCATCCGTGGCTTGAATCAATTTACTGGCCGCTCCCTGACGGTCGCGGCTCGGTTACGCTCTCAGGGAACGATCGCCGTCTTCAGGTGGCCGTTGTGGCTCATGAGGTGGCGCATCACTTCCAGCAGATTGGCCAGCGGCTCTTCGTTGTTCACAAAGAACGAAGCCGCGATGTGGCCGCTCGACACCAGATCCAGGGCCTTGCGGATGTAGGCCGGGGTGTGATGGAAGCTGGCTTTGCAGGTGATCTCCGAGTAGTGAAGCAACTGCGTATCCAGGTTGACGGTAGTGTCGTTGGGGCAGCCGCCGAAGAAGTTGACCGTGCCGCCGCGGCGCACCATGTTCACCGCCCACTGCCAGGTCTGCGGCTTGCCCACGGCTTCGATGGCGATATCCACGCCGCGCCCGCCGGTCAGCCCGCGCACCATTTTCACCGGATCGCTGGCGTCGTCGCCCACGATCAGCTCGTCGGCTCCCAATGCGGCCGCGCGCTTGAGTTGCGTCTGGCGCCGGCCCACCGCCACTACGCGGCAGCCGGTCAGTTTGGCAATCTTGACGAACATCAGCCCGATGGGACCGAGACCGATGATCGTCACCACGTCGCCCGGGCGCGGCAGGGTTTCTTCCCAACCCCGGAGCACGCAGGCCAATGGTTCCACCAGCGCGGCATCATGATAGCCTACGTGGCGGGGAATGGGGTACGTGTTGCGCTCTACGATGCGCGCCGGAATGCGAATGTACTCGGCGTAGGCGCCGTTGTTGAACAACAGGTCCTCGCACAGGTTTTCCAGGCCGCGGCGGCAAAAATAGCATTGCTCGCACGGCGCGGAATTAGCGGCCACCACCCGCTGGCCCACGGAGAACTCTGTCACCGCTTCGCCTACCGCTACAACATCGCCGGCCAGCTCGTGGCCGAAAACCGCCGGGGGGACGATCATCCGGGCGTGGTATCCACGGCGAAATACCTTGACGTCGGTGCCGCAGGTCAGCGCCACCTTGACGCGAACAAGAATGTCCCCGCTATCGATAGTCGGAACGGCTACCGGCTCTACCTGCAAGTGTTCTTTGCCGTACAGCACGGCAGCCATCATCTGGCTGTTCACTATGACCACCTCTGTGGCTGAACGATTATTTTCAACGATTTAGATCCTGGATGCAATGCCAAATCCATTCCTGAACGGATTTTAACCAAAGGATAACGATGACTGATCAATTCGTCCAGCGGCAAATCGCCGCCAAAAACAAGCTGGGCCGATTCGTGCTGCAAGTCCACCGAAGCACTATAACACCCGGATACCGTCCGCTCTCCTACACAGATGTCCGATCCGGAAATTTCGATGCGTTCCGTGACTGAAGTTTGGGCAAACAGCAGGATCCGGGCTCCCGGACGGGTGCAAGCAATCGCCTGGTCCACGATTCCCGGAGCCGAAACTGCCACAATCGCCAAATCGGCGCCGCGACCCTCCGTCAACCGCTTTACCTCCGCCGCCACATCCATCGATCCTGGATTCCAGGTAAATTCCGCGCCGCAGCGCGCCGCCACTTCCAGCCGGTCCGCGATGGTATCGGTGGCCGCCACGCGCGCCCCGGCCCGCTTCACCAGCATGGTAAACATCAGCCCGATCGGCCCCTGACCGAGCACGACCACGAAATCGCCGGGCCGCGGGCCGCACTTCGTCACTGCCTTGAGACAAGTGTTGAACGGCTCCACCAAAGTTGCGCGTTCGAAACTCACCCCGTCCGGAATCTTTTCCACGCCGCGTTTCACAATCCAATCCATGACGCGCACGTATTGCGCAAACCCGCCGCCGGCCGGTTCAAACCCGGCGGTGATCCCCACCTTCTTATAGACCGGGCATTGCGCATAAATCTTGCGCCAGCAGTAATAGCAGTCCAGGCATGGAATGTGATGAAACGCCACTACCCGGTCGCCGGGCCGAAACCGCGAAACACCGGCGCCAACCGCGGCCACGACTCCAGCAGTCTCATGACCGTAGACGCGGGGCGGGGCGAGCAGGTTGTACTCGATCTTCTTCAGGTCTGTGTGACAAATCCCACAAGCTTCCACGCGGATCAGGATTTCGCCCGAACCGATAGCGGGAGTTGGGATCTCTTCCACTTTCACCATGCTCGCCCCGCGATACACCGCGGCGTGCATGATCTCCGGTATAGTCGTCGACTCAGATTCGGCAATCGGCAAAAAATACTCCCAGGGCGCGCGCAGCACGGGCGCACCGCACCCCCAAACGGAACAACTCTGGTATCCGCGTCATCGGCCTTCTTAAACCGGACCCTAAGATTTCCATTGTATCCAAGTGGCCGTCCGGGCGCAGGGCTCTTTGGAAGTCGTTCTGCAACGTCTCCCCCGCCAGGTCGGTTACGGACTTCACAGCCAGGAACGGTAGTCCCATATCCTGGGCCCGCTGGGCCACCCCTGCTGCCTCCATGTCCACCACGTTCGCTCCCGTGGCTCCGAGAACTCGCTTTTCTTCGGCGGTTCGCGCCACGCGGTCTGCAGTGACCAGGCCGCCGGTCACGAATCTTCCGCCGCCCGACACCGATATGGCTCGGTACGTCCGTGCGCCTTCGTACACTCCGTCCGCGACCACCACGTCGGCTGCATCCAGCTCCGGCACCAAGGCCCCGCAGAAGCCGATGCTGGCGATGGCCTGCGGCATGAAGCCAATCGCCACAGCCGCATCCACTGCCGCGGCCGCCCGCCGCCGTCCCGCGCCATTGGCCACCAGGAGCACCTGGTGCGCGCCCAGCTTCGCGTTGCGCGCCCAGTGCGCGGCTGACGGTATCGCACGGGCCTCGCGCGCCCGCTTCAGCACTCCATTAAACTCCCTCGGTTCGGCTGCAATCATGAGAATCTTCATCAAGCTGCCGAGCGCTTGGCAGCCGCATCGGCCGCCGCCAGCCCGCCAAACCATTCCACCGCACGCTCGAGCGCGGTTTCGGCGGGCGCCGGATTCCATCCCAACTCGCGGCGCGCCTTGGCGTCCGAGACCCACATTCTCTTGCGCGCCATGCGCACGGCTTCTATGGGCACCCGCGGCGGCCTTCCCGTCACCTCCGCCCATGCCGTGCTGCAAACGCCGGCGCAATACGCAACCGCGTAGGGTAACCGAAACCTGGGCGGCTTCCGTCCCGCGATCTTCGCCAGCCGTTCCAGAATTTGCGCCAGCGTCAGGTTCTCCGAGCCTAGAATATACCGCTCGCCAGTGCGCCCACGTTCCAGGGCCAGCAAGTGCCCCTCGGCCACATCGCGCGCATCCACCACGTTCAATCCGGTATCGATGAATGCGGGCATGCGCCCGAGCAGAAAGTCCAGCACGATCCGGCCGGTGGGCGTCGGCTTCACGTCGTGGTCGCCGATCGGCGCCGTGGGGTTCACAATCACCACGTCCAGTCCGCCCCGCGCGAAATCGAGCGCCACCTGCTCGGCCTGAAACTTGGAGCGCTTGTAATCGCCCGCCATCTGGTCGATCGACACGGGCGTCTGCTCGTCTCCCAATTGGCCTCCGCGCGGGATTCCGATGGTTCCGACGGTGCTGGTGTAGACGACCCGCCGCACACCGGCCCGCTTGGCGGCGGCAAGCAGGTTGCGCGTGCCGCCCACGTTCGAGCGATAGATCCCGGAAGCATCCTTGGCCCACAAGCGGTAGTCCGCCGCCACATGAAATACCACCTCGCAACCGGCCACCGCCGCTTCGAGCGTATCCGCCTCGCGCAGGTCGCCGGTAACCGTTTCCACCGCCAGCTCCCGCACCCGGCTACCCGGACGCACCAGCGCCCGTACCCTGTAACCGCGTTCGACGAGTGCCCGCGCCACGTGCCAGCCCAGGAAACCGGAAGCCCCGGTTACGAGGACGGGTTTCGCTACCGCAGCGTCCATGCCAGCATTTTCAAATTGT
This sequence comes from Bryobacteraceae bacterium, assembly GCA_049511335.1. GTDB lineage: Bacteria > Acidobacteriota > Terriglobia > Bryobacterales > Bryobacteraceae > JBEKYD01. The sequence continues at coordinate 7,198 of JBEKYD010000210.1, read as the reverse complement.
CGGCCAGCCCGACGTTGATCCCCAGCGCGGCCGAAGGCTCAAAGCCGCAGTGCACCATGCAGTGCTCGCAACGTGGATCGTTGCCATGCCCGTACGACTCCCAGGGAGTCTCGGTCATCAGCTCTTCGAAGGTCTTGTAATGGCCATCGGTGATCAGGTAGCAGGGACCCTTCCACCCCTTCACGTTATAGGTGGGATTTCCCCAGGCCGTGCACGGCAGCTCGCGCTCGCCCTTCAGAAACTCCAGATAAATCGGTGTCTGGCGAACGGCGTATTTCTTCGCCAGCCGGTCGATATCTTTGAATTTCTCGTGCACGTCTTCCCGCGTCAGAAAGATCTCGCGATCGTTCACCGCCGAATAGCCGTAGGCCGGCGCGATCTGGTGTCCGTCCACTTTGAACTGTTTGAGATAGTCGAACAGCTCCTCGATTTCCCGCATGTCGGTCTCTTTGTAGACCGTGGTGTTGGTGCACACCTGGAAACCCGCGGCCTTGGCGGCTTCGATGCCCGCGATGGCTTCGCGGAAGACGCCCGGCCGCTCCACGGCGATATCGTGATTCTTCTCCATGCCGTCCAGATGGACGTTGAAGTAGAAGCGCTTGTCGGGAGTGAACTCCTTGAGCCGCTTCTTGATGAACATGCCGTTGGTGCAGAGATAGATGTGACGGTTGCGTTCCAGAATGCCCGCCGCGAGTTCGCCGATCTGGGGATACATCATGGGCTCGCCGCCGCAAATCGAGACCACCGGCGCGCCGCACTCGTCCACCGCCATCAGGCACTCTTCGAGCGGCACCCTCTCGGTGATAGTGGATTCGTATTCCCGAATGCGCCCGCAGCCGGTACAGGTCAGATTACAGGCGTGCAGCGGCTCGAGCATCAGCACAATCGGGAACCGCTTGTTGATCATGGGATGGGGTTGCCGTTTTTCCCCCACCCTGGAGGAGAGAATGCGGAAGGGGTTGGCCGCGTTCGCTTCGGGAGTCGCATTCTTCTGCCACTCTTTGCGCGGCCGCATTTTGTTCTTCAGAATATATCCCGCCAATCCGGCGGTCATGGAGATCGGAAATTTCATAACCTATCTATCCATTCCAACTTGGCGGGTCTTCGCGTAGGAAGCAAGCGCCAGCAGCGGGAAGTAATCCTTATAGAAGTGGTAGTTGAGATAGAAAACTTTGGGAAAACCGGTTCCGGTGGAAAGCTCTTCGTCCCAGCTTCCATCCTCGCGTTGGGTTTCCACGAGGTATTCGATACCGTGCTGGACGCTGAGAGAATCGGCGTCTCCGCCGGCAATCAGGCCCAGAATCGCCCAGGCAGTCTGCGAGGGTGTGCTGGGGGCCGGGACAAAGGCGCCGCGATCGTAGCTGGCGCAGCTTTCGCCCCAGCCGCCATCGGCGTTCTGAATCGAGCGCAGCCATTCGCCGGCGCGCAGGATATGGGCTTCGCGGTCGCTCTCGCCCGCCACCGCCAAGCCGCGTAGCGCGAAGCAGGTGCCATAGATATAGGCGACGCCCCAGCGCCCGTACCAGCTTCCATCGGCTTCCTGGCGCCGCACCAGCCAGTCCACGCCGCGCCGCACCGCCGCGTGATCGGTGCCCACGCCGTGCGCCGCCAGCGCCTCCAGCACCCTGCCGGTAATATCGGCGCAGGTGGGATCCAGCATGGCGTTGTGATCGGCGAAGGGAATCTGGCTCAAGAAACCCCAGTTGTTGTCGGCGTCGAAGGCCGCCCAGCCGCCGTCTTTGGACTGCATCGCCAGCAACCAGTCGAGCGCCCGCCGATGGCATGCCCGCTGCCGCGCCCGGTCTTTGCTCGAAATGTGGCGCAGCGCCAGCAGCACCATGGCCGTGTCGTCGATGTCCGGGTAGAATTCGTTGGAGTATTCGAAGGCCCATCCCGAGGGTTCCACGCCGGGCCGCTTCGCCGCCCAATCGCCCTTGCGGCGGATCTCGCGGTCCAGCAGCCAATCCGCCGCTGCGGCCAGCCCGGGCCGGCCGCCCTCCCACGACGCCAGCGCGTAACCGGTAATGGCCGTATCCCAAACCGGCGAAAAGCACGGCTGCAGGAAAAACCGCTCGCCGTCGTCCACAATCAAATCGTTGAACTGGCCTAGCGCGCGCGCCCGCAACGGATCGTCCGGCCCGTATCCGAGCGCGTCCAGCGCCATCACCACGTACATCATGGAGGGATAGATGGCGCCCAGCCCGTCGGTGTAGTCCAGGCGGCCGATCAACCACTCTCGCGCCTTCTCTACCGCCCTGCGCCTGAGCGCTTTCATTCCCCGCCGCTCCCACCATTTCAGCAGCCCATCGGTGAGCAGAAAAAAGTTGTGCCACGAAACGAGCGACCGGTCCTGGCGGAATCGCGGATTCACGCCCTCGGCCCACAGCTCGTCGAGGTCGAATCCACTCGGAACCGGCTTGCGCGGGTCCGATGCGTGCACAATCGCGAGCGGCAGCACAATGTCCCGCGACCACGCCGACATCTGGTAGAGAAACTTTCCCGGCAACAACACCACTTCGGGGGGAATCGAAGGAGTGTACTGCCTGGGATATAGACCGAAGAGGCTCAGGTTGACTTTTACGTAACTGTTGGCGGATTGAATTCCGCCGAGCGCCAGAATCCGCTCCCGCAGCCCGCGCATGGCCGCGCCACCGGGATCCACTCCCGCCAGCTTCAAAGCGAAATACGCCTTCACCGAGGCGCTGATCTCCGCCGGGCCGTCCACGTAAATATTGAAGCCGCCATCCGCCAATTGCCGCGCCAGTATCGACCGCACCGCCTTGTCGATCAACGGGCGAGTGGGCGGGTCCCACTTCCCCGCCACCGGCGGATACAGCCACAACTGGAACAGAATGTAGTCGCTTTCGAGCGTCGTGTCGGCGGTCAGCTCCGCGCACCAGTGGCCATCGTGAGCCTGCAGCCCGGCCAGGTATTCGGCCGAACGGCCCGCCGCCTGCCCTGCCGCCGCTTCCAGCGCATTCCCTACCTGCACCGGCGACATCACTTGAGCGCCACCATCAATTCATTGGGCAATGAGAAGCGTACGTCTTCTTCCACGAGTTCGATCTCTTCCATGCGATGAAACCCTCGCTCGCGCAGAAACTCGATCATGTCCTGCACCAGGTGCTCTGGCGCCGACGCCCCCGCCGTCAGCCCAACATTGGTCACTCCCTCCAGCCAGGAAATGTCCACATCGCTCCGGTCGTTCACCAGATTTGCCGCGACCCCTACGTTGCGCGCCACTTCCACCAGGCGCTTGGAGTTCGAGCTGTTCTGCGAACCGACCACCATCAGCAAATCGATGGCCCCGGATACTTCCTTCACCGCCATCTGCCGGTTTTCCGTGGCATAACAGATGTCCTGTGCCGGAGGACCCTGAATGAACGGAAAACGCTCCTTCAGCCGCTCCACAATGTCCCGTGTTTCGTCCAGGCTTAGGGTGGTCTGGGTGAGATAGCGGACTCGCGTCGGGTCCGGTACCTCCAGCCTGTCCGCATCCTCCACTGTCTCCACCAGGTAGCTGCAATCCGGCACCTCTCCCAGCGTGCCGATCACTTCGTCGTGGTCCTTGTGCCCAATTAGTACGATACTGAATCCGTCGCGGGCGAACCGGACGGCTTCCAAATGCACTTTGGTTACCAGCGGGCAAGTGGCGTCGATTACATGCACTCTCCGGTCTTTTGCCTGTGCCCGAACCGAGGGTGCCACTCCGTGGGCACTGAAAATGGCACGTGCCTGTTCCGGGACTTCGTCTAATTCCTCTACAAAAATCGCCCCCGCGTCTCGAAGTTCGTCCACCACGTGCTTGTTATGAACGATTTCTTTGCGCACATAGACCGGAGGGCCATATAGGTCTAGGGCAATTTTCACCACATCAATCGCACGTACCACCCCAGCGCAGAAACCGCGGGGCTTCAAAAGATAAATCTGCTTGTCGGCTCCGCGATTGAACGCGAACGGTTTCAACGGCATAACAAATTGGATGCCCCTGATTATAACAGGCCGGGCCGGCCCTTTGATAGCCTCGAAAATCTTTGCAGCGTAAAGAGTTGCGGACTCGCCAAGCATTTCCCACCTCACCCGGCGCAGGTTGCCGCTAAAAGGGGCCGGCCGTCCCTTCCATTAACGAAGGACAGCTTGTAGATGGCCCGCCAGCAACCGGATAATACCTTAGGCTGTTCGAGAGAACATCTCGCGGCCCGGTTTCTTACTATGGACCTTTCCTTTGCACCACCGACCGCTGCGCTTCCGCGTACGGAGTCGCACGAAGCCGTCTGGGTTCCACCGGCCCTGGTTTTGGAGCTGGCGGATGGTGACGACGAGTTGATTACCGATTTAGTTGCCGCCTTCACCTCGGATAGCGGTACCCGCCGCGGCCTGATGCGTCAATACCTGGCAGCCGGCCAGCGCGACCAACTGAAGACGCAAGCCCATGGGCTCAAAGGCGGGGCCAGCCAGGTCGGCTTGACCGAGTGCGCCAGTCTGTGCCAACGCCTCGAACACGGCGCCCTTTGCGCATCGTTTCCCGAGCTTTCCGCCTGGATGGCGGAGGTGGAAGCCGAACTGGACCGGATCATCCCCGCCATGCAGCGCTACCTGGCGGCCGAATGACGCGAATTCCTGGATTGGCGTGATTTTTTTCCTGCAATCTTCGGCCAATTCCTCCGATGTAGTAGTTTAGGACCGGATGAGCCGACCGGATCGAAGAGGAAGCGAGGGCTTCACAGAACATCAGGCTGACCGGTCGGAGCAGTTCCGTTGGCGCGATTAGCAAAATTTGGCGTGACCACTCAAACCATGCCGGCTGAATCGCCAGTTCCCGGCCCGCCGGCGAATGGCCGACCGGCGGTTCCAGCCGCCGTCGACCCGGCCGCCCTATTCGATTGCGCCCCCGCCCCGCTCGCGATCCACCGCCTCGGCGTCGTCCACTACCTCAATCCTGCCGCCCGCCGGATCCTCGGTCTGTCCCCGGCAGCCTCGGCCCTCGGCCTCTCCCTGATCGAGCTGGTGGAGGCATCCCAGCGCGACGCCGCCTTAAAACACTTCCGGACGCCCTGCCCGAAACCGCCTTTCGCTTTTCCACTCTCGCGGCCGGATGGCGAAATCCTGGAGGTGGAAGCCACCGAGTGGCCCTTGACGCCGGGAGACGCGCTCTTCGTCCTCCTGCTCGAAGACCTCAGCCCGCGCCGGGAAGCGGAAGAACGTTTCCGCCACATTTTCGACGAAGCCCCGATTGCCTATCACGAGGTCGACGCCGACGGGATCGTGCGCCGCGTCAACCGCGCCGAGTGTGTGCTGCTAGGCTACGAGGCGCGCGAAATCCTGGGCAAAGCGGCCTGGGATTTTGTCGCGCCGGAGAATCGTGAAGTATCGCGCGCCCGCGTGCTCGGAAAATTGCGCGGCAACGTCACCCTGCTGCCGTTCGAAAACCGATTGCGGCATCGCGACGGAACCGAGTTGCTGGTCGAAGTGAGGGAAAACCGGATCGTCGACCGCCGCGGCCATACGGTTGGCCTCCGCACTACCCTCATCGATATCACCGAAAAGAAACGCGACGCCCAGCGCCTGACAGAGTTTTACGCGGAGATGGAAGAGAAAAACCGCGAGTTGGCCCTGGCGCTGGCCGCCGCCGAAGAAGCCGCCCGCCTGAAGGGCAACTTTCTGGCCAATATGAGCCACGAAATCCGTACCCCCATGAACGGCGTGATCGGCATGGCCGGCCTGTTGCTCGATACCGGACTCGATTCCACCCAGCGCGATTACGCCGAAACCGTGCGCCGTTCCGCCGAATCGCTGCTCGGCGTCATCAACGACATCCTGGATTTCTCCAAGATCGAAGCCGGCCGCATGCGCGTCGAGTCGGCCCCCTTCGATCTGCGGCGCGTCATCGAAGAGGTCACAGAGATGCTCAGCGCCCGCGCCGACGAGCACCACATCGACCTGGCCGTCTCCTACCCGGCCGCTCTACCGCACCGCTTCGCCGGAGACGAGGGCCGTATCCGTCAGGTGCTCACCAATCTGGTCGGCAACGCGGTCAAGTTCACCGACTCCGGCCATATCCTCATCGCCGTCACATGCCTTGGGCGGAACGGCGAAGCGCGCATGCGCATCGAGGTGGAAGACACCGGCGTCGGCATTGCGGCGGACAAGATCGGCTCCCTGTTCGGTAAATTCGTTCAGCTCGATTCCTCCAGCACCCGCCGCCACGCCGGCTCCGGCCTGGGTCTGGCCATTTCCAAACAACTGGTGGAGCTCATGCGCGGTTCGATGGGCGTCGAAAGCACACCCGGCCGCGGCTCCCGGTTCTGGTTCACCATTCCCCTCGCCATCGATTCCAGTCCCGAGACCGTCACCCTCGGGGCCAGCGAGCTGAAAGGCTTGCGCGCGCTGATCGTGGACGATTCCGCCGTCAATCGGCGCGTATTCGAAGAGCAACTCGCCGGCTGGGGATTGCGCTCGGACAGCCTGGCTTCCGGGGGCGAAGTCTGCGCCCGCCTCCGCCAAGCTATCGAATGTCGCGATCCCTACCGTTTCGTCCTGCTCGATTATCAGATGCCGGAAATGGATGGCGGCGCGGTGCTCGCCTGCGTCCGTTCCGATCGCGCCCTGGCCGGCACGGCGGTCATCCTGCTGACTTCGGTGGGCCATTGGAACGAGCTGCGGCGCCTCGAAGGCGCATCCGTGGATGTCTGCCTGGTCAAACCGGTCCGCCCCTCCCACCTGCTCCAGGCACTGGTAGAAACGCATTCCCGGCAAACCGTAATTGCGCCCCATCCGCCGGTCTCGCCGCCGGCCCCGGTCCGGCCTTCGACCCGCCCGGCGTCCGCCTCCTCGGTTCGCGTCCTGGTAGCGGAAGACAACGCGGTCAATCAAAAGGTCGCCATCCGTATGCTCGAAAAGCTCGGCTTGCGCGTGGATGTCGCCGCCAACGGCTGCGAGGCCGTCCAGATGTTCAGCCTTCTCCCCTACGATCTGGTCTTCATGGATTGCCACATGCCGGAAATGGACGGCTATGCCGCCACCCGCGAGATCCGCCGCGCCGAATCGCCGGGACAACACACCACCATCATCGCCATGACCGCCGAAGCCATCCAGGGAGCCCGCCAAACCTGTCTCTCCGCCGGCATGGACGACTATATCTCCAAACCCGTCCGCCTTGACGACCTGGTCCAAGCCGTCCAACGTTGGACCAGCCAGC
>JBEKYD010000209.1:0-18739 GCA_049511335.1 Bryobacteraceae bacterium | reverse complement strand
CAGGGCGCGCATGGCGGCGATCTTCAGATCGCGACTGTACACGGTTCGGGCCAAATCCATTCCTCACTCCATTCAATGTATTTGGTCCTTAACTTGGCGTCTCAGTTTTGGGGTTCACTCCATCCTTTTTCCCTTCCGCCCGCCCCCGCCCCTGCGTTATAATGAACCTAGGCGTTTTGGCCTCAAGCCGAAGCCGCCAACCGTCCGGGAAAGAAGCGGTTTATACTCCAAAGTTTGTTTTTTCAAACCAGGCCGTATAATCGCCAAAACTGCACAATGCGCCCAACCCGTGGGAGCGCCGATTTTCGCTAAATTTGCACAATCTGCACAAGTCGCGGGCGTCCTTTCCCCGTAACTCCATTGTTTTCTTCATCGGCGTTCATCCGCGTTCATCGGCAGCTATATATCTGCACAAATCGTTGGCGCCGGTGAAAGACGAATGTCAATAGAGTTCGGGGTGATTCCACACACCGCCGCGCGCCAATTCCAAGCCGCGCCGATCCCAGCTATAATCTGAGCCCTCTGTTGTGACCCACCGGGGCGGAGGTGTGCCTGCTCATCTGACCTTCACCGGAATGAACAGCGCCGGATTCTTCTTGGCCATGTCCACCACTGCGCGCATTTTGCGGTCATACGGGCGGCGTGCCCCAGAAAGTCTTGTAAGGTCGAAGGGCGCTTGTTCCGCGAAGGGAAAAGTCGGATAATCCGAATCTGACTGGTTGCACAATGGACTTGGGGCACGTGAAGGGAGCGCTGGGAGCCTTGTCGGTTGCCCTGCGGCACGCGGAACTTCAAGACAGCAGCTCAACGGAAAGAAGAGGTGCATGGTGCAATTGAGACAGGTGCTGAAAGCGGTCACGGGAATACTGGGTGCTGCCGCCGTGCTCTGGTCGCAGGCTGCGCAGACAACCGCGATCCGCGCGGGCAAACTGTTCGACCCGAAGTTGGGCCAGATGTTGGCGAACCAGGTGGTGCTCATCCAGGGCGATCGCATCACGGCCGTCGGTCCCGCCGCCACTGTGTCGATGCCGGCCGGCGCGAAAATGATTGACCTAAGCCGGGCCACTGTGCTGCCGGGCCTGATTGACGGGCACCTGCACTTGACGGACGCGGCGGGCGGACTGCAGCACCAGATGATGGTGGCGCTGCACAGCGCGACGGAAAGTCTGAAGGCTGGCTATACCACGCAGGTCGTGCAGGGCTCGCACGGGGGTGGGTTCGCCGATGTGGAGTTGAAGCGAGCCATTGAACAGGGGTTGGTGCAGGGGCCGCGACTGCTGCCGGCCGGGCCGATCCTGGCGATCACGGCTCCCGGCAATGGGCCGTATCCTCTGGAGTTCAAGCCGTTCGAGGTGGAAATTGTCAAAGACGGCGCCGACGCCTTGCGCGCAGGCGTTCGCGAACTGGCCCATTATGGCGCCGACCACGTCAAGATACACACCACCGGGCCCTTCTATTTCAAACCAAATGGCGAGATGGTGAACCAGGCGCTTCCCAGTTTGGAGGAACTCAAGGCCGTGGTGGACGAAGCCCATCGCCGGGGGATGTTCGTGGCCAGCCATACCTACGGCGGGGACGGCCTGAAATGGGCCATCGAAGCCGGGGTCGACGATATCCAGCATGCCACGGCGGCGACCGATGAAGACATCCGAATGATTCTCCAGAAGAATCTTCCCATCACTTCGACGATTCTCGACCATCGTCAAGATGAACCTGGAGATTTGAAGCAATGGGCTCCCTACAGTCGCTGGCGATTGATGGAACAGACGTGGAAAAAGATGCTGAAGGCGGGAGTGAGACTGGGGTATGGAAGCGGCGCCACACCGGTTTCCAACGGGGAGGGCAGGATCTTTAGTAGCGCCTGCAACTGTTCCCACGGTGTGCAGAGCGAGATGTTTCCCATCTTCGTCAGTTGGGGAGCGACGCCGCTCTACGTGTTGCGCATGGCAACCACGGTGAATGCCGAGATTATTCACTGGCAGGACAAAGTCGGCTCCATCGAAAAGGGCAAGTTCGCCGACTTGATCGCGACCTCCGGAGACCCGCTGGAGGACATCACCGAGATGCAGCGCGTGAAATTCGTGATGAAGGGCGGAGCTGTGATCAAGGACGATTTAGGCGCGCAAAACGACGCAACGCGAAGAAGCGCAGCAAAGTAAGGGAGATCGAGGGGGCATGTTGCGCAAGAATTCCTTCGCTCATCGGAATTACCCAGCAAAGCGGCGCGTTTGGCCCGCTTCGCCAGTGAGCCTCATAGAATGCACGGGACCAGCGGCGCGTGGATATGGCGCCGGATAAGACAACAGCCCTGGGTGCTGGTTTCACTCCTGGTTCTGGTGCCGGTAGGCTTCTACAGCAAGTTCTATAGCGGGCCGGCCGGGGAGTGGGTGAACGACTCGCTGTGCGGGACGTTCTACGTTATCTTTTGGTGTCTGGTGTTGCGCTGCATCCTGCCCGGCTGGAGTGCGGTTCGCATCGCGTGGGTGGTGCTCGTCGGGACGTGCTGTTTGGAGTTTCTTCAACTCTGGCATCCGCTGCTGCTGGAAGCCGTGAGAACCCACTTCCTCGGCGCCACCATTCTCGGGACCACGTTCGACTGGTCGGACTTCCCCTATTACTTTGCGGGTAGCGGCCTGGGTTGGTTCTGGTTGGAGAGGCTGCGCGTGGAAAAGGACGAACGGCCGTGACCGCATTGCGTGAGAGGACTTGTGCTGCTGGCAAACCCGAGCCAGGGATGAGGCGGCGCCGGGTCAAGCCAGGGTACTGCGCGGAGCCGCGTGGTGATCGGCTCGCTGCTGCCTGCGGTATCTCCGGTAATGGTGGCCATCGGCCGGCTGCACGTCAACGACAGGGTCGAACACTTCTACCCCTACTGGGCGCTCGCGTCGGTCCCGGTCAATTAGCGATTGCCGGCCGTCTTCTAGGTTTTGTCCTGGACCGGCGACAGACTCAGCACAATCTTCTTCGCCACATCCTCCGGGACACTGGGCAGGACCGACACATGGCAACTGCACATACCGCCTTTGGCGGGAACGCTGGAGTTGAAGCTGTTCGCCTCGTCCGGATTGCGCGAGGTCCTGCTCTGAAAGAAGATGCGCGTGGCGCTGTTCTCGAACAGCTTCTCTTTCGGTATGCCCATCGCCTTGACGGTCATGGCGCTGAGTGGCTTGAATTCCTGGCCGGGCTGACTGGTCACTACCGCGATGGCGGTGGTGGAATCGTGGAGCATGGCGGTGCCGTTGTTTTCGCCGAGGGGAACCCACTCCGGCGGCACCGCGATCTGACAGGCGGCCTTGGCATCCTGGATGACCTTCCAGCCATCGGGCACAGTCTGGGACCGGGCTGGCAGGCAACAGAGGAGAATCAGAGCGGAAACGATGCATGCTCTCATGGCCCGAGTGTAGCTCCGGCCCCGGTTGGCGACAAGGGGGAATGGAAGAAGCCGAGTGCAGGCAGATTCCGTTGTGGCGTCAGGCGGCCTGGGCTATCCCATCGACGCCTTGGATAGGACTGCTCGCGGTTGATCTCCTTCGACCAGCATGTTGCAGCCAGTGGTTTGTTCCATGGCCGGAACGATCAGGGGAATCGTCAATTGCACTGGGACTCCTGGAGGCTTGCCCTTGCCCCCAGCAGCCGCGCCTGATTCCATCCTGCGCGGCTGATTCCACTCACACTTGGTTCCTTTCGTTGTGACTCACCGGCCGAAGGTGTACCCGCACACCCAGAGTAGTGCGATACTAAGAAAGCGGCCCTGAGGAGTCGGCGAGACTCTCTCGATGCAGGTACATCCTGGGTAGTCCTCCGAACGACTTCCCAGGACCGCTGGGTGCACCCGAGTTAGCAACAGCGAGGTCGTGTCTGTCGACGCCGGGATGCCACCTTTTCGAACAGTACCTCGGATAATTCGTGGTAGCAATAGACCTTTTTGCGAAAATGTAATAGGAAAAGGGGGCGTAATCTAACTGGCAACAGGCGCAGAAATTCCATCGGGCATTGAGAACTGCGGCTGGAATTAGCGCGATTTAACTGAAGTTACAGTGGACACCCACAGGGTTGGGGTGTGGTGTGCAAGAATTCGTCCGGCATGAGAATTACCAGTGGAACCGGCGCGATTTAACGTCGCTTAGCATCGGGCGTCTTGGCCAAGAAAATTGTGGTGCGCAGAAATCCAGGAAAGCGGTGTTGGGGTTTTGGGTCTCATCTCTGGTCTGAGCCGTTACCTTGTTCCACGCCGCGGGCCGGCTTTGCCTTCCGACCCTGAAACACTGCCCAATCTTTCTTCTGGGCTGGCGATGGGGGACGTTTCGACTTCAAGATGGCAGCGTCCAGACGTGCCAGTTCTTCCCGCAAATGCCCCAACACCTTCTCGACATCCATGGGCAGAGAATATGGCTTTTCTGTGGCCAATTCAATTTCCGAATACGCTGGCCAGGGAATACTGATGAGGGCGGCTGACTATGCCGCCTTTTTCCGACCGGCCTTCTTGGGCTTTCGCACACTGGTCGCCATCCTCTGAGCCGCTCCTGATTCCCTCCTGCGCGGCTGATCCCGCCAACTTGATTTTCCTTCCGTTGTGACCCTCCGTGCCGGAAGTGTGTCCGCTCACCCCACCTTCACCGGAATGAACAAGGCCGGATTCTTCTTCGCCATGTCCACCACGTGCGCGTAGCGCGCCGTCATCCGCGGATCAGCATGGCCGAGCAATTCCTGCACCGTGCACGGCGGAGATGACCGCAGTATTGGGGTGTTTCAAGCCACACAGTCGCTTCCGCTGGGCCTCCGCGCTCGCCGAGCCATCTGGCGCTGGCGCGTCCATCCGCGCTGCGAACCCGCCCGGCACCGTGCGGCGCCCTCGAAGGCCGACGCGGTCACGCTCGGGCGCCTCGTCCGCCAAGTACACGTGCCGGAGTGCGCTTGAACGCCGCGAGCCATCGACGCGGCGGGCACGGCTAAGGTCGAGGTTAACGATCCTCCTTCCCGTTGCTCGGCGGAGAAGACCTTCCAGAAGTTAGCGATACGCTCCTGAATGCCGGGGGGAGATTTTCGCCGGAAGACGCGGCCCGTTCCCTTATGGCTCCAGATCAAGCAACTTGGCTGGATTCGCCTTGGACATTTGCACGATCTCAGCTTCCGAGATGCCGTGCGCAACGAGTCCCCGGTAGAGCGCGAGCAATCCGTCGGGATGCAGAGGATTGGCAGGCTGTCCGAGATCGCTCGATATGACGACTGATGCGGCTCCGGCAGCGCGGATGGCGTCGACATCCTTTTGCAGTGCTACATCATTAAATGGAGAGTACACCAGTTCGATGTACGCGCCCATCTTCGTTGCCTCCCGGATTTCGCCGATCGACAATGGGCCGCCCGGATTGGTCAGTGCGTGAGTGACCATGACGTGCTTCACGCCCAGGCGCCTCGCCTCCCGGACGAGAAGCAGGCACTCGGCCGGAGACGAATGTCCAGTTTCGAGCACCAGGTTGTTCTTGGCGGCGATGGAGATTACCTGCACGACTTCGGGCACGAGTTTTCCATTTCTCGAAACGCGAGCAAACGGCCGTTGTTGGTGCGTCAATGTCACCTGAGCCTCGGAGTCAAAAGTCGGCATCCAGACCACACGCCCGTATCCACCCTTGACCTTGGTCATCCATTCGACTGCTGCCGGATTCACGCCGCCGACGGTCAGATCGAGCGAGATTCCACCGAAGATTTCAATCCCCGGCACCTCCTTGCGAACGATGTAGGCGAGGGAGGCCGTCGGCTCATAGTGATTCTTGAGAACGATGGCTCGCATGCCCCGGCTTTTTGCCAAACGCGCCAGGTCGATCGCGTCAATCGATCGCGGAGTGCCGTCGGGATCCGAGTGAGCGTGCATGTCGATCACGCCCTCCAGGGTCTGTGCCTGAGTAGGCAAACCAATCATCAGCAGCATCATCGCGAGCCGCTTCAGGACTGTGGACAAAGGCAGTATGGATCGCATCTATTTTATGAGACCAGAAAATGTTCCGACAAAACCAGGCCCTGGAAATGGAGGTAGCTATCGCGCACCGGCAACGTCCACCGCCGCCGTCGGGTTTCGGTCATTCCCTCAAGCCCCCTTCCCGCGCCTAACGGCGATCGACTCCCGTGCGCTCGCCGCGAACTCCGGTGCGGGCGCGTCCGTCCGCGCCGCGAGCCGGCTCGGCATCGCGTGGCGCCGTCGGGAAGGCAGCCGCGGTCGCGCTCGGGCGCCTCGTCCGCGAAGTGCGGATGGCGTGCGGGTTTGAACGTGCCGCGCGCCATCGAAGCGGCCGGCGCGGCGAAGATCGAAGAGCTACCGCACGTCGGGCTCCTTCGGCCGCTTCGGCGGGATCGACGGCGAATGATCGATCACCCAAAACGATGGTCGACCGTTGCGTCCACCGCGCCCAACGCCCTCACACGCCGTGCAGAGTTCAGCTAGAATGAGGCTTTCCCGTAGTATCTACAGCATGCTTACCTCGCTTTCATTAATTCAATGTGTAAAACATTCTCCATCATCGAAGTCGCTCATCTCGTGAAGCGATTCAAGGATCTCGCCGCGGTTGACGATATATCGTTCACTGTCGAAGCTGGAGAGATCTTCGCGTTCCTGGGGCCGAACGGTGCAGGGAAATCCACGACCATCAAGGTGCTCATCACGCTTCTTGCTCCCACGAGCGGTACGGCCATGATCGACGGACAGGACGTTGTGCGCCGCGCTCCCGAGGTGCGGAATAGGATCGGCTACGTGCCGCAAATGATTTCTGTCGACGGAACGCTCACTGCTTACGAGAACCTGATGCTCATGGCGCAGCTCTACGATATTCCGAGGGTGGAGCGGAGGGAGCGCATCCGAGAAATGCTTTCATTCCTCAACTTGGAGGGGCACACGGATGCGCTTGTACGTACGTTCTCCGGCGGCATGATCCGGAAGATGGAGGTTGGACAAGCGATGCTCCATCGTCCCAAGGTGCTACTGCTCGATGAGCCGACGACCGGACTCGATCCCATTGCGCGACAGAACGTTTGGGAACACCTCTTTGAGCTGCGGGGCAAATTCGGCACGACCATTTTCTTCTCCACGCACAACATGGAGGAGGCGGATGAGGTGAGCGACCGCGTTGCTGTGATGAATGCCGGAAGAATCGCCGCGACGGGCACGGCAGAAGAGTTGAAGGCGAAGACCGAGCAGCCCGATGCCACGCTCGAAGATGCCTTCATCCTGCTCACCGGCAACAAGCTTCAGGAAACCGGCAATTTTCGAGAAATCCGCAGGGCCAGGCAAATCGAGCGGCGGTTAGGATAGCAGTCGGCGCGTATATGCTTCACTACCTTTCACAGACGTTCAAGAAATCGTACGTGCTCGCGGAGATGGAAACGCGCAAGCTACTCCACGACCCCACAGAGCTAATCTCCCGCGCAGTACAGCCGATCTTGTGGCTCGGCATTTTTGGCGAAGCGCTAAGCAAAGTGCGGGCGATAGCGACGCCGGGATTGACCTATCTCCAATTCATCACGCCTGGCATTCTCACGCAGTCCGTCGTCTTCGTTGCGATCTTCTACGGCCTGTACATCATCATGGACCGCGACACGGGCGTTTTGCAGAAACTGCTAGTCACGCCAACGCCGCGCCTAGCCTTGGTCTGGGGCAAGATGATTGCCGCCGGCATTAGGGGCCTAAGCCAGGCGCTCATTGTTTTCCTTTTCGCTATCCTCCTCGGCATTCAATTGCATATCACCCTCTGGTCTATCCTCGGAGTGATTATCATTGTCCTGCTCGGCGCCAGCTTCTTCACCGGTCTTTCCATGATCATCGCCTCAATCGTGAAAACCAGAGAACGGTTCATGGGCATCGGCCAAGTAATCACTCTGCCATTATTTTTCGCCTCCAATGCCATTTACCCGATTGCGATCATGCCTGCATGGCTCCAGGCGGTGGCGAGCGTGAATCCTGTGAGTTATATGGTCGACGGATTGAGAGCGCTCATGCTCTCTGGCGGCGCCGCGAGAGTGGGCTTCGACATCGGCGTACTTGCCGTTGCTGCGCTGCTTATATCGATGCTCAGCGCGTGGTTTTACCCGAAAGTGGTAATGTAACGAGGCATTGCTCGTCATTGCCTGGCGCCGCCGGTTGGCCTTCTTCAACCGCTTCCGCCGGGGCTCGACGGCGGCTCGTCGCGCACTCCGGTGCCGGCGCGGCCATCCATGCCGCGAACCCGCGCGGCATCGGCGCGTCGGTCCCGGCGCGGATCGAAGAGCCATGGCACGCCAGGCTGCGTCCGCCGCTACCGCCGAGGCTCGGCGGCAAGAGGGTCAACTGCCGCCGCGCTCGCCGCAACCTGCGGCGCCGGCGCGTCCAGGCGTGCCGCGAACCCGGCGCGGCGCCGCTGGAAGGCCGACGCGGGCGCGCCTCGTCCGGGAAATGCGCGTGCCGAAGCCGCTTGGCGTATGGGCCAAGCCTGCCCCGGCGTGGCGGGGAGTGGCCAAGGATTGGGGCCAGAAGCAGAAAAGCCCGCCGCGGCCGGAGTCGGGCGGGCCGGGGGGGAGGGTTCGATGCTACGCATTGATCCGGTACGTTCGCTCGCCGCCCTCCGGTTTAAAGGATTCCACGGCGTACCCGGCCTTCTTCATCGCGCCGGCCATAAATCCTCTGACTGTGTGGCGTTGCCACCCCATCTTGTCCATAATCTCGGCCAGGGTGGCGCCGTTCTTGCGCTGCAGCATTGCGACCACCTGGGCCGTCTTACTGCCCTCGCGGGGCCCCGACTCCGCCTTCGCCGGTTTCGCAGCCTTCTTGGCTTTGGGCGCGTTCTTGGCGGAGGCAGTCTTCTTGGTCGCCTTGGTCTTGGCGGACGCGCCCCTGGCCGCCTGTGCGCCAGCTTTGCGCTTCTTGTCGGCCCTCGGCTTCGTGGGCTCAGCCTTGGCGGGCTCGGCCAGGCCCTGGATACGCTCCCAGATCCGGACGATGGCCGTCTTCGCGTCCTTCAGCTTCTTAACCGGCTTCTCGCCAGCCAAGCTATTCAGAATCGCTATTGACGCCAGCACGCCTCCTTCGGTCCGGGTGCGGGCGGCCGAGGCGATCTTCAACCATGCGGCCAAGGCGATTGAGATCGAAGATATCGAGGCACGGGTATCGGAGTTGGAGCGCGTAGCCGCACTGGCGGATTCACATGACCGAGGCAAATGAGATCGAGGATATGGAGGTGCGCCCATGAACATGCGGCTGCTGTGAAAGATTGAACGACTGGAGAGCTCGGTTAGCCAGAAGCGCGGCCCCGAACCGCGTGATGCAGTGGTCAGCGCTACTCTCGCCCGCGTGTCTACCGCCGATCTTTTGTTGTTAATAGATGCATGCGAAGCCCAACGTCCTTACCCGGAATGGAGCGATGGGCAAGTATCTGCCGCCGAGTCTTTACGGGGCGCCCTGGAAGCGGAATGCTCCCAGGCGGGCTTTAAGTCCTTGGCTGAATTTGACCGGAGTTGTCAAACTACTATGTCCCCAACGAGCCTTGGGAGCATGGGACGGGTCCATTGGAGATAGCTACCGATAACACGTAATAACGCTGCTCTGTACGAGTGGAGCGTCAATCGTCCGCAGCGGCGCTCAATCGATAATCAGGGCTTGGTGAAGCCTTCGAGGATCCAGATGTCGCCGTTTTCGCGTTCCAGCGTGGTCAGAAAGCTCTTGCCGTCGGGAGCCAGGCTGAAGCCGTGGGCCCCGGCCTGCGGACCCATGTCCAGGATGGTCCGCCGCCGCTTGCTGCGGATCTCGATGGCCTCGATCACAAAATGGTGATTCTCGTTCTTCCGGATGCCGATCACCTCGGCGCTATCTTTGGTGAACCCCGTCACCTGTTGCCAGCCGGTCTCGCGAGAAAGCAATTCGGTGTGGCTGCCATCCGGGGAGACCACGGAGAGTCCATCGTTGGATAGCCACGTCAGCCAGTTCCCGTCTGGCGACCACTGCGAGCGCCCCAGTTGATCGGAGGAAACGGGCACGACCTGGACCGGCTTCCCCCCGCCCCCGGCGGGGATCTTTCCGAGGCCGAAGCGGCCTCGTTGCAGGATCTCGAACGCGATCCAGTTTCCATCCGGCGACCAGACCGGCATCAAGCCGGTGACGCCCAGAGGCACCGGAGGGCCACCCACAACATTCGCCAGCCAGAGACTGTACTGGCCCGCCGAGACTCGCGCGAACGCGATCCGCTGACCATCCGGGGAGAACCGTGGCTCGGTCACGCGGTCGGTGCGGCCTTCCCGAAAACTCGCGGCAGTCACCAGCGGCCGCTCCCAACCCTCACGCACGGAGTAAATCCAGATCTCGTCGGTTCCGTTGTGTTCTTTGGCATATGCGAACTGATCGCCTCTGGGGGACCAGGCCGCGCAGTGCTCCACGACCGAGGTCGCCAGCACGTCGCTCACGGGCATGCCGTTCAGCGGGGCTTGGATAATGTCCTGGTCGTCATTGCGCAACGTAAATGCAATGCAGCGCCCGTCGGACGATACGGAAGGATCGGCTTCATCGTTCACGGCGGGTGTGAGCGGCCGGACGGTTCCGGCGCGCACATCCGCCACAAGAAAGTGGTCGCGGCCGGCCTTTACCAGCGCGCCGGAGAAAACGATGTGGCGGCTATCCGGGAACCAGCTAAAACCAATCCCCACGCCGCCTCGAATCGTGGACAACGTCTCAAGGGTCCGCCGCACTTCCGCGCGCGGGTAGGAAACCAGCCAAAAAACGCAACTCCCTTCGCCGACCGACGACCAAATGCCGATCGATGCTCCATCCGGCGAGAAGCGCACGTATGGCAGGTCTCCGGGAACAACCGCAAGTTTGCGCGTATCGGGGCTGCCGGCCGGCTGCGCCCAGATCGACGTGCCGCCGGGATCACCGCGGGCCAGAACCAGGGTCTTCCCGTCGGGGGAAATGTGCGCGGCCAGGACGTCGCGTGCCCGCAACTCGGGGTTTCCACCGGCGGCGCCGATCTCCCAGAGACCATCGGACGAAAGATAAAAGATCCGGGCGTTATCGGGCGACCAGAATGGTGACCAGCAATCGATTTTCGATTGCGTGAGCTGCGCCGGTACGGGCTGATCGAGACTGCGCGTCAGTATCTGATAGACGCCATCTACCTGCGCCGCATAGGCGATGGTCTTTTCATCGGGCGACCACGCGGGAGACGACTTGACGCCTTGCTCGCTGGCAAGCACGGTGAAATGGTAGGCGGCGAGATCGGGCCCGCCGTGGCTGAAAAACGCCCGGCCCACGAAGATCCCGGCGAGAAGCGCGGCGGCAATCGCGGCAGCAAGCAGGGGCTTGCAGCGCGCGGCCACCGCGGTGGGCCGGGCGGCGAGGGCGCCACTCGAAGGGCTGGAAAGCGATTCCAAATCGAAAGCGAAATCCTGCGCCGAATGAAAGCGCTCCTCGGGGTTCTTTTCAAGGGCATGGCGGATGATGCGCTCCAGTCCGGCGGGCAGCTTCGGGTTGAAGCTGGAAACATCCGCTGGTTCCTCGTTGAGGATGGCGCTCATGGTGTCCGCCGGCGAAGCGCCCTGGAAAGCGCGATGCCCGCTGAGCATTTCGAACAGAATGGCGCCGAGGGAAAACAGGTCGGAGCGATGGTCCACCGCTTGGCCACGCACCTGCTCCGGCGACATGTAGCCGATGGTGCCAACCACCATGCCGGGCTCCGTGCCCATAACTTCGGTCGGAGCGCTGGTAGCTTCCTCTGAGGCCGACCGGGCAACGGTCAGCTTGGCCAGGCCGAAGTCCAGGATTTTCAGCCGCCCGTCTTTCGTCAGGAAGAGATTTTCAGGCTTCAGATCGCGGTGGATGATACCCTTGGCGTGGGCCGCCGCCAAGCCGCGCGCGGCTTGCACGGCGTAGTCGAGCGCCTTGCGCAAAGGCAGCGGGCCAGTCCGCAAGCGCTCGCGCAAAGTTTCGCCCTCAAGCAGTTCCTGGACGACGTACATGGCGCCCGCCTCCGAGCCGATATCGAAGACGGCGACGATATTGGGGTGATTGAGTCCGCCGGCGGCGCGGGCCTCCTGCTCGAAGCGATGCCGCCGGTCCGGATCGAGCGTGACCGCGCTGCGCAACACCTTGATCGCGACATCGCGGGCAAGGCGCGGATCGCGCGCGCGGTACACCTCGCCCATGCCGCCCTGCCCCAGCAGCGCGACGATTTCGTACGGACCGAGACGAGTTCCGAGGGAAAGGGACATAGAGAGCGTCGCATAATTCTACTTCACGGGAGGAATGTTGTGCCGGGCCGAGGAACTGTATCATTTTCAGAAGGCTAGCGCGTTTATCGTTACTAATCAGCGAATTTTCCGGGCGGACGTCTTACCGGCCAATTTCGGATGTTTCGCAGGCCGTCGATGTCGGCAACGGTCATTAATTGATGAGGTGCGTTTCCGCCCATTGTGTAGGCCACGCGCTTGTTGCCACATATGTGGGATCTGCTGGGCCGAGCATGACGTGATATTCTGGCGCCCCGAACTGCGCGAACAGTCTAATGATGGCGTGGATCTCTTTTCCTGGTTCGCTCAGCACGACCCTGATCTCGTGCAGTCCGCCATTTGTACCATTGACCGGTTCGTGCCACCATGTTCCAACCCAGTGGCCGATGTGCTGGTCGGTTCCTAGGATGACGTTCCTAATGGGGGTGTTCGTGAATGCGCCGATCCCCACCGCCGCGACGGCTGCGCAGAAACCAATTTTTGCCAGCATGCGCCCGAAATCTTCTGCGGAAAAGTTGATGTGCATGCCGAAGAACTCGTGTCCAGGGTATTCTTTGCTCGCTTCAGCGAAGGTCGGCCCACAAACGTGTATCATTCCAAGATTCGTAAACACGCCAGGCACTCGTCGATTCGCCCATGTCGCCGCCGGCGGAGGAAAGAGAGGTGTTGGCAGGTATGTAGGGAATTTCGTTCGTGGCACCTGGATTGTTTCGCGGACGCCGTCGCGTTGTATCACTAGGGGCAGCGTCGCCGAGCGCTTGTCCCGACGACGGCTTTGCATAGCGAGTGCATTGCGAACATCCGGCCACAACTGTCGCATCGCTCCATGCTCAAAGCGCGATGTGATCTTGGCACAAACATCGCAGCTCGCCCGCAGGAGGGTCCAGGGGCCATTCAAGCCATACGGGACGGCGTGTTCCGTCCCGAGTGGTACGTCGCTCTTACCGCAGTAGATGCACTCACCGATCTCCCGGCCCTGCAAGGAGATGTAATTATCCACAAGACCTCGCACGACTCAATCGTGGCACGCGAAACGACGACGACGCAAGGCCTGCCGGTTCGGGAGAGTGTCGACGAAGAGGAGCGGCCGGCGGGCGACACCGATATACCCTCCCCTATGTTATGTGTAAAAAGGCCCAGAGCGGCGGGGGTGACTTTGCCGGACTTTAAATTTGGTTACGAGACCTACCAGGACGTTCGCCATAATCTTTTTCTGTATTCGACGCCCGTCCTTATTGCTGCCGGTTTTTTGCGTTCTTCGGGATTCTGCCACCACAGCACCAGCAAATGGTCACCGCGTTTCTGGAGGCGCTCTCGAGTGCGCAGCCCTGGAAGGGAATGTTAGGCGCAGGCGTGGGAGTCGTTGCCTTTGCTGGAGTTGCCTATCTCCTGACCGAAATTGTCCAAATCCACGACCAGTGGTACGACAAGCACATTATCAAATGGCGCCATCCCTATGCGACCGATTTTATGCTACCCAGACTGATCCAGCCATGGGTGAGTAGCATTAACTACAGAATTCATGAAGTCGCTGACCAAAACACTGGAGATTTCATGGAGCGGCTGTTCTATCCCTACGTCCGTGACCGTGACCTGAAGATACCAAAGAACAAGGTGATCAGATTCTACGAGGTCGTAACGGTCTACTGGTTGACCCAAATCAATGAGATCGTTCTTTTGAGCCTCGCGCTCTTGATTGTCGGCTATGGTTACAAGGGACCCGCCGAACTCTGGTATCGCACGTTACTCTTCAAGCATCTTGTGTTCATCTTTGTGGCGTTCATCTTGAACCGGACATGGGTCCGCGCAAGCAGAAACAAGGTGCGCCGGGCTACCGCTGAGGAGATCCGGGCAATTTTGGATGACGAGGAACTCAGCAAGGATCTAGAAACGAGGTTGGCAAAGATCTGTCGGGACTACTCCATTCCTTATGCGCTCGGCGATTAACATTCGTCCCGAGTATTCGGCGCAGCGACGCTCGCATCCGCCTAATCCGGCACTGAAACCTGCGCTCGAATTTGTACAGAAAGCGCGCCCCGACCTCAAGCAATTAGGCAAAGTCGGCGACCTCGGCTGTGGGAAGCTGCGTCATTACAATGTGCTCGCGCCGTGCTCAGACGAGCTGTACCTTATCGATACGGAAGGTCAGCTGTCGGCCACTCACTTCGATGCAGGGGAGGAATACTCAGTTCGTAGGGTTGCCGAGTGCGCCCGCAATCACGGGAGGAAGGTTCACGTGCTTCAAGTTCGGAGTTTGCATCTAGCAAACTCGGATTGGATCTCGTTGTGTGCATCGCGGTTCTGGATGTGGTGTTGCCTGCCGTCAGACAAGAAGTCGTCCGCTCCGCTGTAAACAATCTGGGGCAACGCGGACACTTCATAGTGATCGCACCTAGAAACGATTCAACGATCTTGAAGCGGTGCGGCCCGGACAATGCCTTCCACGATGGCCATAAATTCCCTCACCATGGAGTTCACACGTTCTATCACAACTTCCGAGACCACCGGCCAATTGTCGAATCCTGCAAAAGGGCAGGCGCCTCCTTGGTCAAGGATCTATCGATATATCGGCAGGTGTGCCTGATCTTCAAGCGGCAATGAACTCACGTAGTTTGACCAGAAGGGCGTTTCCCCCGATTAGGAACGAGAAGTCGGCCAGCATTCGCCGAGAATTTCGAATTGCGCGGAATCCGCCGGTAGTCGGCTTAAGGCTCGGGCGAAGATTCACGAACGCGGTAAAAGCTCCCAGGCGTCGATCTTCAGACCAGAGTTTTTCCATACAGCGCGAGCAAGCGACTCCATGCCCTTCTCGGCTTGAGGCTCGTTGTACACCCCCGAATCCGGAGGGCACCAGCCATGCGCTGCACCAGTGTACACTTCGATTTCCGCGGGCAGGTTTGCCTTAGCAAACGTCTCCTTGAGGACGGTCTTCTCGTTGGGCGAGCGCGCGTCGTCATTTTCCGCGATCGCGATGAGGAACTCCGCCTTGGACTCCGCGGCCTGAAGGTGCGGACTGTTTGGCGCATCGGTCACGAGTCCGCCGCCATGGAATGAGGCCACTGCTCCGACACGATCGGGCACGGCGGCCGCGGTACGAAACGCAATGGGTGCGGCGCCCACGGTGAAAGTGGGAGTCGCGTCGATCGACGATTTCATCGGCGGGGACACTTCGCCGGAACGGGTCGAGGCCGTGTGGCGCGGTTATGAGGGCTTGGTGACCGAACTGACCGGGCAGGGCGCCCGCATCGTGGTGCTGCCGGAGAAAATCGCGGCTTTCGCGCCGGAGGAGGCGGCGCACCGCCAGGCGCAACTGGCGTCGCTGGCCAAGCGTGCCGGGGTCCACTTGCTGGCGGGCGTGCAATTGAACCGCGCCCAGGGCAAAGACAACGCTGCATGGCTGTTCAGTCCGGCGGGAGAATTGTTGGCCGAGTACCGAAAACAGCACATGGTCCCATACCTGGAGAGCGACCTGACGCCCGGAAGGGAAGAGGTGGTACGAACCTTGCACGGGGCGCCCTTCGGGCTGGCGATCTGCCGCGATATGATCTTCACCGGTTTCGGACGACGCTACGGGCAGTTGGGCGTTTCCGCCATGCTGGTCCCCGCGTGGGACTTCTACCGGGACGCTTGGATGGCCTCGGGCGTGGCGGCGTTACGGGGAGTAGAGAACGGGTACGCGGTGATTCGGGCAGGTCGCGAGAGCTACCTGAACGTCAGCGACCGCTACGGCCGCACGGTGGCTCGCCGGCGAAGCGCCTATCTGCCGGGCAGCAGTCTGCTGGCGAACCTGCCGCTCGCCCCCGCCGTTCCCACGCTCTACGCGCGCCGCGGCGATGTCTTCGGTTGGCTGTCGGTGGTGGTGGCAGTTTGGGTGGTCTTTCTTCAGCCGACGATCTCGAAACGCGCCAAAGCGCGGCGCACGTAAATCTCGTCTTCCGAGCGGAGCCTTTCACCGCTTGCCCTCGGGATCAGCACCAGGGAGTTTCGCGCGCTGTGACATGACAGCGTCAGGCCGCCGGCTTGCCGGTGGAATAGCTTCCGATAATGGTAGATATCGTGGAGTACGCTGAGACCCCGCGCCTCCCTTATGGCTGCTCCACTGGGGCGGGAGCATCACTACCAGTTCTACACAGTGCCAGCGAGTGTAAAACGGGAAACACGGCAGCCGGTTGTCGCTACTTTGGAAACAGCTTTTGCAAGTCATCCATGTTCGGCTGGCGGCCGTACTCGCACAGTTCGAAGGCTTCTGCATGCCGGATCTGCCCGGCCTGCTCCACACCGTAGCGCTTCTCCAGCGCAGCCCGCAACGCCGGGTTGATGTGTCCCGAGCGCGACCTGGCAAGCCATTCCTTACGCGCAACAGGGTCCTTGGGCACCTGGTCCAGACGGCCGTCCACCCATGGGAGCCACTCATAAACCTGCGAAACGTGAGCGTCCAGACCATTGATCTTGGTTTCCCAGACATCGTCAATCGAGACTGCCACGTCGGGGCGAAAAGGGGCCGGCTTCTGGAAGTTGTCCTTGAAATACATGAATATGGGGTTCTTGCGCAATGCCGGCGTGTCCGAAACCACGTTGGGCACCACCACCATGTACGCGGCGTCCTGCACCAACACGCCCGTGTAGCGGTGATCGGGATGGTAGTCGTTGGGCCGCGGAGCCAGCACCAGGTCGGCGTTCCACTGGCGGATGGCACGGATGATCTGCCGACGCACTTCCAGCGAGGGCGTCAGCTCGCCGTCGTGGTTGTCTAGCACCTGGTATTCGGCGATCCCCAGTCGGTGGGCTGACTCCTGGGCCTCCGCATAGCGGCGTTTGGCCAGCGAGCCGCCGCCCTCGCTCTGGTGGCCGGCATCGCCATTGGTGACCGAGACGAATTTGACGGCGTGTCCCGCTTTGGCAAACTTGGCGGCCGTGCCGCCGAATTTGCCGTCGCAGTCGTCCGGGTGCGCGCCAAAGGCTATTACCCGGAGCTTAGTCTCTTGCGCCTGCCCCATCACGAGCCTTGGAACTGCCAAACCGCACGAAACCACCGCCAGCAAAAGGGCCGAAATGGACTCAAGCTTGCATTTTGACACGATAAACCTCCTCTTGCCGATGTGAATCATCTGGCCGCCTGGCAGATAGATAGTTAGCAGTCCTCACCTCCAAGCGCAAGCGCCGCCCAGCTTGACAATGCCGTGCGGTTGCCCGTCAACGGATCTGGGGCGTGCGCCTTCGCGGTAGCGACCGCGACTAACCGCCCAAGCCCGGCGTGGAACCGCACGCCTGGCGGTGGGCGTTTACTGTTTCGGTCCCGGCGTCGCCCGCGTCATCAGCTCCACGAACATCTTGCCGAACTTCGCCATGTCCACGTCCATCTGCGCGTGCACGAGTGGCAGGTCCAGGGCCGGCTTGATGCGGTCGGACCAGGTGAGCGTGTCGCCGTAGCCCGATCCGCGGTCCACGTTGACGTCCATGTACAGGTGCCGCTCGGCCGTAATCAGCGTCGGGTCGATCCACGCCGCAGCGGCCAACTCATCCCACAGGTAGCTGCGCGCCGGGTGCGAATAGCGGGCCACATACTGCGCCGAGGGCGTCTGCGCCTTGGTGATCTGGTCGAACATCTCCTGGCTCAACCGCGTCTTCACCGATAGATCCACCGTTGTGCAGATGATCGAGGGCCAGTGCGGGCGCAGCACTATGTGGGCCGCCTCGGGGTCGAACCACAGGTTGAATTCGCGCCGCGGGTCGTTGGCGTATTCCGGGTCGTCCGTCCGCGGGCTCAAGCTCCCGCCCATGAATACCAGCCCTTTGCTTAGCTCCGCGAAGTGCGGGTCGAGGCCCAACGCCAGCGCCAGGTTGGTCATCGGGCCGCCCGCGTAAACCGTCACCTCGTGCGGATGCTCGTGAACCATGCGCACCAGAAAATGCGCTGCGTCCTCGTCGAGCGGCAGTTTCGTTGGCTTGCCCTCGGTCATCGCCGGCACCTCAGCCGGATCGTGGTTGCTCTCGCGGCGCGTCCAGGCGCCTTGGTAGGTGACCTTCCCGTACTGCTGTTCCCACAGCTTGGTCTCCGCCTGCGTCCGCATGAGTGGGTATACCGCGCCCGGCGCCACCGGAATATCCGCGCGCCCCACCAGTTCCAGAAGCCGCAGCGTGTGCGCCACTTCTTCATCGCGCCACTGGTCTCCGGTCACCACCGTAATGCCCAGCGTTTGCACATTGGGCGACTGCAGCAGCACCAGGATGGACATCATGTCTGTACCGCCGGGCCCGGCCGCGTCCTGGTCGATCACCACGTATCGCTTCTCCTGCGCCACACCCCCGCCAGCCAGAAGAAGGAATGTAGCCGCCGCCATCACAGGCTGAGTGATTCGAATCATAAGCCGAGTTGCTCCGCCTAATACTGTAGCGCCCGGATTTGCTGCCCCCAGAGCAACAGACCCTGAGTCCGCCGGTTGCTGGCGCCCGATGCGCCCCGGATGATTCTTGAATTCAGGGCCGCCTCCCAAAACGCGAGCGG
>JBEKYD010000208.1:0-14070 GCA_049511335.1 Bryobacteraceae bacterium | reverse complement strand
GCTGGATGGCGTTTGCCTCCGATGAGTCAGGCGTCTATGAAGTGTATGTCCGGCCGTTCCCGGAGACCGCCGGAAGAGGCAAGTGGCAGATTTCCTCCGGTGGCGGCAAGATGCCCGTCTGGTCCCGTGACGGAAAGAACCTATTCTTTGAAAATCCGGACAATCGGATCATGGTGGCCGGCTACGCAGTAATTGGCGAATCGTTCGCGGCCAGTAAGCCTCGTCTTTGGTCCGACCAAGAACTCAGTCCGCCCACCGGCGACTCGAATTTTGATCTGGCTCCGGACGGTACAAGAATCGAGGCTTTGGTCCCGCGGCCGGCGGCCGAAGAAAACAAAACTTCCGTGCACGTCACGTTTCTGTTGAATTTCTTCGATGAACTGCGCCGCCGCACGTCTCAAACCAAGTGATTTCGAAGCAGGGCGGGTATTCAGATCTACACGTTTTCTTAATTCTGATCTGGTTGTGTCACGAGCACGTGCCTCGGTGCGCCGTTCCAGTCGGGTGCTTGCGATAACGAAATAGGGAATGATTTGTCGGGAACCCGGAAGTTGGGCGCAGATTCGGGGATCGCTCCCGAGATTTGGCCAAGGCTTACCGACGGCGCAACTCAGCGTTCTGATGCCACTGGCCGTGAAACCCGAATATCGGAAACTGGCACACACGGACCGGTGAAGTTTGGAGATTGGAAGAGCCTCGGAGCGGACTCCTCCTGGTAAACGCCGTTCCCTGAAAACGGGCGATGTCCGCCGGCCGCAGGCCATTCGACTTGTCGTCACCATCGCGGACTTCTGCTGCTCGCAAACGCGTTCTGGGGTGTACACAACCCGGCCCGTGGTACGCTCCACTGGGTGAGGTCGGCCTTAATCTTAACGCCTGTGCCCCGCTTCGACGCACAGAGCCTCAGGTTGACCCTTGTCAATGTAGAACATAAGGGGAATAACACCGAAATTGGGAAGGAGGTGAGCACGGCGTTGAAGGCGCCCACTGCGCCGGTCTTCGCGGCCCAGAGCAGAAAAGCCCGCCGCGGCCGGAGCCGGCCGGGCCGGGAGGCGAAAACCCGATGTCAGCCCTTGAGGGAGTACACCCGCTGGCCGTCCCCGCGCTTGGCGGACACGATCTTGCAGCCGCGCTTGCTGGCGGCCGTGGAGAGGAAGCCCCGGATCGAATGTTTCTGCCAATCCGTCGCCTTCACGATCTCGGCCAGGGTCGCTCCCTTGGGTCGTCCGATCAGTTCCAGGATTTTCGCTCCCTTGCTCCCTGCGCGCGGCGTGCTGGCTCCCTCGGCGCGGGCGGGCTTGGCTGCCTTTATGCCAGCTCTGGCTGTCTTTTTCGGCACGGCGGCCTTGGGTTTCCGGCCCTCGGCGGTTCTATGGCCGGTGGGCGCGCCCTTCTTCGGGCTGGTAGCCTTCGTCGAGGAGGCCTGGTCCGGCGCAACGTGGGCCGCCTGTGGCGCGACACGGGCGTCTTTGGGCGCTTTCGGCTCGTGGGCCGGGGCAGCCGGGCCGCTTTCCGGCGTTTCTGCGTTCTCTGTGGTCATTTCATGTCTCCTTTTTTCCGCGCGGTAATTGCCGCGGTGATCACATCCATCGCTCTGGTCGGCCGGATAAGCAAGAGAATTCCGCGCGAATCAATGGGGCGAAGTGAGTCAACATCGGGGTCGTAGCGGCGCGGTTGAACGCCAGGCCGGGCCGCAGCGGATGGCGGTGAGCGGAGTCTGGCATACTTTACACCTGTGCTCTTCTAAGCGCCTGCATCGACACCGTTGCGCGTTCGGTGGCCTTAGTCACTCAACCCAGTAAATTCAAGAATTCTTCGCGTTACAACCACATGTTTGGAGGCGCGGCAACACCGATTTTCGAACCAGGTTAAAGATCGAGATCAATCATAAGCTTTCGGGATTTTGCGATCCGCTGAATCTCATCTGTCAGTCGCTGCTTTTCTTCATTCGCCGCCTGATTTCAGCGAGCCGTTGGTCGTCCAGAAGTTTCGGTGCTTTTACCAAACTGACAAGCATAGTCAACACAACACTAGCGGCTTCAGACAGTAACTTACGCCGTTTTCTGCCGTCTCGAGCGCCAGGGCACCAATTTGCTGACCGGAAGCTAAGCTAGAACCCGTTTGAGGCCTATTCGTTGGCGTTTCTAGGCGATAGGTTGCGCCGCCGGGGGCCGGCTGGTAGGTGGGTAGCACCCCCGCCGCCGGGGCGCTAAAAACGCCCTTTTAGGTGCCCGTTTTAGGCATAAACCATGAACATCACCAGGGTTTTGTAGGTTCTGTAGGTGCCCTCTTTAGCAAGCCCGCCGGCGAGTGCGTATCTTGGCCGGTTCTGTAGGTTTTGTAGGTGCCACTTTCGGGGAAAGTTCCAAGATTGGCGCGGCGCGACTGTCGGTGCAAAGCAGCAAGTCAGCAAATAGGCCATCTATTGTAGTAGACGGGTTAACCCTGGGAACAGCGGCCTTTCTATTCAACGCGCTGGAGGCCGGGAAGATATATAATGGGCTGCTGGTAACTAGGGTTACTTTATGGCTCAAAGCGCCAAGCTCGGTTTAGTACATAAGCGTGAATACCGGCATAGGTCGCCCCACCACGAGCCGCTGCCGGGCAGGAAGGACCAGAAGTCCACCTGGAACCCCGGCGCCAAGCAGCACCTGCAAGCCCGCGAGAGGGAGATGAACGCCCTGGATCTCCGCAAGCAGGGCAAGTCGTACAGCGAGATAGCAACCCAACTCGGGGTCACTCCCGCCGCCGCGTACCAGATGTTGATGCGGGTTTTGGAGGCGTACGACCGCGACATCAGAGAGGAAGTTCCCCACGTTCGTCAGATCGAACTCCAGCGCCTGGACTACTACCTGGACTGCCTTCAGAAGAGAATCAAAGCCGGCGACGTGGCGGCCATCGGAAAGGCGATCAGTATCGGAGAGCGCCGCGCCAAGCTGCTGGGCCTCGACGCCCCAGCGAAGGTCGCCCCCACCGACACCGAAGGCAACAACCTAGAGAAGATGTCCGACGAGGAGTTGCAGAAGGAGGCCGCGCGGTTGATAGTCAAGTTGGGCATTCAAGTGGCGGATGTGAGCTACGAAGACGTTGGGGAAGTGAACGTAGTGTGACCGGCAAATGGGGGCTTTTGTGTACCAGTACGCGCACGCGCGTCATGGGGTCATCCCGGAAAGAAGGGAAAAGATGACGAAACCACGATGCGGGGCAAAGACGCGGCGGGGAACTCCCTGTCAGGCCGCCGCGATCTGGAGTACCCGGAGTCAGAGACACACTCGCTGCAAAAACCACGGCGGGCTGAGCACGGGACCGAGGACGGCGGAAGGCATCGAGCGCATCCGGCGGGCGGTGACGAAGCATGGGCGGTATTCCGCGGCGGCTAAGGCAGACGGTTCCGCGCTGGCGCGCCATTTTTCGCGCAGTACGCGCACGCGCGTCATGGGGTTATCCCGGAAAGAAGCGAGGTTGCGGAGTGCTTGGTCCGACAATACGGCTCTGAGCAAGAATCTGTAAAGGCCCCGGATTTCAGGACATTTGGCGACATGGGCGCCATTCGGTAGACTTTGGCGTTTGCTGACCGACAACGAGTTCACCAAGATCCTGGGCTGGCCGGGCTACCGGGTCTATCATCATGAGATCGACGAGAAGGCCAAGACTCTGAGACTGTGGGTGCGACGCAAGCGCGGCAACCGGATACTGAGGTGTCCGCGTTGCGGGCGGCGGGTGCAGGACATCCACGAGGTCTACGAGCGGGAGGTACGGGATCTGCCGTGCTTCGAATTCCAGACAGCGGTGATCATTGAACTCTACCGGATCCGTTGCCCGGACTGCGGCGTGAAGGCGGAGAAGGTAGAACCGCTGCCGAGCAAGGCGCCGTACAGCAAGCGTTTCGAGGATGCGGTGGGGCAGGCGTGCGAGAGCGCGGCGGCGCGGCAAGTAGCCCGACGCATGGGGCTGGCGGAGAGCACGGTACGAGCCATCGATCTGCGGTACCTGGAGCGGTGGGAAGCCCGACGGCGGCAACCGCCCCTGCGGCAAATGGGTGTCGATGAGCTGTACAAGGGCAAGAAGGACAAGTTTCTGACGGTGGTGTGCAATCTGGAAACGGGCGAGCCGCTGTGGTTCGGCAAGGAGCGGAAGAAGGAGACGCTGGACGATTTCTTTCGTAGCCAGTTGGTCAGCCGGCAGCGGAAAAGGATCGAGGCGGTGTGTGTGGACATGTGGGAGCCATTCCGGTTGAGCATTGAGCAATGGGCACCCCAGTGCAAGATCGTATACGACAAGTTTCACGTGCTGCAACACGCCAACGATGCCATCGACGAGGTGCGGCGGGCGGAGTTCTTCCGGCAAGGGCCCCAGAAGCGGGGACTCATCAAAGGAAAGAAATGGTTGCTGCTGAGTCGCTGGAAGAATCTGACATACCCACAGCGCGGAGAGCTGAACCGGCTGTTCGGATTGAATCGGCGGGTCTTCAAAGCCTACCTATTGAAAGAAAGCCTGGAGAGGCTGTGGGATTACCACTACGAAGGGGCCATGCTCAACTATCTCCAGAAGTGGATCGATCAACTCAAGTGGCAGCGGCTGAAGCCGTTCGAGGAACTCGCCGAGATGTTGCTGAAGCACCTGGATGGCATTGTCAACTATTGCCGGACCAAGGTCCGCTTTGGGGTGGTCGAGGCCGTCAACGGGAATATTCGCCTGCTCATCAACCGCGGCCGTGGCTACAAGAACCTGCGCTACCTGCTATTGAAGGTCAAGCGCCTGGCCGTCACCAACGTTGAATTCATCGCGGTCCGCAGCGTGAAGAAAGCCGCGTAAAATGGCACCTTATTACGAATTCTCGCTCAGAGCCGACAATACAAGCGTGCAGACTGTAGACATCGGTGGCCGGCCGGGAACGAAGCTGGTACGCCGACCCTACGGGTACACGCCCGACAAAGCCACGCGGATCTGCGTCTATATCGTCGAGGGGCTCTCCCTCCGCGCCATCGCGAAGAAGCCGGGGATGCCCACCAAGGCGACGATTTTGCATTGGCTGGCGGACAACGAGAGCTTCCGCATCCAGTACGAAAGGGCCACCAAGATGAGAACCTTGGCCCGCGTCGAGCAGGTCGACCAAGTCGTGCAGGACATGGTCGACGGGAAGATCGATTGGCGGGTGGCCCGCGTCGAGATAGACGCCATCAAGTGGCAGTGCGGGCGCGAGAAGCCCAAGCGCTACGGCGACCAGGTGCCCCGCGTTGCCCAGACCGCGGTGACGTTCGTTAAGCAGCTAGTAGGGGTGGCCGAGGACGATCTGTAGAACCCAGCGGTCACCGCCGCGCGAGGGCGAAACGAGGGCCACTGATGCCGGGGCGGGGGTCAGCTTACGGAGGGGACCTTCTTCGCCACGTTAATCGCCTGGGTCATCATTCTCTCCATCGCTTCATCCCCCAGCAGGGCCTTTAGAAAGATGCAGAACTGCACAGGACGGTGCTGAATCAGCTCCGCAACCTTCGCCCGGTCTTCCGGCCGCAGTGTCTTGCGATCAACCACCACGTTCGCACTATCGAAGTCGGCGAATCCCCACTTCAGCGCCGATAGGACCCGCCACAGATACCGCTGCTCCAGGGGCAAATCACCGATTTCCGAGACGGCTTCCTTGAGGCCCTGACGCGTCATGATTGCTTCGGCCAGCCGGAGGTAGGGGCGCATCATTTCGGAATCGATAAGCTCCTTCACGCCTTCTTCACTTTTCAGATCCCCTATAGGGATCTTCTTGGTTTCGTTCGGGTCCATTTCCATGGTATTCACCACTCCACCCGGGGAGCCACGCAGGGTGCGTGCTCCCTACGCCGCCCAATCTCCACACCGAAATTTCCGCCTTACAGCATTATCGGCGTTGTCCTCTCCTGCCGGGTGGCAACGCCGAAACGCGACGGCTTCGGTAGGGACCCATCAACGCGGGAGTCGATTCTTCAAGCGGCGCATTGCCGGTTCTTGGGGTTCCCTTTCCCGGATAAGGTGTGCAGTCGAACGCCCCGGCCCCTACCCTACGCCCACACCTATCCCGGCGGCCCAACGTGGGCGCCCCGTGCGCGAATGGCGGCTATTTTACGGGCCTCATACCGCTGGCTATGCCCACGGAAGGTGCGACTTCTGCCGAATCTTGCCGAGCCCCGAACTCATTAAAGAACGGCGTGTCAATTTCGTACGTCGTGATTTTCTTAAGGCCGAGTTCTAAACTCTCAAGCAGGTTGATCAGCTTGCCGCCGTCTATGATCTCGATTGGCGGCACGCCGTCGCGCGAAGCCTCGCGACGTGCCTCAGCCGTAAACGTGCCAGTGGTGATTATCATGCCCTTATCCGCGCGGCCCGCCATTGCCCCCCGAAAATCGCGGACCTGCGATGCGCTCACCGATTCCTTGTAGCGCTTGCACTGGAATAATACTTGGAACGAAACCAGGACATTGATTTGCAGTGTCCCATAGCCGTCGATGCCTTGATCGCCTGAGCGGCCTGTCACGGTGACCTGCACGAAACCAGCTTCACGCAGAACCCGCCGACATAACTGCTCAAAACCGGCCGCTGGCAGGCTGAGCATCAGTCGCAGGACCTCGGCTCGATAATCAGTGCCGGGAGCATCGGGTTCGTCTACGACCTGCCCTGGTACAGCCTCTGGTGGTCCGGTTCGCGCCTTGCGCCGCTCGCGGAAAATACGAACCCACTTCAGGAACAGCTCGTGGGACTGTTCCGGCGAAAGATGAACGCCTCGGCCGCGCTCGGTAAGGCTCCAAACCCCTCTTTTCGAGGAATCCACGAGTCCATCTTGCACGGGATGGAAACGCGCCCAAGCCACCTGGTTCCGAAAGCGCGGTTCACCGGAGGACAGCAATTCGTTTTGAACCGAATCTGGGATGTGCAGGTCGGCGGCTATTCGCTCGACCACCTCATCTGGCGTTCCAGAACCGCCCAGTTCCCGAAGCGCATCCAGCAATGGGCCGAAGTATCGGACAAACTGTGCACCCTCCTCGGGCCTTCTCGCCATTCTGGCCTCCATCCGGCAAATTTAGTTCGGATTTAAATCTACAGCTTTAAAAAGAGTTTACACCCCACGATGTACGTTTGGCTACACGAAAGCGGGCTCGAAACCGCGCACAGGTTCAACCAACGACCGGCCCGAAGTGGGCATTCGGGAAAGTGTTGCGCGAGTACCGAGAGCGCAAGGAAATGTCCCAGGAACACCTTGCGGAAGCCGCAGGCTTGGACAGGTCATTCATCAGCCTGGTAGAGCGCGGCATTCAAAGCCCAAACATCGTTGTAATGCTCAAGATCGCGACGGTGCTGGAAGTGCCCGCGGCCGAGCTGATCGCTAGAATGGAATCCATGATTCGGGACGCTGGCTGAGAATTCCACCGCGGCGGCGCCTGCACTGCATTCAGTCGGGCCGGATGACAATCGCGGTTAAGTGAAATGGTCAAGCCTTCCTATCGCGTGCACCAAAGGACGTGGCCCCCGGTGGCGCAACCTGGCGCGCCCCGTGCGCGAATGAGGGCCATGCTATTGAGTTTGGCGCAGATCTGATAAGATTCGGGGGAGTGCACGCGCATGGTGGCTGAGCAAGTCATCGCCAGGGCCCGTGAGCTGAAGGCAAGCTTCGGTGTCAAGTGCTCGAAGTTCTCGGGAGCCGTTAGCGTGGAGCTTGTGCGGGCGGCGCTCGCTGCCGCCGGCATCCCCACGTCTTCTCGCGATGTCTTCGTACGTGGCGTGCCGGTCGAAGTCGATCTCATCATCCCGCACCGGGCCCAGGAAGCCATACTTGGTGTTCTGTACGAGCCGCATCAGGTGGCCGCAGCCCTGGAAATCAAGAACAGCGGGTCTTTCGGCACGGCTACAATCGAGAAGGTAACAAGCGACTTCGGACGACTCCGTGAGGTGGGTATCGCCTGCGCGTACCTGACCCTGGAGGAGCGCCGGGGCTTCCGCTGGGCGGTTTCAAGCGAACGGATCGGTTATCCGTGCTTCACTCTGGGGTGGCACAAGGCGACTGGCGGTCCGTTCGAGGCAACCGCGGAATGGGACCAATTGGTGCTATTCCTGGAAAACTGCCGCGGGAAGGGCAACGCCTCTTAGTCTCACCCCTACCTCGGCGGCCCAACGTGCGCGCCCGGTGGGCGAAGGCGGCCATTCTACGGGCCTATTTCCGCTGGTCACCCCCCAACGGCTGCGCCCCTTCGTAGTGGTCATGAAACCCGCACTGCGAGTAGCTCTGTACGCCAGGGTCAGCACACGAGATAAGGGCCAGGACTGCGAGAACCAACTGCGTGAGCTCAGGCAGTTCGTTGCTCGCAAGCGCGGCGAAGGCTGGGTGCTGGCGCACGAGTACGTCGATACGGCCAGCGGCAAGACGGCGGACCGACCGGAGTTCAAGCGCCTGTTCGAGTCAGCTTCGCGGAAGGAATTCGACCTGGTCCTGTTCTGGTCGCTGGACCGGTTCTCGCGCGAGGGCGTCGCGAAGACCTTCGGGCACCTCGAACGCCTGACGGCCAATGGCGTCCAGTGGTGGTCATACAAGGAGGAGTACCTGCGCAGCATCGGCCCGTTCGCCAGCGCGGTCCTCGCCATCCTGGCGTGCGTCGCCGAGTATGAGCGCGTCCGCATTTCCGAGCGCGTGCTGGCGGGCCTCAGCCGTGCCAGGGCGCAAGGCAAGCGGCTGGGCCGGCCCCGCGCCGCAGTGCGCCGTGAGCGCGTGCTGGCCTTGCGTGAGCGCGGCCTGAGCACCCGCGAGATCGCGGCTGAGACGGGCGTGAGCCACATGACCGTTGCGCGGATTCTGACGGCGGTGGCATGAAGCGCAGGGCCGAGCGCGAAAACGCCGGAAGTGTACCGGGTGGGGTTCAATCCACGCCGCCCGCGGAAATGTTGCAATTCCATCGTCTGCTGGCGCGGCACAGTGTCGACGACCGCCGCCTCGGCTGCGTCGCGCTCCACCAGCGCGGGCGTCACCAGCCAGATGAACCTTCGCCGTTATTGCGCGCCATTCGTGATCATCACAAATTTCTGCCCGCCCATCAGCGATTCGAGACCGCGCGCCGTCGTTGCAATCTCGGCGTCGGCGTCCTTGGCGAACCGTTGAAGTTCCGCCTGCAACTCCGGTACGTGCTCAGATATGCCTTCGCGGATGAACTCCTGGAGCGCTGGGAAATCGTCGGTCGCCTCTACGGCCTTTCTGAGATCGGTCAAGCCGCGACCGCTCGCAAACTGGTCTAGCAGTCCGTCTTCATCGCCGTCTAGCCATTTCTCATTTGCCAGATACCAACTCATTTGCCGCCTCTCACGATGCCGCGCCGATGCGCCGACACGGTTGCTTCAATGGGGCCGCGGCATCGCTGCCGCGGAAATGTGTTCACCCGTATTGGCCCTTGAAGTCTCTACAGGCTTCAATGGGGCCGCGGCATCGCTGCCGCGGAAATGTAATTCCTGGTTGAGGCCGCACTGCCTGGATCTCCGCTTCAATGGGGCCGCGGCATCGCTGCCGCGGAAATTCGTGGGAAAAGAAGTATCGGTACCGGACTATCAACGCTTCAATGGGGCCGCGGCATCGCTGCCGCGGAAATGTTAGTGGCGGAATCGTAGTCATCAGCGTCCCACCGGCTTCAATGGGGCCGCGGCATCGCTGCCGCGGAAATGCGCCGGGTTGGGCGCGGGGGCCTCGGCAGCCTTCTTGCTTCAATGGGGCCGCGGCATCGCTGCCGCGGAAATGGCGCTGGCTCGGCAATTGGCGGTGGCATGGAACTTGCTTCAATGGGGCCGCGGCATCGCTGCCGCGGAAATGGATTAGCCGGATTGGTGGCAACCGGCGTTTGATTGGCTTCAATGGGGCCGCGGCATCGCTGCCGCGGAAATGGAAGCGTGCCACTGGCTGACCCCTCACGGTCTGACGCTTCAATGGGGCCGCGGCATCGCTGCCGCGGAAATTAGAGGGCAACTGGAAGCTTCTCTATGCTGGGTGAAAGCTTCAATGGGGCCGCGGCATCGCTGCCGCGGAAATGCAGAATCCGGTCAACCACTGTTCCGGAGAACCGACGCTTCAATGGGGCCGCGGCATCGCTGCCGCGGAAATGCGCCAACTTCGCCCGCATGGCCAAGCGGCACTTCGCTTCAATGGGGCCGCGGCATCGCTGCCGCGGAAATCCGCAGAGCACCACAGCCGGATGTCGCCGATATATACGCTTCAATGGGGCCGCGGCATCGCTGCCGCGGAAATTGATGTTCTGGCTCTGGGCGGTGCTGCAGCGGATCGCGCTTCAATGGGGCCGCGGCATCGCTGCCGCGGAAATACCGTTGCGCACCTCGGCGGCAAGGATGCCTACCAAGCTTCAATGGGGCCGCGGCATCGCTGCCGCGGAAATCCGGGCGGGCGGCGGTGCGCAAGAGCAAGGCTGTGCGGCTTCAATGGGGCCGCGGCATCGCTGCCGCGGAAATGTTGTACTGACAGTACACCGCCCGGTTTCGAATCTGGCTTCAATGGGGCCGCGGCATCGCTGCCGCGGAAATGCGGAAAGTCTCGGGGTTTGACCCGTGCGGCAGATAGCTTCAATGGGGCCGCGGCATCGCTGCCGCGGAAATGAAATCGGGGCGCCTGTCCAGCTTTCAAGCACAACGCTTCAATGGGGCCGCGGCATCGCTGCCGCGGAAATGCCCTGAAGTGAAGCGCTTTCTCGCGCAGCTCATCCGGCTTCAATGGGGCCGCGGCATCGCTGCCGCGGAAATCCGAGACCGCGCCGTCTACCGGAAGTTTTATCAAGTGCTTCAATGGGGCCGCGGCATCGCTGCCGCGGAAATATGAAGGATTCGATGGAAGGGCTGAAAGGCGTGCTCGCTTCAATGGGGCCGCGGCATCGCTGCCGCGGAAATCGGCTTTGCATCCTGAGCAACGCAGGCGAAGCCGAGCTTCAATGGGGCCGCGGCATCGCTGCCGCGGAAATATGTAAGCAGACGCGATGGTGGCGGCCCGCCAGACAGGCTTCAATGGGGCCGCGGCATCGCTGCCGCGGAAATGGAGCCCCGGGTCGCTGGCGCGCCACGCGAGCAGAACATCGCGATCCTGCTCGCTGCGAATGAACCGCGAGACGTCCAGATCGTAGCCCGATAGATCCGGCGTTGTATCGAATAGATCCACCAGGTCCTGCTTCCGAAGTACGTGTGTTGGCTCGTAATCGGGAGCTTGCACGGACAAATCGCAAGGCGAGGCGGATGTCAAATTCTTTACGATTTCACCGGCTCTTTCCAATTCGTCCGCCTCGTAGGGTTCCACTTTCGGACGCGTATCGATCCAGAAAACGTGCGCTGTGTCGCATTCGCCCGCGCGATTGCACCTGCCAAAGCGTTGTACCATGCTCGACCACGGCGCCAGATCCGTTATGAGGAGCGACGATGAGATGTCTACCCCGGCTTCGATCACCTGGGTTGCAATCAGAATCCGGCCTTCACGGGGGATCTCCGGCTTGAAGATTTCAGTCCAACTTCGCTTCTCCGATGGCCGGAATCGGGAATGGAGAAGGTGGCAGGGTATAGTGTTGCCCACGAGCCTGCGGAGTTGGTCGAATACCTCACGCGCCCGTGCGACTGTATTGACCACGGCGATGGTTTGCGTACCCCGGCCGTGGCGTTCGGCGAGGAAGTGCGCCAGTCCTTGCGCGGTGTTGCAGTCGTCCGGCGCCTTTTCGAGAAGCTTCCGCGCCGTCAGGCGGTCGTTGAGATCCTTCCGTGCGAAGTCCTCCTCGCGAAGCTCGAAATCCGGCGGGGCATCTAGCATGTCCGGGGTGTGCAACATTTTGGGATCGACCGTCGCCGACATCCAGATCGTCGGGCAATTCCCGAAGGTCCCAAAGCGCTCCCGGAAAGCGGCAAGTTGCGCCGATGTTGCCAGTCCGTCGCCCATTAGCTGCACTTCGTCGCAGACCCACAAACAGTCGTTATTTAACAAACCAAAGTGTGCGGGCCATCGGTACCGGCTCATCGCATAGCCGCGATTCAGCGCCCGGCTGAACAGCATATCCTGGGTCCCGACGATGATGCAGCGGCGCTCCGGGCGGATTTCCCACTCCTCCTCCACCTCGCCGCCCATCAATGTTGCCACGCCGACGGGTAGCTTCAGCGCGGAAATCCACTTGCGCGCCTGCTCCATGGTTTGCTCCACAAGAACTCGCATCGGCAGGCAATACGCCATGCGGCGGGGCGCGTCGGGGACCCCCTCGCCCAGGCGGTGAAGCCACGAAAGTACGACCGCCGCGGTCTTTCCGGCGCCCGTCGGAACCCGCATTATGCGGTTGGCAATTGGCTGGGCGGCCAGCCTTTCCTGATACGGGTAGGGAAGATTGCGGGTAGCGGTGCGGAAAAACTCGGGAAAAGACTGCATCTGGGAGAATACTCCTAAATCACATCCATTTATCCCACAATTCCGTTCACGCCGCTCCTCACAAAATCGCAAAAGGGTTGCTCGCTCGCCGAAGTCACGATGGAAAGGTGTAATCCGATGCAATTAGCCGAAACCGAATCGCCCGCGCGGCGGGAAGCCGTGACCGCTGATCTCACCAGCCGGGCAGCCCTTACGATAACGAAGTAACCGAACTTACTCAGCACCGCGATGCGTTGACGCTCAACGCCCAACGCGGGCAGGACGGAGCCGCACGCCGGTTACGGAAGCTGCTCGGCGAGATTTCAAGCAAGCAGTCCGCGGCCAGCGTGCGCACGGCGATTCAGCGGGCGTAGTCCCCACTTCATGGCGCGCCTAGTCTTCTGGTTCTTCACAGTGTCGAACAATCCCTGTTCGGCGCCCCATGACTGCCACCCCGCGCGGCTCTGGCGCGAGAACATCTCAAGCTTGCTGCCGGGGCAAAGGGACTCGACCATGCTGTAAAACTCATCCGGCTTCCGGGAGTGCCCGTGCTTCGGGGCGAAAAGCGCCGTGCCCTGGCTTCTCAAGCGGGCGAGCTTGGGCTCCCCGCGAACGCCCAGCAGGCACTGCTCGGTCTGGCCCCGCAGCCACCGCCCGAGTC
Source organism: Bryobacteraceae bacterium (assembly GCA_049511335.1). Lineage (GTDB taxonomy): Bacteria > Acidobacteriota > Terriglobia > Bryobacterales > Bryobacteraceae > JBEKYD01. Next base: position 1,033 of record JBEKYD010000208.1, on the reverse strand, counting down.
CCAAGGAGTTCTTGACCCACGTCAGGACCCCCTTATCCTCAAAGCCCCAATGATCGAGAATGTGAAAGGCCTGGTGGAGGAAGCTGTTCGGCGCCCACAGCCAAACGATGCAATCCTCGTGCGCCAGATCGCCTACCGGGAGGGCTCTGATCGCGTCCAGCGTCATGTCCGGGTACGGGCATCGCCCGCGGTCATCGGGCCGCAGGCCCTCCCATGGCCACGGCGGATCGATCACGAGCACCCGGAACGGGCCGGTGGGAATCGGCGATGGCTCTTTGGCAATCTGTCTGGCGAGCGCATCCTTCGATGCCTCAGTTAGCGCGGCCCTGGCCTCGCCCAGGCTTTTCCGGCCGGCGCGAACTTCCCGATACAGAGCGGGATGCTGTTCCTTCAGGGCCTTAGCCTCGGCGATGTAACCGCGACTCACGCCCATGATCGCGGATAGCTTGGCATCGGAACGGCCCCGTTCGTCCAAATTTGGACCGACGGGACTTTTATCACCCCGTTTGAGGCGAGCAAGCTGCCGCTGGCGCGCTTCCAGCTCCAGCATCGGCAACAAATCCAGGGCCACGGCAGCCCGCTGGCTTGGCGACAGGTGTCGGCGGTGCAGGTTCATCGAGACAACGAACTCGACCGGCGATCCCCTGCCGTCCCACTTTTTAAACCGCGGCTCGACACGTGCCTTCCGGCAGGCCCGGTAGCGGTTCCGGCCGTCGAGAATCCGGTCGTCGGGGTGCAGCCAGATCGGTTCGCGCAGCCCGTTGGCGCGGACATCTTCGACGAGCCGGTCGAACTCCTCGCCTTCGAGCAGCGGGAAAATTCCGGCTATGGGGTGGAAGGTCATCGCACCTCCGTCCCCACGGTATCACCGCCAGCGGCCCCGCGACAGCCCTTCGCATGGCGGGCGGGGTGGTGTTAGCGGCGGCGGGGGAGGGAACCATTTTGGCGGGCTAGAGAGCGCCACACCGCGAATGCTGGGTGGCGGTGAGTGGCGACATGGGGGCGTGTGGGGCGAATCGGCATTCCGCCCTTC